>CAJLYG010000059.1 GCA_905210845.1 uncultured Prevotella sp.
TACGCGCGCGGATATAAGGTACGCGCACGAATATTGAATTTGCATTCAATTTAGATTCAATTTAGAACGCATGATGATTCATTTTAAAAAGAACGAAGATTCATTTTAAAGACAATGATAATTCATTTTAAAGAGAATCATGAAAGCAAAGTAAACACATAGAAATGCAAGGCTATCTCAACTTTTTTACCTAACCGGCACATAATTGAAAAATTTTATGTAAGTTTGCACCAAATATACAACGAGGTATGACAGACAAGATCAGAATCAAAGACATCGCAGAAAAAGCCGGTGTGTCAGTAGGGACAGTAGACAGGGTACTACATAAACGCCCGAACGTATCAAAGAGTGCCTTGGCGAAAGTAGAGAAGGTTCTCCAAGAGATCAACTACAGGCCCAACATGTATGCGAGTGCGCTTGCTTACAACAAGTCCTACACTTTTTACATGATTCTTCCTCAACACGACTCAGAGGCTTATTGGGAAGAGATCGAGGAAGGAGCTAAAAAAGCTGAAGACTACAGAAGGGACTTTCATATCCATCTTAAGATTCTCTTCTATGAAAGATTCAATGAAAAATCATACATTGACACGTATATGGGGTGCCTGAATGCGAACCCAGATGGGGTCGTCATCGTCCCTTACGAGTTGGAAATCACTCGCAAGTTCACGGACAAGCTCCACGAACGAAACATCCCGTTTGTCATGCTCGACTCTTACATGCCCGACTTAAGGCCGTTGACCTTTTATGGGCAGGACTCCTTTTGCAGCGGATATTTTGCCGCAAAAGTCCTGATGATGATCGCATATAAAGAGAAAGAGGTCATGCTCATGAAACAGATGAAAAACGGAAAAGTGGTGAGCAAGCAACAGGCCAACCGAGAGGTAGGCTTCCGGCATTACATGAAGGATCATTTCCCGGAAATCAAAATCTTGGAAGTCAACCTGCCTCTCGACAAGACAAGGGAAGAATACGACCTCATCCTGGAGGACTTCTTCACGAAGCACCCACTGGTACATCAATGCATCACGTTGAACTCAAGGGCTCATCTCGTGGGCGACTTCTTGCTGCGTTCCAATCGCCGGGACGTGCAGATCATGGGCTATGACATGGTAGGGAAGAATGTGGAATGCCTAAAGCAAGGAAGTATTTCTTTCCTCATCGCCCAACATGCTTATATGCAGGGATACTATTGCGTGGACGCATTGTTCCGCGCTATCGTCCTCAAGACGGAAATCAAGCCCGTCAACTACATGTCCATAGAACTCCTGATGAAGGAAAACGTAGATTTTTATAGACGAACTCAAATATAAACTAATCTGCAAATGGCACAATCAATAATCAAGATCAATCCCAAAGACACTGTGGTCGTATGCCTGCGACCCATGCACAAGGGAGAAAGGATCGAAGTAGATGGCAAAGCCATCGAAGTAAGACAGGATATCCCTGCAGGGCATAAGTTGCTCATCAGGGATACCACCCAAGGCGAAAACATCATCAAGTACGGTTACCCGATCGGGCATGCAAGGATCAACCTCATGGCAGGAGATTGGGTGAACGAGAACAACCTGAAAACAAACCTGTCAGGAACCTTGGATTATGCGTATCAGCCAGTTCATGAAAAGCTGGACATCCCCTTGGAAAAGAGGACATTCATGGGCTATCAACGCGCCAATGGAGAAGCAGGGACCCGCAATGAAATATGGATCGTCCCCACCGTGGGATGCGTCAATGGCATTGCTGAGAAACTGGTAGAAAGGCTGAAGGCAGAAACTCATGGCGAGGGGGTTGACGCGATCTTTGCCTGGCACCATAACTATGGCTGCTCACAACTGAGTGGAGATCATGAGAATACCAGAAAAGTATTGAGGGACATCGTACTCCATCCCAATGCAGGTGCCGTGCTTGTCCTGTCCTTAGGATGTGAGAACAACCAACCCGACAAGTTCATGCAGCTCTTAGGGAATTATGACAAAGACCGGATCAAGCTCTTAGTCACCCAAGATGTCAAAGGGGATGAACTTGAAGAAGGCATGAAAATTCTCCGCGGACTGTATGCGATTGCCAAGAACGACCGACGAACGGAACTGCCATTAAGCCATCTGCGCATCGGACTGAAATGCGGTGGATCTGACGGATTCAGCGGGATAACGGCCAATCCCTTGGTAGGCGAGTTCTCTGATTATCTGGTTGCACAAGGAGGAACGTCCGTGCTCACCGAGGTACCGGAAATGTTTGGGGCAGAGACCATCCTCATGAACCGTTGCCAGACCCCTGAGCTCTTCCATGAAACCGTACAGTTGATCAATGACTTTAAGGAATATTTCCTTTCCCATGGGGAACCCGTCGGGGAGAATCCGTCGCCAGGCAATAAGGCAGGAGGAATCTCTACCCTTGAGGACAAAGCCTTAGGATGCACGCAGAAATGTGGGCGCGCGCCCGTATGTGGTGTCCTGGAGTATGGGGACAGGCTCAAGGCGCATGGACTGAACTTGCTCTCTGCGCCGGGCAATGACCTCGTGGCATCTACGGCACTGGCTGCTGCAGGATGTCAGGTCGTACTTTTCACGACAGGTCGAGGCACTCCCTTTGGCACGTTTGTCCCCACCATGAAGATATCCACGAATGATGGACTTTTTCAGAGAAAGCCCAATTGGATCGACTTCAATGCAGGACAGCTATTGGATGGAATCAAGATGGGAGACCTTGTCAAAAGGCTGACTGATCGCATCATCGCCATCGCGAGTGGAGAAAAGACTAAAAATGAAATCAACGGCTATCGGGAGATCTCCATTTTCAAGAATGGAGTGACACTCTGACCGGTTAGACCATCAAGAGGAAGAAGATTTGGAGAAGATTGGCAACAAGAAAGGCATATTGGCTTTAAGCCCACTGATATTGTTTATCGTGCTTTATTTGGTCACTTCCATCATTGCTGGTGACTTCTACAAGGTACCTATCACCGTGGCGTTCATGGTATCGAGTATCTATGCGATCACGATCTCTGGTGGTCTGCCCTTAGCGAAGCGCATCACGACCTATAGTAGGGGCGCAAGTACGGACAACATGATGCTGATGCTATGGATCTTCGTGTTGGCAGGAGCCTTTGCCAACTCAGCCAAGCAAATGGGCAGTATCGACGCCACGGTCAATGCTACATTGAGCATCCTACCTGGTAACATGCTGTTAGCTGGTCTTTTCATCGCCGCTTGCTTCATTTCCCTATCCATAGGAACCAGTGTCGGGACGATTGTCGCACTGGCTCCTATTGCAGCAGGCTTAGCCCATTCCACGGGATCTGATGTCGCATTGATGACGGCTGTGGTCGTGGGAGGGTCTTTCTTCGGCGACAACCTGTCTTTTATCTCCGACACCACCGTAGCAGCAACGACCACACAAGAATGCAAGATGAGCGATAAGTTCCGCGTCAACTCATTTATCGTCATGCCTGCTGCCGCCGTGATCCTCATCGTCTATATTTTCTTAGGAGCCGACATCCCCTCTCCTGCGAATATCCCCCCGGTCAATTGGGTCAAGGTCATCCCTTATATCATAGTACTGATCACAGCCGTTTTCGGAATGAACGTGATGGCTGTGCTCACCTTAGGACTGGCACTTACCGGCATCATCGGCATCATAGACGGATCCTATGACATCTATAGCTGGTTCGGCGCGATGGGAGACGGCATCCTATCGATGGGAGAGCTGATCATCATCACCATGATGGCAGGAGGACTTTTGGAAATTATCCGGGAGAATGGCGGCATTGACTATATCATCCAAAAGATGATCGTACACATCAACGGCAAGCGAGGTGCAGAGCTGACCATTGGCATTCTTGTCGGACTGATCGATATCTGTACAGCCAACAATACGGTTGCCATCATCACCGTCGGAGGTATCGCCAAGCAAATCGGTGACCGCTATGGAGTTGACAACCGGAAGTGCGCCAGCATCCTTGATACCGTCTCCTGTTGTTTCCAAGGCCTCATCCCCTATGGGGCCCAACTGCTCATGGCAGCAGGACTGGCAAAGTTGAATCCCATCCAGATTCTCCCCTATCTTTACTATCCGCTCTGTATCGGCATTGCCACCTTGATCTCGATTTTAGCACGATATCCTAAACGGTATAGTTGACCCGACCTGTAAACATCATTGATAGCCATTTGGAGGAAACGATTATGAACATCATCCAGCAAAACTTCTTTGCACTACTCCATACAGGAGCCTTCGGTCGTGAGAATGGGCCCCTTGAGCCGATGTCACTCTATAAATGGAACAGATTATTCCAGATCATCAAAGAACAGAACGTGGCCTCATACGCCTTGAAAGGAACCAGGGGGCATCAGTACGATCCCTTAGTGAAAATACCCAAGGAATTCATCGACAATCTCACGAAATGCGCTGAACAAGAGCAAGACAACGCGGAGCCACCAGTCTTGACCAATTATTTCCTAGGACGACGACTCAAGAACATCCAAGAGAACGAGCGCCATACCATGGACGCATCCATGGACACCCTCCACCTCCTGAACATCATCGTCAGCAATGTCAGCGGAATGCTCAACAGAGGATTCCCGCTCAGAGGGATCATCAAATTAGGGTCTTTCCTCCGCAATCAAGGGGATAAGGTCGACTTTCTCAAGCTTGAAAAATGGCTAAAAACACTTCATCTGCAACGCTTGGCACAATTAGAGGGAAGCATTCTCATGGAGAAATTTAAGTTCGAGAAGGCAGAGATTCCTTTTGTCCATGAAGAAGAGCCTGCCGCAAGAAAGCTCTTGGAAAGGTCAATCAACCACACAGCGATGGACACGGCAGAGGAATGGCACTTTCGGCAAAGCCGATCCGGATTCGTGCATAACAATACCACCGTCCTCCGCAAAAACCTCAGGAGAAGCATGAGGTACATAGGATATGCGCCCTTGGAGACGATCAGCAATTTCATACACAACTTCACGAGGAGCCTATCCGAAATAGAGGAATAGTATAAATATTTGTAAAAATCGCTTTCTCATCGCGCCTTTTTTATTATCTTTGCATCTATGAATCGAATTATCATCATACTGATCAGCATATTTTCCTTCATGGCTGCCGATGCCCAAAGTAATCAGATCCAATGCGAGGATACCTGCCAACATATCCATGGCATTGACTTGAGCCATTATCAAGGCAATGTCTTTTGGGAGACCGTAGGTGACAACTCGAAAATGGAATATGTCTATCTGAAGGCTACGGAAGGTGGGGACCGTATTGATGACAAATACGAGACCAACATCGACTTGGCCCACAGATATGGATTGAAGGTGGGCAGTTACCATTTCTATCGACCCAAGATTGAGCAGGCTAAGCAATTGGCAAACTTTATGGCACAGTGTCGTCCGGGAGACCAGGACTTGATTCCCATGGTGGACATCGAGACCAAAAGCGGGCTCTCAACAGAAGAGTTCTGCGATTCGCTCTTCAAATTCCTGAAGCTCATAGAGAAGGCATACAAGCAGAAGCCTTTACTCTATACCTTCGCTAATTTCTACGACCATTATCTGTTGGGTAAGATCGACAATTACCATCTGATGATTGCCCAATATACCAAGCAGGAGCCTATCTTGGCAGATGAACGTGACATTACCATGTGGCAATACACCGGCAAAGGCCATCTCAATGGCATCAACGGGTTTGTAGACAAGAGTAGGTTTATGGGAAAGCATAAACTGAGAGAGATTAGATTCAGGCACCGATAGCGGGGAAAGGTCATGCGTAAGCTGTCCTTGTGACAGGCCCACCCCATCGGAAGATATCGCTCACCCAAGTGAGAAACAGATTTAGAAAGAAACAAGAAATATATAATTTATCAATTATGGCAATTATTAAATGTCCCGAGTGCGGTCATCAGATTAGTGACAAAGCACCTGTTTGTCCCTCATGTGGGGTTGAAATCGCTGGAAAGGTGATCAGATGCCCACAATGCGGTGAGGTATATTTCAAAGACCAAGAGATGTGCCCAAACTGTCATCATGCCACAACTACAGCCACACAGGCGCAGCAGCAGGCCTTCTCACCCCGCCCTGTCCATCCACAACCATCGTCCCAAGCTACGACTAAGCCCCAACAGGGCTATGAGCCAATGAACCATGAGACCAGTCGTTCGGAGATGCCTCCTGTCCCTCCTATCCCCACAGCTGCCCAACAGAACCCAGAATCACAGTCACCTAAAAAGAAAAGTCATACTGCCATCATCGTTGCATTCATCTTGGCATTGATCGTCTGTGGCATTTGCTTTTATTTCTATAGCAATGCCAAAAACGACAAAGAGCGGGAAGCTTATGAATACGCGATGAATAGTAGCGACCCTGCCGTACTGCAGAGCTATCTCGATACTTATACAGATGCCCCAGAGGAACACCGCGACTCCATTGAGGCACATATTGCCATGCTCAAGCAAATTGACCAAGACTGGACCAATGCTGTTGTCAGCGGTTCGAAAGCTGCTTTGGAGGATTATTTAGCCAAGCATCCAGACAGTCCACATAAGGCTGAGGCTCAGAACAAGATTGATTCCCTCGACTGGGCTCAAGCCTCGCAAGAGAACACGTTAGATGCCTATAAGCTCTATCTGAGTGAACATGAAAACGGGAGCCATGTGGATGAAGCAAACGATGCGGTCAAGGCCTTGAATGCCAAGACCGTCCAGCCTGAGGAGAAGGCCGCCATCACCACCATCTTCCGTCGCTTCTTCCAAGCCATTAACGCAAAGGATGAGAACAAGTTGACGGCAACGGTCAGCAATTTCATGACGTCCTTCTTAGGCAAGAGCGATGCCACAAGGGCTGATGTGATCACCTTCATGGACAAGATATACAAAGATGACATCACCAACATGAACTGGCATCTTAACAATGACATGAAAATTGATAAGAAAGAAGTCGGCGAAGATGAATATGAATATACAGTTAACTTCTCCGCTATACAAGACATAGAACGCACGGATCCAACGAAAGAGAAACAGGCTAAGTATAAAATCAATGCGAAAGTCGGTCCTGATGGTCAAATTACTTCTTTTAATATGATCAAGATCATCCAATAACGACCTGTCATCAGACAAGATAAAAAAACAAAGGGGATTGTAAGCAGAAAACTACAATCCCCTTTATCTTATTCCCGAGCGTCACGTCCTCATGATGCAGAGTCTGCTTTCATCTCCATCAGCAATCGCTTCTGATGGTCGGTAAGATGAGTAGGCAGTTTCACAACATAGGTAATGATGAGATCGCCAAAGGTTCCATCCCCACGGTCATACCCCTTGCCACGCAGACGTACCTTCGTCCCATTTTGCGTCTCCGGTTTAATCTTCAATTTCAATTTCTGACCATTACTCAGTTGAATGATAATGTCGCCACCCAACAAAGCAGTATACAAGTCAATATTGACATTTGCATTCATCTCCCCACTATGGCGCATCGTGGAACGACGCCCTGACGTGCCTGAGGAATGAAAGCCAGAACCAGAGCCAAACAGAGTCTCAAAGAAATCGGAGAAGCCACTACCGCCATTGCCGAAATGGCTAAAGTCGAATCCTTCAAAAGGCGACCCACCACCTGAGGAACTCCAATGATACGTAGCCCCTTCCGGTCCACCGGCACCGCCTCCTGCCTGTTCAAAGGCCTCAGCCTCCTTCCACTTCTCACCGTACTGATCATATTTCTTACGCTTCTCGGGGTCATTGATGACATCAAAAGCCTCATTCAGCGCTTGGAATTTTGCCTTTGCCTTAGGATCATCAGGATGAAGATCTGGATGGAACTGCTTGGCACGCTTCAGATAAGCCTTCCGAACATCCTTCTGAGGGATATTTTTATCGACTCCTAAAATCTTGTAATAATCTATAAATGCCATATTTTTACCTCCTATTTTAAGAAAAGAGCAAGCAAAAAGTATGCCGGACAACATTTTTTTGTACCTTTGCATCAAATTATTATAAAGATGAAAAGACTCATAGTTGCGCTCCTCTCGGCGCTCTGTTTGAATATTCCTGCAATGGCAAAGACAAAGACGGTTACACTGAGATTAGTAGAGACCAGTGATGTCCATGGTAGTTTCTTCCCTTACGACTTCATCAACCGAAAGCCCAAGAAAGGGAGCTTAGCAAGAGTGGTCACCTATGTTAAAGGTCTCCGCCAAACGTATGGCAAGAACCTGATCTTGGTAGACAATGGAGATATCCTCCAAGGACAGCCCGTTTGCTATTACTACAATTACGTGAAAACCGACCAACCCAATATTGCTGCATCCATTATCAATTACATGCAATATGACGCGGAGGCTGTGGGCAACCATGATATTGAAACCGGGCATCCCGTATATGACAAATGGTTCAAGGAGGTGAAATGCCCCATGGTAGGTGCCAATATCGTGGATGTCGAGACAGGTCAGCCCTATGTCAAGCCTTATACCCTTCTCAGGAGGGATGGAGTGAAGATAGCTATCTTGGGAATGATCACGCCTGCTATTCCCAACTGGCTCAATGAAAGTCTATGGAAAGGGCTCCGGTTTGACGATATCGTTAAATCCGCGTCCTATTGGGTCCATTATCTTCAGGAAAACGAGCATCCAGATGTGATCGTCGGACTATTCCATTCTGGGAAGGAAGGAGGCATCAAGACTGAAGGGTATGAGGAAAACGAGTCGATGGACGTTGCCAAAGAGGTACCTGGCTTTGATCTTATTTTCTATGGGCACGACCATACCTGCCATCAGGATGTCATCAAGAACAAATGGGGGAAGGATGTCGTATGTCTCGACCCAGCCAACAATGCCTATCATGTGAGCGATGCTACCATCACGCTTCAACTTCAAGACGGGAAGGTGACTCACAAAGATGTCAAGGGAACGATCGTTGATGTCACAGGGCTGGAGGTTGACAAGGATTTTATCCAGCATTTCCAACCCAATATCGATAGTGTAAATGCCTTCGTAAACCGTAAGATTGGAACTTTCGAGCATACGATTACTACCCGGGATTGTTTCTTCGGAAGTTCAGCCTTTACCGACTTCATCCATAACATGCAGTTGAAACTCACGGGGGCTGACATTTCCTTTAATGCCCCATTATCCTTCGATGCAAGTATCCAGCAAGGGGACGTGCACGTAAGCGACCTCTTCAACTTATATAAATATGAGAACCAAGTATACATGCTTCGCATGACAGGCAAGGAAATCCGCCAATACTTGGAAATGAGCTATGACCTGTGGGTAAACACGATGAAGAGTCCTAACGACCATATCATGCTCCTAAACGAGGAAGCGAAAGGAGACATGCAACGATATGGCTTTAAAAACCTTACGTTCAATTTCGACAGTGCTGCAGGCATTGATTATACAGTGGATGTCACGAAACCAAATGGCCAGAAAGTCAAAATTCTGAAAATGAGCAACGGAAAGCCATTTGACGAAGAGGCATGGTATCTGGTAGCCATGAATAGTTATCGTGGCAATGGCGGAGGTGAATTACTGACGAAAGGAGCTGGGATCCCCCATGATGAGATTCTGAAACGTATCGTTTTCGAAAGCAAGCATGACCAGCGTTACTATCTCATGGAAGAAATAGAAAAAGCCGGAACCATCAACCCACAACCCAATAACAACTGGAGATTTGTACCAGACGAATGGGCACGTCCTGCAATTGCGCGGGACAGAGCCTTGATCTTTAGTCAGAAATCTATCATGGAGAAATAAAAGCAATGGAAAAGAAATATTGGTTTGTATTCTGCAAAGGTGACGTGATGATAGAAAAGGTTGCCAACGGTGGTGGCTATACCATCCCTTTTAGTGAAGAACCGCCCGTAGAAACAAAGCCTTGGACCAACTTCCACCGAATCACTCCTTTCGAGGATGGGACGGAAGTCATGACATTCAACATAGACCAGCCTGTCACTGACATCCCACAATATGAGATGTGTGGATTGCGCTCCTCTTATTACAAGTTACCTCTTGAGCTCTACTTAAAAGCAGGCAAATGTCAGGAGATCCTCTATTGGGACCACAACACCAAATACTGCGGGGTTTGTGGAGCTCCCATGAAGATGAACACGGATATCTCCAAGAAATGCCCAAACTGCGGAAAGGAAATCTTCCCTTCTCTTGCAACAGCCGTGATCGTACTGATCCAGAGAGGGGACGAGGTGCTCTTGGTTCATGCGAAAAACTTCCGAAGCAATTTCTACGGACTCGTTGCTGGATTTGTAGAGACAGGAGAAACCCTGGAAGAAGCAGTCTATCGTGAAGTCCGTGAGGAAACGGGACTGACAATTACCAATCTTAAATACTTCGGAAGTCAGCCATGGCCTTATCCAAGTGGACTGATGGTGGGGTTCTTCGCTGATTATGTAAGTGGGGAAATCACGATCCAGCAAAGCGAACTGCGAGATGGAGGATGGTATCATCGTCAACATTTGCCAACCATCCCCGAAAAACTCAGCATCGCCCGGAAACTGATTGATGCTTGGCTCAACTCCTTTGAAGAGAAAGACCGTAAGAAAGCAGGACAATAATAGCTTAGTCCTTATAATCCACTTTCACGACAACGACACGAATGTGTTGGTCACTTGTCTTCGGGGAGTTGACCTTGGCCATATGCCAGTCACCGGGGAAGAAGATAAAGAAATGCTTGGGATCACTATCCAAGAACTTTGTCCTTTTGACATCATAGTCATAATGGATAGCATCTGGCTTGTAACTACAATTCGGCTTACTCGTCAGATGGTCTAAAATGCCAAAGCGTTCCACACCCTTCACAACATATTGAAAGTCGATATGATGATAATGGCTCTCACTGCCCCGTTTCTCTAAAGGTCCATTCACATCATCCTCCACACTCGCCACCAAAGAAGACCCCTCGATAGGGTGCCTCCCTTTGGACAAAGCCAACAAGTCGGTTCGAGCCAGCCATTGGAACAACACTTTCCATTGCCCTGGGTTCTTCTGATATTGCAAATAGAACTCTGTCGCATTTACGCTGGGATCAGGATCTGCTCCTTGGAATCCATTACGCCACTCCCCACCTTTGAGCCATTTCTTGGCTTTCTTATTCAAAGTTCGATCATGATAGACACGCGTATAGTAACCTTTTGCGCTCGGAACTTCACCCCGCTGTCCTTGGACAGGAACCACCAATGCAAGCAAAAGCAAAATAAAGAGGATAACCAGTTTTTTCATGATTTGTTCTAAGTTAGATCTGGAGCGGTAAACGGGACTCGGACCCGCGACCTTCGGCTTGGGAAGCCAACGCTCTACCAACTGAGCTATTACCGCAATCACTGTTTTAGGAAAATATGGAGCCGATACTCGGACTCGAACCGAGGACCTATTCATTACGAATGAATTGCTCTACCAACTGAGCCATATCGGCACATACTTGTGCGAATGCGGATGCAAAGGTAATCGTTTTTTTTAGAAGCACCAAATATTTAACGTCATTTTTTCTAAATAACAACATAAACTTTTGATGTTATCATAATTTTTCCTTACTTTTGCAGGCGATTGAGGTTAAGAACGGCCCATAAGAAAATGAAGATACTTATTACAGGAGCAGCAGGTTTCATTGGCTCAAAATTAGCATACGAGCTCACCAAGCGGGGAGACGAGGTTGTCGGGATTGATAATCTCAATGATTATTATGACGTCCGTCTGAAAGAGGCGAGACTGAAATTCTTTGGTAATGGTTGGCGCTTTATTCGCATGGATATCGCAGATAAGGAAGCTATCGACCGCCTTTTCGACGAAGAACGATTCGATCAGGTCATGAACTTGGCCGCACAAGCAGGCGTACGCTATTCCATTGTCAATCCTTATGCTTACTTAGAGAGTAACATACATGGATTCCTCAATATTTTGGAAGCATGCCGCCATCATCAGGTGGGATACCTTGTGTATGCCTCCTCCAGCAGTGTCTATGGAATGAACACCAAAGTGCCATTCAGCGAGGACGACATTGTGACCAGTCCTGTGAGCCTCTATGCAGCCAGCAAGAAAAGTGACGAGCTGATGGCGCATGCCTATTCCAAGCTCTACGGCTTCGCCACCACTGGTTTGAGATATTTCACGGTCTATGGTCCTTGGGGGCGTCCCGACATGGCACCGTTCAAGTTTACCAAACTCATTCTTGACGGTCAGCCCATCCAAGTGTTCAACCATGGCAACCTGAGTCGCGACTTCACCTACATTGATGACATTGTAGAGGGCACAGTCAAAGTGATAGACAAGCAGCCCGTGGCAAGTGAATGCCCCCATCAAGTTCCTGCCCAAATCTATAATATAGGTTGCTCCCACCCGATTCCCTTGATGGATTTCATACACGAAATAGAATGTGCTTGCGGCAAAGAGGCTAAAAAGGAATTCATGCCTATGCAGCAAGGGGATGTCTATCAGACCTATGCAGACACTTCGAAAATGGAGAAGGCATTTGGGTATAGACCACAGATAGAACTACATGAAGGGATCCAAAGACTTGTGGAATGGTACATGAGTCCTCTGAACCCTCTCTCATAAAGACAAACATATAAAAGGTATAGATATGATAAATCATGATATAAAAATAGCAGTAGCAGGAACAGGCTACGTAGGATTAAGCATTGCCACTCTGCTCAGCCAACATCATCAGGTAAAAGCCGTTGATGTGATCCCTGAAAAAGTAGATATGATCAATCACCGTCAATCTCCGATCCAAGATGAATACATTGAGAAATATCTGTCAGAGAAAGACCTCTGCCTCGAAGCAACTCTCGATGGCGCCTCTGCCTATCAGGATGCTGACTTTGTCGTCATAGCCACACCCACCAACTATGACCCTGTCAAGAACTACTTTGATACCAGCCATGTAGAAGAGGTGATTGAACTGGTAAAGAAGGTCAACCCTAACGCCATCATGGTTATCAAGTCGACGATACCCGTAGGATACACCGCAAGTATCCGCAAGAAATACCAATGTGACAACATCATCTTTGCGCCGGAATTCTTACGCGAAAGCAAAGCCCTTTACGACAACCTTTATCCAAGTCGCATCATCGTGGGTCGACCAGAGGGAGACAAGCGCTTAGACCAGGCAGCCCATACCTTTGCCGCACTTCTCCAAGAGGGTGCCGTGAAAAAAGACATACCGACACTATTCATGGGACTCACAGAGGCAGAGGCAGTCAAGCTTTTTGCCAACACTTATTTAGCACTTCGTGTCAGCTATTTCAACGAGCTGGATACCTATGCAGAGATGAAAGGCCTCAACACCAAAGACATTATTGATGGTGTGGGATTAGATCCGCGCATCGGCACCTTCTACAATAATCCGTCCTTTGGATACGGAGGATATTGCCTGCCAAAAGATACGAAGCAATTGCTGGCCAATTATGCAGACGTACCCGAAAACCTGATCCAAGCCATTGTAGAAAGCAACCGCACCAGAAAGGATTTCATTGCGAACCGAGTATTGGAGAAAGCGGGATACTATACTGCCAATGGCAGGTGGAATGAGAAGATGGAACATCCATGCATCGTGGGCGTGTACAGGCTGACGATGAAAAGCAACTCCGATAACTTCAGGCAAAGTAGCATACAAGGTGTCATGAAAAGGATCAAGGCAAAAGGTGCTACCGTCATTGTCTATGAGCCTACCCTAAAAGACGGGGACACATTCTTTGGCAGTAAGGTCGTTAACGATCTCGAGACTTTCAAGAAACAATGTCATGCCATCATCGCCAACCGGTATGATCCATGCCTTGATGATGTCAAGGAGAAGGTCTATACGCGTGATATCTTCAGAAGAGACTAATGGACATAGAGACAGTCACAACTCAAAATGTTAATCCCGACACATGAAAATACTCCAGAACTTACCCTTGGAGACTGTTTTCTCTGCCATCCAGGCTGAAAATGGTGATTATGACTTGATCTATTCCGATCAGGTCACATTACAGCCGCTCGACAAGCCCGCCCTCTTGCATCATTCCCTTATCATACATTGTGACAAAGGATATCTGAAAGGCACCTATCATAAGCAGGAGATCACGTTCAAGAAGAATGAATTTGCCTTCTTGCCATACGGAGAACAGATTGGCATCCATCAAATCTCAGACGATTTCTCCTATCAGGCAATATGCCTCACGCCAGAATTCATCAAGAAGATCGGAACGAAAATACCCAATCATTTCCGCTTCCATATCTCAAAGAATCCTATTTACAGGACTTTGCCCCAAGAAGAGGAGATCCTTGTCAAGGTCATCCGATTGTTTAAGGATGTGATTGCCTACCAAGAAAACTGTAAGGCAGATTTGGTGACAGGCTATCTTACAATGCTGTTCACCATGTTCGTGAACATGCACTTTTTCAAGGAAGAAAAAATTGACATGCGCACTCGACCACAACATATCTATGAGGCATTCATTGAAGAGGTAAAAAGGCATCATCGCCAAGAGCATAACCTGTCCTTCTATGCGGATCGGTTGTGCATTACGAACGGGTATCTTGTCCGCGTGGCACGAAGTGTAGGACACACCACAGGTATCTCCGTTATTCGCTCTTTTCTAATCGACGACGCAAAGAGTCTATTGGAAGACAAAAAAGATATTACCATCGAGAATATCAGCAAGACATTAGGATTTCGTTCTCCAACCTATTTCTCAAGGTTTTTCAAAAAAGCCACAGGAATGACACCTGTTGAATTCAGGACCTCCTGTTCATGAAACAATCTTTTCCAATTCTGTAACAATAAGGGACAAAAATCAAGAAAGACTTGCATTTCCAAAGAAATTATTTTTTCTTTGCTAAAGAATTTGACGACATAAGCATAGAGATGACATGTTGATACGGGCGGATAACATCCATAAACGAAGTACGATGAGACGTTTCCACCCAAGAAAAAGAAACATTGGTCAAGAATAGGTGTAGCAATGCAAATGTCATAAAGACAAACGCATTGTCGTAGCATTTCCCTATTATTTTATTACTATTAATATATTTTTTGCGTAAAAGTAGTTATACCCGGGCTGTGAAGTTCGGGTTTAACGTTTTGCCTTTTACTGGTCACTGAGCGATACATGTACCGCATTTTCTTTGGTTCGCTTTCACGCACCTTTTCTTGCCATGGCAGTGATAAGCAAGCTTACTTCTGCTCATTTGGCTTAACGAAAACATATGAAAAGCGAAGGTATCATACAAAATTCTCTCGAGAATTTGATCTTATAGTAGATGTTTTGCCAAGCAAAAGCACAAGTGGTCCAATAAATTCTCGAGAGAATTTAGCAAAAGATGTGCTTTTCTTGTCAACCTTTGACA
>CAJLYG010000060.1 GCA_905210845.1 uncultured Prevotella sp.
GAATCCTTCTTCCGTAACCCGCCTTGTTCATAATTGGTTAGAGAGGTCCATAACTCAAGGAAAATAGTTACTATGTTTGCAACTGCGAACCGACCGGTGTGCTCATTGATACCCTGCGGAGTATAGATTTTTTCGCATTGAGAGACGCGATGAACCTCTCCGCTTCGCTTCGAGAACCCTCGCATATCTCAATGCGATGAAAGGAAAATCTAAAAAAGATGAGTAAAAAGTTGGCACGGTAATAATTGGATTGTATTTTTGCAAAATGAAAGAACAATACACAATAACAATTAAAACCGTACCAATATGCAAAGGAACAAAATTTCTTTCAAAGGACAAAATATTTTTATAGGAATCGATGTCCACGCCAGAACTTGGGAGGTCGCAGTGCTGACCGAGTCAGGATTTGCCAAGAGATACTCTCAGGCATCCTCGGCAAAAGTGCTCTTTGACTTTTTGAGAAGAAATTTCCCAGATGGCGAATACCATGCAGTTTATGAGTCGGGCTTCAGCGGCTTCTCCACTTACTACGCCCTCAAGGAATACAATATAGACTGCGTTGTAACACACGCGGCAGATGTTCCCACCACCCAGTACGAGGAGTTGATGAAGACAGACAAGGTTGATGCGCTGAAACTTGCCCGCTCACTTCGTGCGGACGAGATACGCCCGATATACATCCGTGAGCGTGAGAACATAGACGACCGTTCTGTGTTAAGGATCAGAAAGACAATCCAAACGCAACTCGGCGGTTACAAGTCCCGAGTCAAGCATATGCTCCATAGCAATGGTGTAGAGATGCCTAAAAGATTCGCAAAGCATGGCACGCACTGGTCACGGGTTTTTATCAAATGGCTTAAGGAAGACGTCACGCTGCTCTCACCGACACGCAAGTCCCTTGACCTTCTCATTATGCAGGTCGAAACCCTGCGGTCAACGTTGCTCACTGCGACAAGAGAGGTGCGTAAGCTCGCCTTGCTTGACAGGTACAAGGACAACTACGAGCTGTTGAAGTGCATCCCCGGTATTGGGACTATTGTGGCAATGTCCATACTGACAGAGATCTACGATGTGACAAGATTCAAGAACGAGACCGGTGAAGTCGATACTCTGATCGAGTCCACGCACAGCAAAACTGATGCAGAAGACGATCAATGCCCCAATGGCCAAGCTAAAGGTCTTCTTGTAGGCAGACATGAACTGGAAGTGAGTGCCCTGCATCAAGTTCTTAGAGATGTTGGTATAATACTTCAGGTGCAACCACTTGTCATGGTTGAGCTTGTGCTCATAGACGATACGTGTCAGGAAGACAGCTGTGAAGAATGAGCAGAAGATACCAATGATCCATGTTGTGGCAAAGCCTTGGATAGGCCCTGTACCAAAGATCAGCAGGATGAAACCTGTGATCAATGAGGTTACGTTCGAGTCGAAGATGGCAGAGAAGGCATTGCTGTAACCAGCGGCAACGGCTTGTTTCATTCCCTTTCCAGCTCGGAGCTCCTCCTTGATACGTTCGTAGATCAGCACGTTAGCATCGACAGCCGTACCCAGTGTAAGCACCATACCCGCAATACCACTCATGGTCAATGCCGCCTGGAATGACGTTAATATTCCTAAGGTGAAGAAGACATTGCAAACCAAAGCGCCAACGGCAATAGATCCTGGAATGACGTTGTACATCACAAGCATGTAGAGCACCAACAGCACTAAGGCGATCACGAATGAAACGATTCCCTCATGAATGGACTGAGCTCCCAATGTAGGTCCTACAACCTCTTCCTGGACGATACGTGCGGGAGCAGGCATACGACCAGACTTCAGCGTATTTGCCAAGTCTTTCGTATCTTCAATGGTGAAGTTTCCAGAGATGGCAGAGTTTCCGCCGTCAATCTCGCCATTGACGCGTGGTGCAGAGTAAACGGCACCATCCAAGACGATAGCAATTGCCTTGCCGACATTTGCCTTGGTCAAAGCTGCCCAACGGCGGGCACCTTCAGAGTTCATGCTCATTGAAACCTCAGGGGCACCTGTCAGGTTGTTGAACTCATCCTTGGCATCAGTGATCACGTCACCCTCCAGAGGAGCGCGACCGTTTGAAGTCGTCACTTTCAGGGCATGCAGCTCAAAGATGTTCTTGGCACCTTTGATCATATCTGTGGGCTTAGCGCTCCACAGAAGTTTCAGGTCGGATGGCAACACCTGCTTGGCAATAGCACCATAGATAATCTTATTGATTGCCGCAGTATCACGGACATTCGCAAAACCAGTCAGGGACAGCTGGCCATTGCCCGTCGTCTGTAGCATGGAGAGCAGCGGATGTGCTTTCTTTGCAGCAGCGATCTCAGCTTCAGAATTGTTGGCTACACCAGCCTCCAAATCTTTCTTTCCACCTTTGAGCTGGAACTTAGGCTTTGCCTTTGCCGGACTGTTCTTTTTTACCTCCTTGGTAGCAGTGGAATCCTTAGTCGCAGTTGTGTCAGCCTCAGCTCCGCCATTGGCAAGGCGGGCATCCAATTGCTGAAGATAAGGAATAACCTCATCAGAATTGTATGTTTCCCAGAATTCCAGATTGGCACTTCCTTGCAGTAACTTACGCATACGCTCTGGCTCCTTGATACCCGGCATTTCAACCATGATACGACCTTCCTGTCCTTTCAACTCCTGGATATTCGGCTGTACGACACCGAACTTATCGATACGAGTGCGGACAACGTTGAAAGAGTTGCTTACGGCAGACTGTACTTCCTCGCGGAGGACTTTCTCCACCTCTGCGTCAGAGCTCTGGGGAGACACTTTCCCTTGCAACTCCTGGGTGGCAAAGATCTCAGCCAGGCGATGACCAGGCGCATTTTGGTGATAATACTTGATGAACAGAGAGATGAAGTCTGACTGACTCTTCTCCTCTTCGGCCTTCGCCTCTTTCATCGACTTTGTGAAAGCTGCATCTGTCTTGTGATCAGCCAAATTCTCTACTACATCTGGAACGGAGATCTCAAGGATGACATTCATACCGCCTTTCAGGTCAAGACCCAAGCCAATCTGGGTCTCAAGGCACTTCTGGTAAGAGTAGATACCCAGGTACTTGACAGAATCTTTGTAATCCTGCTGGGCGATCGGGTCTTTAATCTTAGCAGCCTGGCTGTCGTAATAGCGCGTGGCTATTGGGAATGACAGGTAGAACAGACATACCAGTGTCAGCAAGACGGCTGTAAAAATTACAATTCCTTTGTTACGCATTTTTGTTTATTTTGTTTTTAATTATTATTTTCTATATAGACGTGCAAAGATAAGCATTTTTTCACACTATGGAAAATTTATAGCATTTTATTATTCAATTTTTAAGGTTTTGCCCGCTTTTTTATCCAACAATAGATGGGATAATGGTCAGATGTGGAAATTTTGGTATCCACTTTGCACTTAAAAGGCTTCAAGTCTTTGGAGCAGATGATGTTGTCTATGCGGACATAAAAGCCTCCTCGATGGTAGGAAATGCCAGGACCGTTTCCGGTTTCAACATAGCAATCGGTAAGTCCTTTGGCTATTGTCCGATGGGCATAGGATAGGGGACCATCGTTGAAATCCCCACAGCAGATGATGCTCATCTTTTTGTGATCCTGGATATATCGCGCCACAGCCTCTGCTTGCGGTGCGCGTATTGCACTGGCTTTGCCCAATTTGTCAATCAGGCGTTGAGATTCGTGCTGGGATTCTTTCCGATTCAGGTTGCCTTTTATCAGGTTCTTAAACTGCGCTTTATCCTCGATAGATAGTCCTGTCGTCTCTAAATGATTGTTGATGACAAGAACGGTATCACCTTCAATATCCAATTTGAACGCTGCGCTTAGATTGCCTTTTGAGGCATAATCGATTTTTTCCTGTCCAAGGATAGGATATTTGCTGAAGATAGAGAGTCTCTCTTTCCCGGGTGAATCAGCAGAGGCCTGATATGGAAACTGCTTTTTCATCATAGAGTCGACTTCCTCGGGTTTCCCACTGGAGGCTTCTTGCAAGCATACAATGTCAGCATGTTGCTGGAGAATGTAGTCTAAAATGGCTGTCCTTCCATTCTCAACCTCTTGTCCTTCAGCAAAATGCCAAACGTTATAAGAGAGAACCTTCAGTGCTCCTTTTGGAGGATCTTTTGGGATATTAAGGGGAAAGAATGTACGGATGGGAGCATAGCAAATTAGAAAACCGGCAATGGGAATGATGGCTCCTTTCAGTCGAAAGATGATCCAAAAGACCAAAAATCCCATATTGATGAGAAGGAAAGCAGGGAAGGTAAGACCGAGATTTGCTATCATGGGGTGTCGGACTGGGTTTAGGTAACCCGAATAGCCGATGACGAGCATGATAAGAATGGTTGCTATGTTTGCACCAGCGACCATTTGCAGCGTAAACTTCTTCAGTTGGCGGATCATTACTTCTTGCTTTGGTCGAAGAGTTTCTGTTTTTCCTCTTTGGTCAGGCTGTCATAGCCACTTCTTCGGATTTTGTCCAAGATATGGTCTATTTCTTCTTGCTCTGCTTTTCTCCGTGCATTGTAATTCCAGTCAGTATCCCTTTCCTGGTCCCAGTTACCTGCGTCCTTCCCGGAGGTCCCATGTGTTTTCTGTTCCCATTTGTCTTGCATGCGCGAGAAAAACCTTTTAGCATCCATTTTTCCTACTGCCTCGTAGCTGTTAGGATGCTTCTGCCAATAACGAATGAGGAAGAAGCCAAAGAGCATGCCTCCCAGATGAGCTAAATGGGCGACATTACTGCTGACACTCCACGCAGACACGAACTCTATGACAATCGATGCCAAGACCATCCATTTCGCCTTGATAGGGATCGGAATGGGGATGATAAAGAGCTTTTCGTTAGGGAATAGCATTCCGAAAGCCAGTAAAAGCGCATAGATCGCACCAGAGGCACCCACAGTAGTCAGGGAATTCAGCTGGCCAGATAATTGCTGCATCACGGCAAAGGAGTCAGCAAGGCTAAGTGCCTGTTGGTTGTTGAGGAGGAAATATACATAAAAGTATTGGGATATCTCTTGTAGGATACCAGCCCCTAACCCACAGAAAATGTAATAAAAAAGGAATCTTTTTTCTCCGAATGTTCTTTCAATAACTGCACCAAACATCCATAGCATGAACATATTCATGATGATATGTTCCCAACCTGCATGCATGAACATGTAGGTAAATAATTGATAGATGTGGAAATCTGATGCCATGAAGAAGTGCAGGCCAAACAAATCGTTTAAGTCAACACCCATTGCAGGCTTGAGGGCTATCATCGCCAGGAAAGCCAGGAAGTTGATGATCAGCAGATTTTTGGTAACTGTTGGAATATTGCGCATATGTAGAAATATTAACTTATCGATAAATCAGGCGCAAAATTACGAAAAAATCCCGTTATATAGCATGAAATGAGACCTTTAAGCACAATTTTTCCAAATTTTCTTCACTTTTTTTTATTTTTTGTTTGATTTGTGAAATGAATACCCTATATTTGTCCACGGATAAGGAAAGATGTTTTACAAATAATCATTTAATAATTCAAAATTATGAACAAGACAGAATTGATTGACAAGATTGCAGCTGGTTCAGGTCTGAGCAAGGCTGACGCAAAGAAGGCATTGGACGCTACAGTTAATGCACTGAAAGAGGCTCTCGTAGCTGGTGATAAGGTTCAGCTGATTGGATTTGGTACCTTCAGCGTTTCTGAGCGTCCTGCTCGTCAGGGAATCAACCCTGCAACGAAAGAGAAGATACAGATCGCTGCAAAGAAGGTTGCTAAGTTCAAGGCAGGTGCCGAACTGACAGATGCTATTAAATAATTGTAAATAATTATTCAAAGCAATAAAGGCGATCCTTCTGGGTCGCCTTTTTTGCTTATCCAGCATGTGTATGTCTAAGGAGGAACTTTGTTCTATTTAGGTTGCTTGCCAATATATGCCAGGATACCACCATCAACATAAAGGATATGTCCATTGACAAAGTCGCTGGCATCGGAAGCCAGGAAGACAGCGGGTCCCATGAGATCTTCTGGAGTTCCCCAGCGGGCTGCCGGCGTCTTGGACACGATGAAGCTGTCGAAAGGATGCCGACTTCCATCCGGTTGCCGCTCACGCAAAGGAGCAGTCTGTGGGGTTGCAATATACCCAGGACCGATACCGTTGCACTGGATGTTATACTCCCCAAATTCTGAGCAGATATTCCTTGTTAGCATTTTCAGTCCACCTTTAGCAGCAGCATAGGCACTGACGGTCTCTCGTCCAAGTTCGCTCATCATGGAGCAGATATTGATGATCTTGCCATGCCCTTTCTTCTTCATCCCAGGAATCACTGCCTTACTGACGATAAAAGGGGCGTTCAGGTCGATGTCTATGACTTGCCGGAAATCGGCTACGCTCATTTCCTCCATTGGGATGCGCTTGATAATACCGGCATTGTTGACTAAAATGTCGATCACTCCCAATTCCTTTTCGACTTTTGCTACTAAGTCTTTTACTTGTTCTTCATCGGTAACGTCTGCAATATAGCCTTTGGCATCAATGCCTTTTGCCTTATAATCTTCCAATGCCTGGTCCAAGTGCTTTTGGCTACGACAGTTGAATGCGATCTTGGCTCCTGCTTGTGCGAAGGCTTCTGCAATGGCGAAGCCAATACCATACGCAGCACCGGTTACCAGTGCCACTTTCCCTTCGAGGGAAAATCTCTTAGAAAATGTGTCCATTTTGGTTTGTTTAATGTAATTATTTTAAGTCTGTTATCTCAAAGAAATCCTGGTCTCCATAATCGAGGTTCTCACCTCCCATGCCCCAGATGAAGGTATAGTTATGGGTACCTGCTGCACTGTGGATGCTCCATTCCGGTGATAATACTGCCTGCTGGTCTTGCATCCAGATATGGCGAGTCTCTTGGGGTTGGCCCATGAAATGGGAAACGGCTTGTCCCTTTGGTACTTCAAAATAGAAGTAAGCTTCCATCCTGCGGCTGTGTATATGGGCGGGCATGGTATTCCACACAGAGCCGGGTGCAAGTTCCGTCATTCCCATTTGCAATTGGCAAGTGGGCAAAACTTGGTTGACCAACATCTTGTTGATCGTGCGTTCGTTACTCATTTCCAATGATCCTAAATGAACCTGGATGGCATCTGCTTTTGTCACCTTACGGTTAGGATATGCGCAGTGCGCTGTGGCACTGTTGAAATAGAACCGGGCGGGATGACGGGCATCCTTGCTTGAAAACACGATGTCGCGGTCACCTTTTCCTATATATAATGCGTCCTTATAGCCCAGGACGAACGTCTCATCTCCTACAGCTACAGTGCCTTCTCCCTCTCCAATATTGAAGATCCCGACCTCACGTCTGGTAGTAAAGTAAGGAGCTTTCAAAGGATCTATTGCCTCTAATGGTAAAGACTCGTCAATAGGCAGTGCTCCGCCCACGATCATGCGGTCGTACATGGAATATACCAAGTTGACCTCATCTTTACAGAAAAGGGACTCGATCAGGAAATCCTGCCTTAAACGGCTGGTATCATAACTCTTGGCATCCAAAGGATGTGCAGCGTATCTAAACTCATAATTTGTCTTCATGATAAAAATCTGTTTTAGTTGGTGACCTCTTCAGAAGCTACCTGCTGCAAAGATACAGCAAATCGAGGGAAATACAAAATAAATATCGATTATTTTATTTATATTTCCAAGGCACGGTGCCTCTTGCCAAGGATGTAAATTGACCGTACACGATGAAAAAAGGGTAGACAATTGGGGAAAGACTTCAATTTTGAGATAAAAATGCGGATGAAACATGGCAAAGCCAAAACATTTTCTTATATTTGCGGTTGAGAATGGATGTGGCATGAATCAGTGCTCCCATGTGATGTCTTTCATCATTAAATCATATTGATATGAAACCTATATATAGTGTGGTCGTATTCTTTTTCCTGTTGATATGCTCTGTCAGTGCAAGTGTACACAGCTATCAATTTACGCGACAGGAGATAGAGAGGGACCTGAACACGGCGTTGCAGTTGACATTGGAAAAGAAGACGGAAGGATGGATCACTCCGGATACGATTCGATCTTATCGGAACAATATCTCCATTCCGTGGCTACGCGATTATGCCTATATTTCTTATTGTCTTCCTGACGAGAAACGGATAGGTATCACCAGCAAGAGCATGAAATGGCATGGTGATGGGCAGACTTTTTCTTTCAGAGGATATGCCAACTGCACGATGGCTACCCTGTTGAGCCTTTCCGACCAGCGATTGCCGATTACGCTGGCTTCCATCACCTTATTGTGGGGAATGCTTTCCGTATGTGTTGGGCTCAGGAAGAGGCAACATGTGGTTTTCGTTGCCAAAGGAGAAATGGTGTCTATTGGCGGATTATACTTGGACAGTGTGCATGACAGTTTCGTGGATAAGAGAAATCAGGAGATTCACCTTACCCCAATGCAACATCAATTGATGAAGATGTTCTTCTCTTCAGAGAATCATAAATTGACAAAAGAGGATATTTGCCATGCATTGTGGCCGAAAAAGGAGGATGCCAGTGACACCTTATATACGTTGATCAGGAGGCTTCGACCTATTCTCGCACGACATTCCCATCTCAGAATAACTTCAGATAGGGGTAAGGCATATCAATTGATAACTGATGAGTAAAGCTTTGTGTGTCAATACGATATGAGAACTGACATGATCTGACTTTTGAAATGTCAGACAAATGTCAGGTACTTTTTTTGTCCCATTCCTTCATGATTCCTATTTTTGCCATAAAAACAAGAAGGATCATGAGAAAGATGATTATCTTATTTTCAATCTTGTTGCCTGTATCCATGGGGGCTTTGGCACAGGATGACAAGACGGTGGAATTAAAAGAGGTGAAGGTGGAGGCTGCCCGTGTGGTGAAGAAAGTAGATGGGCAATTGATCATCCCTTCAGAGGCACAAAGGAAGGCATCCACGAATGGTTATAATCTCTTGGGCAAGTTGGCTCTACATGGACTGCGGGTTGATGAGGTAAATCGGTCGGTCATATCGCTGACCAACCGTGGAAGCGTACAGATACGTATCAATGGAGTCATCGCCTCGAAAGAGGATCTGTTGTCATTAGACCCTATGTCCATTAGAAATATCAATTTTATCGATAGTCCCGGCGTGAGGTATGGAGCGGATATTGCCTATGTCATTGATATCAGGACAAATAAAGGTGACCGAGGCTATACGGCGGGATTGGAAACCAGCAATATGCTGACGGATTGGATGGGTAATGAGTCGGTCTATCATAGGATGAACTGGAAAAATTCCGAGTTAGGTCTCACTTATGATTTCTCGTATCGTGATTTCGATGGTAATCTTTATAAGGAAAAAGCGGACTATCTGCTGGCATATGGCACCCACTATGTCGTGACTCGCGATGACGAGACCTCCCGTAAAAGGTTCTTCAATCACAACGTAGAACTGAAATATAATCTTGCAGACTCAACTTCTTATGCTTTCCAAGCCAAACTGTCCACAGCCTTTGACCACATGCCCAATGAAGATGAAGACCAACGGATAAGAGAAGGTCTTGAAGAATCCATAACCTTACAGCGTCATCATTCCAAGAATTTCAGTCCAGTCCTGGATCTCTATTTCTATCATACCTTGGGCAAACATCAATCGTTGACAGCGAATTTGGTGGGGACCCATATCAGGACGGATGAGTATGACTATCAGAACGAAGGTGCAGAATACGCATATACGGTCAAGGGACGTACCTCTTCCCTTGTTGGAGAGATGGTCTATGAGAATCGTCTTAAGCCAATCATCTTCTCATTGGGTTCTCTGTTCAGCTGGAAGTATACCAGCAATGACTATTCTGGTGCTGTAGAAGCCCTTAATGGAATGCATAACAGCAGTGTTTATGTCTTCGGTGAGATCAAAGGGAGTGTGTGGAAACGGTTGGGCTATAAGGCGGGGATAGGTGCCAGCAATCAACGGTATAAGCAAGGTGCAAACCGGTATAATTTCTGGCTCTTCCGCCCTAAGGTGACCCTTACCTTGCAGCCTGTTGCTCCCTTGCAAATGCGATATGTATTTGAGGTGAACCAACATGTCTCTAAGATTGCTATGATCAGCGACACCCGTATCCGGCAGAACAGTATGGAATGGAAGATGGGAAATCCCAATATCAAGCCCAATCGTGAGATTACCCACGACTTGATCATTGACTATACACTTCCCCGGTTCACTATCCATACCTTAGGGGAATACCGAGACAGCCACCATCCTAACATGGAGCGATGGACACGTACTGCCGACAATCAATTCCTTTCTTCCCAAACTAATCAGAAAGCGATTAAGATGCTCTATGGAGAGACCTATATCAACTATGACATCTTTCCTGATATATGGAAGGCCTCCGTGAATGGAGGCATCTTCCGCTTCATCAATTTGGGTGATGATTATCGTCATTATTTTACATCCTATCTGTTTGGGGCAAGCACGCAGGTGTATTTGGGGAAGTGGACCTTGGCCGCTGATACCGATAATGGGTGGAGATGGATGGAAGGTGAGCGAAAGAACAGAAATGGCTCAAACCTGAACTTCTCTGTTAGTTGGCATGTTGGCAACTGCGATCTGTCGTTGATTTGGATCAAGCCTTTTTCCAAACATCCTGTGCTCTATCATTCCTACCTTCTTGATACCTATCTTACGAAAGACATGAGCGTCACCTCACAGGCGGCAGGCAATGCGGTCATACTCAATTTCTCTTGGCAATTGCTGCGTGGGAAAAAGTATAAGAAGATCCAGAAAAGGATGGAAAACAAAGATACAGAGACGGGGATTCTATGAAGAAATTGCTGATAGCCTTTGTTCTTTTTGTCATTGCATGTGCGATGGCGATGATGTTTATGCGTGAAGATGAGCGCTCTGTTGAGCAAAAATTCAAGGAGGGAATGCCTTTCTTGACATTCAATACATATATAGACCCAGATTTTGGCTATCGGTTCGCCTATCCTACCTTTTTGCGCAAGGAAACAATCAAAGGGTATGGACTTGGGCATGTACAATATGGATACCATGCCAATTCCATCAATATGGTTATGGAATGCAAGGTCGTGCCTCGGCATACCCTTCCCCGTTCACGGGATAAAGGTGTGAAAGAAGGATTCTGCCCGGATATGGAGACTTATCGGTACTGCTCACATTATGTCAGCAAGAATCATCTTGTCTATGTCCTTAGCTTTTATTATCCGGCAAATTATGAAGAAGCTGCCAGCCCCATCCTCTACCGAGTCAGGCACTGGCAGCCTTTTCCTAAGTCCTTGCACTTATTTTAGCTTCGTATAGCCATACTGAGCACTGTCACCCAGTTCCTCCTCAATGCGGATAAGCTGATTATACTTTGCCATACGGTCGGTGCGGCTCATGCTACCGGTCTTGATCTGACCTGAGTTCGTGGCAACGGCGATGTCGGCAATCGTGGTATCCTCCGTCTCGCCGGAGCGATGGCTGGTCACAGTCGTATAGCCATGGCGATGTGCCATCTCAATAGCCTCTAAGGTTTCCGTTAGCGAGCCGATCTGATTAACCTTGATGAGGATAGAATTGGCTGCTCCCATCTTGATGCCTTTCTCTAAGAACTTCACGTTGGTTACGAAGAGGTCGTCGCCCACTAACTGGCAGCGATCACCGATCTTCTGTGTCAGTTTTACCCAGTTCTCCCAATCGTTTTCATCCAATCCGTCTTCAATGGAGTCGATTGGATATTTATTGATGAGCTCCTCCAAGTAAGCAATTTGCTCCTCAGCTGTGAGCTTCTTGCCGTTAGGATCTTTCTTCTTACCGTCTTTGAGCTGGCGGTAGTCATAATACCATTGCCCATTTCCTTGTGTCGCGAACTCGGAGGCTGCACAGTCCATGGCGATTTTCACATCCTTTCCTGGTTCATAGCCCGCATCTTTGATCGCTTGGCAGATACTTTCCAATGCGTCCTCAATGCCGTCAAGTGCTGGCGCGAATCCACCTTCATCGCCGACGGCAGTGCTCAGTCCACGTTTCTTCAGCAGTTTAGCGAGTGCATGGAAAACCTCAGCGCCCATGCGGATAGCTTCCTTCTCGTTAGGGGCACCAACCGGACGGATCATGAATTCCTGAAAAGCAATGGGCGCATCACTATGTGCACCGCCATTGATGATGTTCATCATTGGTACAGGGAGCACGTATGTGTTGGCACCTCCGATATAGCGATACAAAGGAATACCCAAAGCCTGGGCTGCAGTATGCGCGACTGCCAGACTGACACCGAGGATTGCATTGGCACCAAGCTTGCTCTTGGTAGGCGTGCCGTCAAGTGCCAGCATCTGATAGTCAATCTTCCGCTGTTCCAGGACATTCTCTCCCTTGAGCGCGGGAGCGATGATATTGTTCACATTCTCTACTGCCTTCAGGACGCCTTTGCCTCCAAAGCGATTCTTGTCGCCATCACGGAGCTCAAGCGCCTCGTTCTCACCTGTTGAGGCACCAGAAGGAACACTGGCACGACCGATGGTACCATTGTCGAGAGTTACTTCTACTTCTACGGTAGGATTACCTCTTGAGTCGAGGATTTCTCTTGCGTGTACTTTGTCTATTTTCATCATTTGTCTTATTGTTTATGGTTTAACACCTATAGTTTATTCTACAATTATTGTGCCATTTTCTTGTTCGTGGAATATGGTTTCAGGATCAGTCGCAAACTTTGTTTGTAGTTAAAGTAGTTCCACATCCAATTGAGGAATACGACAAATTTATTCCTGACACCAAGGATAGAGCGAAGATGGACAACGAGCCACAGTACCCACGCGAAGAATCCGCCGAACTTGAACTTTCCGATTTCTGCCACTGCCTTCTTCCTGCCGATAGTTGCCATCGTGCCAAGATTTCGGTATGAGAATGGTGCCAGGGGCTTGCCTTCTGACATCCGAATGAGGTTTCCTGCCAAATTCTCTGCCTGCTGCATGGCCACTTGTGCTAACTGCGGGTGCCCAAGTGGATATTCTGGATCCCCTTCGATCAGACTTTGGTCACCAATCGCAAACACATCTTGCATGTCTTTTACCTGATTGAACCTGTCTGTAAGGATCCTATTCGCATGACCGATACTGCCGGTGGGTATGCCTTGGATGGTATTCGCCTTTACGCCGCTTACCCAAATCACCGTCTGGGTGGGAATTGTCGTCCCATCTTTCAGGACCAGTTGCCCATCGGTAATATCTGTTGCCCTTGTGTTCAGTAAGACTTTCACTCCCATCTTCTTGAGGTCTTTCTCTGCGCGAAGGGAAGATGCCTTGTCCATACTCTTCAGCAACCTGTCACCAGAATTGATGAGATAGATATCCATAAGACTGCTGTCCAAGTCGGGATAGTCGCGTGGGACAACGGTTTTCTTCATTTCTGCCAATGCACCTGCAATCTCCACGCCCGATGGTCCTCCACCTACAATAGCTATGTTCATCAGTGCCTTTCGCCTGTTGGCATCATCTTCAGTCTCTGCTTTCTCTAAGTTCTCCAAGATGGTATTGCGCAATCTCATGGATTCCGTTACCGTTTTCATGGGCAAGGCATGAGCTTCAATATTCTGATTCCCGAAGAAATTCGTGGTAGCACCTGCGGCAAGTACCAAATAGTCGTAATGGATTGTCCCAATGGAAGTATGGATGGCTTTCTCTTCCTTGTCTATTTCCTGGACTTCAGCCATGCGGAAGAAGAAATTCTTACAGCCTTGGAACAAACGTCGGAAGGGAAAAGAGATATTACTGGGTTCCAATCCTGCTGATGCCACTTGATAGATCAAGGGTGGGAATTGGTTGTAATTGTTCTTGTCTACTAAGACCACTTGGAAGCCGGAGCGTCGAAGACTTGTTGCCAGTTTCTGTCCTCCTAATCCGCCGCCAACAATGACCACGCGCTTCAGATGATTCCTTTTAATGTTTGCTCTCATATTCCTATTATATACGATCAGGGGATTATGACAATCTCCCTCTAATTTGATCAGAAAGATCTGTGCAAATATAGTGTTTTCCCTGCAGACGTGCAAATAATCATCTGATTTTGTTTCTGGTGCCTTTAACCTTCATCCCTGTAGCTTTGGGGTGTCATGCCTGTCTTCTGTTTGAAGAATTTGCAGAAAAAGCTGCAGTTGGGGAACCCCAGATGATCGGCAATCTGTATGATCTGCTGATCGGTGTGGCGCAGCATTACCTTCGCTTTGGTAATGAGGGCCCTGTCAATCCAATTCTTTGCAGTTTCTCCACTGATCTCCTTGACGATCGTGCCGAGATATCGTGGCGTGAGACAAATGCGGTCGGCATAATAGTCAAGGGTATGGGCTTCCTGCACATGCTCATAGACCAGACGTATGAACCGGTTGAATACTTCTTGCTTATGGGACATTCGTTCGGGCTGCCGCTCTTCCTGTCGTTCCAGGCAAAGGTCGAAGAGGGAGAGCAAAGGACCTACGTATAGGCCCGCTAACCGTAGCGTATCATAAGGCAATTGCGTGACGGTCCATAGTGCGTTTATACTCTGATGAAACGCCTCAAACTCCTGTGGCGAGGCATGCAGGATCCGGAAACAGGCGTATTGCTGGAAGAGCGAGGGAGGTCTGCCATTGAATGCCATGTTGAGGCGACTGTCTGTAGTTTTCTGGATATCGTTGACTGTATATTCTACCGTGTCGCAGGTGACAGCATGCCCTGTTAAACAAGAATTCCGCAAAGCCTTATGGATCAGCATTTGCGGAATTCTTATGTTGTCCTAGGCGGATTCGAACCACCACTGACAGAACCAAAAACTGTAGTGCTACCATTACACCATAGGACAAGCAAATCGGCTACAAAGGTAGTGGATTTTTTCTCCACTACCAAATATTTTCAATACTTTTAACGATTACTTAACAGTAATCAAGAAGTAGTTCTTCTTACCTTTCTGAACCAAAAGATACTTACCGTCAATCAGGTCATCAGCAGTTACAACCTGATCGAAAGCAGCGAGTTTCTCCTTGTTGTTGAAGAAATCAGACAATATAATGAGTAGTGATGCCAAG
>CAJLYG010000061.1 GCA_905210845.1 uncultured Prevotella sp.
GCTCTGCAAACACGATCCAGTCGCTCTCCTTGGCGGCTGTACGACTTTTCGCATCTAAGATGGGGTCGATAAAGTCGACGGTGCCCGAGAACACCTTTCCAGGAAGGGCTTCCGACGTAAACTGTATCCGTTCACCACGATGTAGGAAAGGCAGGTCGCCCTCATAAGCCTGAAAAACAGCCCATACCGTACTGAGGTTGGCAATCTTCAGCAAAGGCTGTCCTTGCTTGACATAATCCCCCTGACTGACATCCTTCTCCACCACCGAACCCGAGGTGTTTGCCTTCAACTGCATGTACGGTGACACTTTCTTGGTCCGGATAATCTGGTTGATCTGGGCCTGTGTAATATTTTGCAGTCGTAGTTTCTCGACAGCGGCATCAACCATCGCCTTGCGTTGCGTGCCATCGGGGAAGTTGAGGGCTGCCACCAGCTCCTGCCCGGCCGTATATAGCGATGGGGAATAGATAATGGCAAGGGTTTGTCCTTTCCCGACACGGTCGCCAACAGCGTTGATGAAAAGCCGTTCGATGCGTCCCTCAACATACGCAGCCTGTGTCTGCTGCAACCGCTCATCAGGTTGTATCTTCCCAAAAAGCCTGACCTCCTTATTCGCAGCGCCTGATCCTACCACCTGTGTCTGGATATTCGCAAGGGCAACAGCCTCATCGCTCATCATCACGGCATCGGGATCCTGGTCACTGTCTACCTTCTGCGCATCCTGTACGGGGATCAAGTCCATGCCACAGATCGGGCATTTCCCAGGATGATCCTGCTTTACTTGCGGGTCCATAGAACAAGTGTACCAAGTCTTGCCGTCACCATGATCATGTCCACTTGACGAGGTACTGCCGTCCCGGAAGAATAAATAACCTAACAGCAGACCGACGAGCAAGGTAACTGCCAAGGATAATGCAATATGTTTCTTGATCAATTGTATCATAACTTTGTTGTCTATCATAAACCATTTACTATTTGACCACCATCCGTTCGGCGAAATCATGCCCTGATATCATCTTCTCATATTCCGCCACAAGCGTATTGTATTGAGCACGCGCCTCTGCCTTTTTCAGGGCATAGTCGATCTGTTCACGGGTCGTAGAGAGGATATCCGTCAGGGTGGTCGTAGCTGAGACATACTCACGCTGCATCAGTTGCAGGGTATTGTCAAGGATCCTCACTTCCTTGTCATACAGGGCGAGCTTGCGCATCACCTCCTCCACACGTTGCCCGATGGAGAGATATTCACTTCGGAGGACATCACGCTGCCGGAGGATACCAGACTGCGTGCTTTGCTTCAGCAGTTGTGCGCTCCTGCGTTCGCTGTTGATCTTCTTACGGTAAATGGGCAAGGAGATCTTCACCATGGGCATCAGCATGTCCTGTCCGTTCATGTTCGCCATCATAGGCATGTCCACCTTCCCATTGAGCATATATTCCAGTCCCACCCCGATCATAGGTTTTCCCATCCCACGGGCATGCTGGTCCTGTGCATCATACGCCTTACCCTGTGCTTCGAGTTGCGCAATCGTGGGGTCTTTGGACTCTATGCTATTCCAATCGACCACGGGCATCGCCCTAAGGGCAATGGTATCTGGAAGAAGCAAGTCGCTGTTGGCATCGCGGTGCATGGTGAGATTGAACTGTTGCCGCTGCAGTTGCAGTCGGTCTTGCAAGGAAGCCATCTGCTCCTGCAAGCGAGCTTCTTCAGCATCCAACCGCAACTGGTCGCTCATCCGGGAGTTCTTGCCCATAGAAAGCGTCTTGTACTGATAGACCGCCACCTTCTTAATGTCTTTCAAGAGCTTGATCTTACTGTCGATCGCCTTGATCTGCTCCTGGGTGGACAGCATCTGATACCACTGCTTTTGCATGTCGAAGGCAAGGGCGATGCCATCGGCACGAAATTTCTGGTAAGCTGCCTCAGCCTGAAACTCCATCTGTTGCCTTCCCGCTTTGAGGGTTCCGAACCACGGAAACATCTGCATGACCGAGAAGGTGGCAAGTTGCTTGCCGTTCACATGCTGCATGGACTTGGGGAAAATGCCCACAGACAGTTCGGGATCGTTGAGCGTCCCTGCCCCGCAAGCCCCGGTCACCTTTGCCTGATAAGCCTGATACGCACTGAGCACGGCAGGATTGTTACGGATGGCTGCCTCGATATAAGTAGCCAAACTATCTTCCTGCGCCACGACCGACGAAGTGGCACAGATACTGATCACCATATATAATACGATTCTTTTCATTCTTTCTTTTGTTTTTTCAATGCACTTTCCCGCCACCAACATTGGAAAACGGGTACGACAAACATCGTCATGGTCTGGATCAGCATCCCTCCGAAAGTAGGAATACTCATAGGAACCATGATATCAGCTCCCTTGCCCGTACTGGAGAGCACAGGTAACAGGGCTATCAGGGTTGTTGCTGTCGTCATAACAGCAGGGCGCACGCGTTTTTTACCAGCCTCGACCACAGCTTCACGGATGCCTTCCCGGGTATCGGGATGCCGCTTCAGGAAGGTCTGGTGGATATAAGTCCCCATCAACACCCCATCATCCGTAGAGACACCAAACAGGGCGATGAAGCCCACCCATACGGCAACGCTTAGGTTGATATTGCCCATTCCGAACAAGGACCTCATGTTGACACCGGCGATATCGAAATTCATAAACCACGGTTGGCCATACGCCCACATCAGCAGGAAGCCGCCAGCAAAGGCAACAAACACACCACTGAAGTGGATCAGGGAGGCAGTAACGCTGCGGAACTGGAAATAAAGGATCAGCAAGATGAGCAACAAGGCTACAGGAATGACGATCTGCAATCGCTTGGCTGCATGGATCTGCTGTTCATAGCTCCCCGTAAACTGATAGCTAACCCCTTTCGGCAACTGGATCTTACCGTTTGCAACCAAATGGTCGATATGCTCACGAGCCTTGTTCACCACAGAAACCTCAGCCTGGTTGCCTGTCTTATCAAAAGTGACATAGCCCACCAAGAAGGTGTTCTCGCTTTGGATCATCGTCGCACCTTTCACAAAGTTGAAGGAAGCCAACTGCCCCAAAGGAATCTGGGTACCATCGCTGGCAGGAACGAGGATATTCCGCAGCACATCAGGGTCATCGCGCAACTCCCTGGCATACCGCACCCGAATCGGGAAGCGCTCACGTCCCTCGACGGTGTATCCCTCTTTCATGCCTCCAATGGCGGTTTCGATCACGCTTTGCACCGTTCCCATCTGGATGCCATACCTCCCTAACTTCTCCCGGTCAGGCTGTATCTCAATATAGGGGGCACCTTCTGCACGGTCGTAGTAGACAGAGCTGACATTGATGTCCGGTACTTCTTTCAAGGCCTTTTCCATCTGCAGACCAGCTTTCTCTATACTTCCTAAATCAGGTCCGAACACTTTCAATCCCATGGGAGCTTTCATTCCCGTGGAGAGCATCACCTGACGGGTAGCAATAGGCTGAAGTTTCGGAGACCCTGTAAGACCAGGAAGGTTGGTCGCCTTGACGATTTCCTTCCAGATATCATCCTCACTGCGGATCTTATCTCGCCACTGGCGGATATAATTCCCATTCTTATCACGCGCACGTTGCCCGTTCTCGTCCAACTTATACTCTGGCTTATAATTGATGGTCGTCTCATACATCTGGATGGGTGCAGGGTCAAGGGCACTCTCGACGCGTCCCCACTTCCCGACCGCTGATTCCACTTCCGGAATGGCTTTCAGGCGTTGATCGATGATCTTGCAATACCGGATATTCTCCTCCACGCCACTGTGCGGCATGGAAGTCGGCATGAGCATGAAGGTACCTTCATCCAAAGTAGGCATGAACTCACTCCCCGTCCTACTCCAAATCCAGGCACCGGCAAGGATGGTGGCAATGGGCAAGGTCATGAACTGCCATCGATGGCTCAGGCACCAACGCAGGATCTGTTCGTACTTGACCACCAACAGCCAAAGCATGGCTAAGACAATGCCCACGATGCCGATCACGAAAAGCAGGTTGAGAAACATGCCATTTTCCGGTCCCAAGGGAAGCCACATGGAGGCCAACAAGTACATAGCGATCAGCACGACAATAGCGATCACCACGTAATTAAGACGGATCTCCCAATGATAAACCCGAATGGTACGGAACGGTTGGTCCCCTGCGGTAAGGTCGCGCTTGAAGATGCGGATCGCCCAACGGCGAGGCCATCGCAGAGAGAAGATCCAATAGGCAAGAGTAGGAAGGATCAACAGTCCGAGGATCAGGGCCGACAACAAGGCAAAGGTCTTCGTAAATGCCAAGGGATGGAACATCTTCCCCTCCTGAGCCTGCATGGCGAACACCGGCAAGAAAGAGATGATGGTTGTTGCCATACCGGTCATCACCGCCGAGCTTACTTCATGGATTGATGCTAAGATCACATCTTCAAGTTCACTACCCCGGGGATAACGTCCCTCACCATATCTCAATTGTAAATGTCGTACCACATTCTCCATAAAGACAACGCCCACGTCAACCATCACGCCAATAGCTATGGCAATGCCAGAAAGGGCAACAATATTTGCCTCTATCCCCGTCAACTTCATGATAATGAAGGTACAGAGGACGGCAAGAGGCAACATCGTAGCAATGACGACTGATGCCCGCAAATTGAGCACCAAGATGAGAACGACGATAATACAGATAAGAACCTCGTGCGAGAGGGAGCTTTCCAAGGTCCCGATGGTCTCCTTGATAAGCTGGGTACGGTCGTAGAAAGGCACCACAGTCACCTTGCTTACCGTCCCGTCCTTTAATGTTTTCTCGGGCATGCCTTTCTCCATCTCTGCGATTTTCTCCTTGACATTGTTGATCACCTGCATCGGATTACTGCCATAACGCGCGACGACGACGCCTCCTACAGCCTCCTGCCCTTCCTTATCCAGGCCTCCGCGGCGGTCAGCAGGGCCAAAGGTCACCTTTGCCACATCCCTTACCCTGACAGGAACGCCATTCACGCTGGTGATAGCCGCGTCCTCAAGATCCTTCAGTTTCTTGATATATCCCAACCCACGAATGAGGTATTCAGCACGATTGATCTCCATCGTGCCTGCCCCTACGTCAATATTTGAGTTCTTGACGGCTTTCATCACCTCTACCAAGTTCAGCCCATAGGAACGCATCGCCTCCGGATCAAGGTCTACCTGGTATTCTTTCACGTATCCACCAACGGACGCGACCTCACTAACTCCATCAGCAGAACTCAATTGATAACGCACATAATAGTCCTGCAAGGTACGCAGCTCCTGTGGGTCCCATCCCCCAGCAGGCTTACCCGTCTTAGGATTACGACCTTCAAGGGTGTACCAGAAGATCTGGCCTAAGGCAGTGGCATCTGGTCCGAGGGTCGGCTTGACACCCTCTGGCAATAATCCAGAAGGCAGGGAGTTTAACTTCTCTAAGATTCTACTACGACTCCAATAGAATTCTACGTTATCCTTGAAGATCACATAGATAAAAGACATGCCAAACATAGATGATGACCGGATGGTCTTCACCCCTGGGATGCCCAACAGGGCTGTGGACAAGGGATAAGTAATCTGTTCCTGGATATCCTTCGGGGAATGCCCCATCCAGTCGGTAGCAATAATCTGTTGGTTATCAACGATATCAGGAATCGCATCCACAGCAACGGGATCCCGCGGGACCAATCCTCCATGCCAATTAAAAGGAGCTGTGGCAAGTCCACCCACAAGAATGGCTAAGAGCAGAATGGTCGTAATAATCCTGTTCTTAAGGAAAAATTTGATAATGGTTTGAATCATTTCATCCTTTTACATAAAGTTTTAACATAACGTATCTCAAATAGGGTTATGCCAAAACTGGTGGGGCTCTCCATGTGCGTTGAGATCCCACCTGTATAGGATGGTATGGTGAAATATAGAAGATGAACCTGTCACAACCGTCCTCCTCTACGGTCATTGGATTATATAAAAAGACTGGCAAGGCATAAGAGACTGGGGCTGGCAACAAGGTCCAGCCAGGATGAAGGGATGTCTCATGGACCTGCAAATACGGATTGGTTAACTGATAAGAATGTGCTACAGTCTTACAATGACCACAATGATCTCCCTCAGGCTGCATGCAATCCGGCATCATCGCTCCCATCTCATTGGGGACTTCAACGCCATTGACATCATAGCCAATATATTCACCACCGCAGTAGTGAATCTCTACATTGATTCCTATCGTACCCAATAGGAACAGCAATGCCATTGCAATGATTGTCCAGCTGTTTCTTCTCTCCATGAAAACAAGAACCTTGATCGTCTCTATGACCTTTCGGCTACAAAGTTACTGTAAAATCCAAAAAAGACAACAGGACAAAGGCTTAAAAAAGAATAAAAAGCCTCAGAAAGCCAAACGCAACCTAAACCAGAAATATTGGACGATACCACGGGTTGCCATATACACAAGGAGAGCGATCCATAGGGCATGGTTGTGAAGAGTACCTTCTAACAAAAAGAACAGAAAGAAGAATAGAACGGCTGCTATCGCAGAAGACCATAGCATGCCCCGGGTAGCTGTTGCCCCAATGAAAATGCCATCATAAAGGAAGGCTGCCACGCCCGCAACCGGTATCAATAACGTCCAGGTCATATACGGCTTTGCCCCTGTAATAACAGAAGCATGGCTGGTCAGGAGGTATAAGAAAGTCTGTCCGCCACAGCCATAGGCAATGGTAAATGCCACAACCATGACAGCTCCCCATACCGCCAATCGGCGGCATACCTGATGGAATCCCTCCTGGTCATGGGCACCAAAATATTTCCCACTCAATGCCTCTCCGGCATAGGCAAATCCATCCATCACATAAGAGAAAAGAGTATAGAAGGTCAGCAACATCGCATTCACCGACACGATCAGAGTTCCTTGTCGGGATCCGGCAGCCGTGAAGAACAGATTGACAGCAACCAAGAAAAATGTCCGAAAGAAAATATCACGGTTCACCTTGAAAAAACGCCCCATCTCTGCCCTGTCAAAGGTACCATCAGGAAAGACCGTCAAAGAATAGCGACCGGAATATACCTTTCCTTTCATGTACACGGAAAGGAACACTCCACTCCATTGAGCTACCAATGTCCCCAATGCCACTCCTTCAATCTGCATCCCAAGGACAAAGACAAAGAAGCAAGATGCCATGATATTGACGATATTCTGCAAGATGGAAACTACCATTGGAATGCGTGTATTCTGCATGCCAATGAACCATCCATTGAGGCTGTTCAAGGCAAAAATGGCTGGAGCCCCCCAAATACAGATATTGAAATAGGTGATCACGAAAGGTGCCACTTCAACAGAAGGTTTCATGGTCCATAATGCCAATGCTCGAATAGGGATCTGAAAGATCACGAATAGCAGACCGATTGCCAAGGCGACGCCCATCGAGCGCACCAATAACCGTTGCAGACTCACTTGGTCATCCTGCCCATACGCTTGTGAGGTCATGCCACTCGTCCCCATTCGCAAAAAGCCAAACAACCAATAGATGACATTGAAAATCATTGAGCCCACAGCAATGGCACCTATACAGGCTGCATTTCCCATGTGCCCGACAATGGTCAGGTCAACAAGCCCCAACAATGGCACCGTCACATTCGAGACAATGCTGGGGATGGCTAACCGTAGAATGTCCTTATCCATGCTTGTGATCATCAGCTGCAAAATTACGAATAAAATCCTGAAATTCCACTTTATATCCCGAGAGATTCACCAGAAGAAAGACATCACCTTCACTGGGACCCGGTTCCAAAATTCTACCAAGCGTCCACTGCATGCCAGTCAATCAAGAAAAGCGGACAAGGATCACTCCCTGTCCGCTTTCCTATTCAATAGATCTGTTCTCACATAAGATTATAGAGATGCTGCCGCAGCAATCCAATCATATACACAAGAGCAAACTCCAAAAAGAAGAATGCCTGCCGTACAGATCGCAAGTGCCAATTTCGTACTTGTCGCCGACTGGAACGTTGGAAGCGGAGTCTCACTATTCTTAATGTACATGGCTTTCACAATCAGCAAATAGTAGTAAAGGCTGATCACCGTGTTCACCAAGGCGATAAATACCACAGCATAGGCACAAGCACCTATCACTGTACTCACCTCAGCGCCCTTAACAGCTGCCATGAATACAAAGAACTTGCTGAACATTCCGGCAAAAGGTGGAATGCCACCCAAAGAGAACAAGGCAAGTGTCATCAGGAAAGCCAAGCGCGGATTCGTCCGGTACAAGCCATTGTAACTGTCCATGTCCACTGTACCACCATTATGTTCCTCGACAGCACTGATAATCGTAAAGACTGCCATGTTGGCAACTACATAAATCAACACATAATAGCTCAAGGCTACCGTACTGAATGCAGTGTCACCAATCACAGCCAAGACAATATATCCTGCCTGTGAGATGGAGCTGAACGCCATGAAACGCTTCAGGTCCTTCTGGTGGATAGCAAACAAGTTGGCTACAGTGATAGAAAGGACGACTACGATCATTAACATATACGACCATAATTCCGTCATCGGAGCAAATACCTTCATCAAGATAGCACACAAGGCAAAAGCTGCAGCACCTTTGGAAACGACACTCAGATAACCTGTAACCGTGGTCGGGGCACCTTGATACGTATCTGCTGTCCAGAAATGGAAGGGAACAAGAGAGATCTTAAAGCCCAGTCCACTAAAGAAGAAGACCATTCCCATCACAGTCAGAGGAGTAACGGTAATGACCTGAGCTACCTTATCAAAATACAATGATCCTGTAGCGCCATAGACAAAACTGATGCCATAGATCATCACAGCACTTGAAAACGTAGCTGTCAAGATGAACTTTGCCGCAGCCTCAGCAGAATTATGACGGTATTTATCCAGACCGACCAGACATGCCATGGGGACGGAAGCCATCTCAAGTCCTAAGAAGAACAACAGGAAGTGATTGGCACTGACCATCATGTTCATGCCCAAAAGCGTGGCGATCGTAAGCATATAGAACTCACCTTCCTTGAAAGAAGTGTCTGGGCGTTGCATCCACTCCCGGCTCTGGATGAGGACGATAAGGGTACCCAATGCAAGAATTGTCTTGATGACTCCTACGGATGCATTGGTATAATACATACCACCAAAGGCTTCAGCAGACCCAATGGGGAAGATATTAATGATAATATGGATAGCCAACAGAGCGCACACAAGAGGATTAAACCATTTTCTCTCCACTTCCTTTGCACTGCAGAAATCAGCTATAAACGTGATTACCAGGATGGCCATTAATGTAACCTCCGGAACCATATTCAAAAATTGACTATAATCGATATTCATAATCTACTTTACTTTTTACATTCCGGTGATAACGGTCATGATAGGATGAACAGCATCAGTAATGATATCCTCTGCGAACAAAGGAGCAATACCAAGCAATGCTACGCAGAAGATCAAGCCACAAACGGCAACACGCTCATCCCAGGTTGCATCATGCATACGGGCAACAGCTTCGCTTGCCACTTTCTCGTAACAGATCTTACCAACGACACGGAGGATATACACAGCGGTGATCACAATAGAGGTACAAGCCACGATAGTGCAGACACGATGGAAGAGATCCGCATTTTGGAACGCACCCACAAAGATAGTCATCTCTGCCACAAAGCCAGAGAAGCCCGGCAAGCCAAGGTTTGCCAAGCCGGCAACCACATAGCCCACAGCAAGGAAAGGCACCACCTTCATCAACCCACCAAGATAGCGAACATCACGAGTACCAGCACGATGGTAGATCATACCGATAACAGCAAAGAACAGAGCTGTCATCAATCCATGAGAAAGCATCTGCAGGATAGCACCTGTCGCTGCAGTCTCATTCAGCATCAGCAATGCGAAGAGCACCATTCCACAATGGGAAACGGATGAATAGGCATTGATATATTTCAAGTCTGTCTGCACGCAAGCAGAAAGGGCACCATAGACAACAGAGATCGTCGTAAGAATCAGGAAGACCTTCGTCCAATAACCCGTAGCCGCAGCAGGAAGCAAGAACATGGCAATGCGGAAGCAACCATAACCTCCCAACTTCATCAAGACACCTGCATGCAGCATGGACACTGCTGTCGGGGCTGAAGCATGACCATCAGGAGACCATGTATGGAAGGGGAACAAAGCACCAAGAACGCCAAATCCGATAAAGATAAATGGGAAGAACACATTCTGAATGGCAACAGGAATCGCATGGGCACCATTCTGATGATGGGCAATGTCGATTACATCCATTGTATTGCCACCAGCAAAATAGTAAATGCCAAGAATACCAATAATCAGCAAGGCAGAGCCACCCATCAACATCAAGGTAAGCTTCATGGCTGCATACTCCTTCGGACCCGTACCCCAAACACCAATCAAAAGATACATAGGAATGAGGGCTACCTCATAGAACATAAACATCGTGAACATGTCACGGGAGATAAAGAACCCGAATACGCCAGATGACAACAACGTGAACCATAGGAAATACTCTTTCTTCATAGGTTCCATCTGCCAGGAGGCGAATGTCCCGGTGAAAACAATCACGGCAGAAAGAAGGATCATCACGACAGAGATCCCATCCACGCCTGTGGCAAATTTAATGTGGAGCGGACGGAACCAGTCGATGCTGGCGCCGAAAAGCATCGGGTCAGTATTTCCTGCATGACGCGCTCCAATAAAATCAAAGACAAGATAGATGGAAAGGGCAAGCAGAATGCTGGCTCCAGTCACCATCACCCCGCGTACCTGCTTGTCATTGCCTGCCAACCACAGACCAACCAACATCAGGACCGGGACTACAACAAATAATATTAAGTATGTCATTTTCTTTTCCGTTAATGATTAGAGGAGACTAAGAAGTACTAAAGTTAGGGCGACAGCACCTGTCAGGAACCATACGGCATAAGAGCGGACATCACCACTCTGCCATGGGCGCAAGGTCTGACCTGCTTCACTCGTACCCCATGCAAGGAAATTAAACGTTCCGTCGATCACGTAACGGTCGAACCAAGCGATAGGCTTGGAGAACAACCCGAATACGATCTTATGACAGAAGAACTGCCAAGCATCATCAATATAGAAGCGGTTGAGGGCAGCCTGATGCAATTTCGGCATTGCCTTTGCCAACCGATCTGGAACAGGATTGTGCTTGGGCGCATACATCCATGTTGCAAGTGCAAAGCCGAAACATGCTACGCTCAGGCTCAGCCACGCAGTAGGTCCGAACTCAAAATGCTGTAAGCCAATCTCGGCAGAAGCCCCAGTAGCAGACACGAAATGACCAAATGGGATCCAACCTGCAACACATGAAATAACAGAGAGGAATACCAATGGTCCCCACATCACAAAAGGCACTTCAGCTGGCTTCTTACGATGCTCAGGATCTAACTCATAATAACTCTGTCCCCAGAAAATAACGTAATACAAACGGAACATATAAAATGCCGTAAGACCAGATACTAAAGTCATGAAATAGCCCATGAACGGTGAGAACTGGAAGCATGCATCAACGATCTCGTCCTTAGAGAAGAACCCTGCCAAGGGCCAGAAGCCGCTGATGGCAATTGTCCCAATCAGGAAACAGATGTTCGTAATCGGCATGTACTTATGCAAGCCACCCATGTATTCCTTGAAATTGGAACCAATGATCACGATAATAGCACCTGAGCAGAGGAACAACAGGGCTTTGAACATGGCATGTGTAAACAAGTGGAACATGGAAGCCATATACCCCAATCCACCGACCTCATTGTCAAGTCCTTCCGGTGCGACGAAACAAACACCCAAAGCAACGAGCATATAGGCAATCTGAGAAATCGTGGAAAAGGCAAGACCACGCTTAATATCACGCTGGCAGCAAGCTACGACAGCTGCATAGAATGCAGTGAAAGCTGCGATATAAGCAACGTAATGCAGCGTATGAGGAGCATACTGTATCCAAATCGGGAACAGGGAAGCCACTTGATAGACACCGGCTACAACCATCGTAGCGGCATGGATCAATGCAGAAACTGGCGTAGGACCCTCCATCGCATCTGGCAACCAGATGTGCAATGGGAACATGGCACTCTTACCGGCACCACCGATAAACATCAGGAAAAGCGCTGTTGGCATCAGCCAACCATACTCTCCAGCTGCATTGCCTACTTGGGCAGCAAGTCCCGGGTTCACCGTCGCATTCAGATCATAGTTGAAAGTTCCTACATAATAACTGAAGAACAGGATACCAATCAGGAAGAAGAGATCGGCAAAACGAGTCACGATGAACGCCTTCTTTGAGGCATGTACTGCAGCATGCTTGGGATAATAGAATCCGATGAGCAGATAAGAACAAACGCCCACCAATTCCCAGAACAAGTACATTTGGAAGATATTGGTAGCGACGACCAGTCCTAACATAGACATAGTAAACAGAGACAGGAACGCATAAAAGCGCTGGAATCCTTTCTCATAGCCTATTTTCTTATAATGGTCGTCCCGTTCTGCCATATAGCCGAACGAATAGATATGTACCATGAAACTGACTGTCGTAATAACGACTAACATCATCACGCTGATTGGCGTCAGACGGAAACCAATATTAAAGGTCAGAGCCGTCGTAAACTTCAGCCATGTAAAATTAAAGGCAGTCACTATCGGGTACATCCCATCAGCACCCCTTCCTATTTGGAAAAAGTACTTATAAGCTGTATAACAGGACAGGAAGAACAACACTCCCAAGATTGTCGTACCGATAAGACCTGCAACCTTTTCTTTCATCTTCATACCCGCAAGTCCGAGCAAAAGAAAACTCAAGAACGGGAGAAGAAGTATCAAAAATGCATAATTGTATTCCATTGTAATTTATAATTTCATGTTTTCGATACTGTTCACCTGATCACTATGGAAATTGCGGTAAACATTAATGATAATAGCAATGGCTACAGCTGTCTCTGCGGCACTTACCCCGATTGAGAACAGGGTGAAGAACACACCTTCAAGCTGACCAGGATACAGAATACGGTTGAACACCGCAAAGTTCAAATCTGCAGAGTTCAGTACCAATTCAATAGAGATAAGCATTGCAATCAGGTTACGACGGGTTACGAAACCGAAGAAACCGATAAAGAACAATAGTGCACTAAGCACAAAATAACACCAAACGGGAATCATTTCTTATCCTCCTTTCTTGCAATAACAATAGCACCGATGATACATGCCAGTAAGAAGACGGAAATAAACTCAAAGGGGAGCACATATCCATTCTCTCCTGAGCCAACGAGTTGCTGACCCACCTGATCCATGGGGACTTCAACGTCAGCAACGCTGGCTGCCATGTCAATAAACTTATTCTTAATTAATACAAAGACAACAGTAGCCAAGCCTATCAGGGCAACAAGGGCTGCACCCACAACACGGCTACCTTTCATCCGTTCTACAAGTCCCTGCAACGTACGCTTCGACACCAGGTTGATGGCAAAGACATACAATACCGTGATACCACCGGCATACACTGCAATCTGGGCAGCGCCGAGATAGGTATAATCCAACAGGAAATAAATACCTGCCACTCCAAAAAGCACGAACAACAAGAAGGTAGCGGCACGCATGATCTTAGTTGTCGTAACACACAAGATGGCCGAGCCAAGGATGACTACTGCCAATATGATAAACATGATTAAATTTGCCATATCTTACAGATCCTCCTTATTTAGTCTTGGTGTTAAACGTACCGATCTTAAAAGGTGCCCCACCATCAAGAATATTAGGCAGAGATCCACCATCATATACCTCCTTGTCAAGGTGAAGGACAAGTTTGGAACGATCGAAGACTGCATTCTCGAAATCATTCACGAAGTGAATCGCATCAAAATTACATGCATTGGTGCACAATTGGCAAAACATACAGTCGCCAAGATCATACAGATAATCATCCAATACTTTCTTCTTGCGCACTGTAGCCTCGTCCGTCTCAAAATGAGATGTGATCTTAATCGTGCCATTAGGACATGCCTTCTCGCACATTGTGCATGCTGTACACTTATAGTCGCCCACTTTCAAGCCACGTGCCTGCAATTTCGGGTCGTTTTGCAACTCCTCTTCGGTCACGCGCTTGAATACCAGACGCCCACGATGGCGTGCGCTGACATGCAGCGTAGTCTTACGATTCTCAGGATACTGCTCGGTGGACTTCGCCGTAAAATATTCCTTCAGCGTAGTCTTCATACCGACTGCGAGTGTTTTCACTCCGTCAGCAATACCCTGGAAATATGATTTATCTTTATTTTCCATTTCTCCTTAATTAAAAGTGAAGTCCAAAAGCTACACAAACAGTCATAATGACCAAATTCAACAAGGCAAGAGGCATAAGATATTTCCACTCCAACTTCAAGATCTGATCAATACGAAGGCGTGGGAATGTCCACTTGACCCACATGAGCAGCCATACGACAAAGAAAGTTTTGCCAAAGAACCATATAAATCCTGGAATATAATTCATCACGGTATCGAAACCGCTGATGCCTATATTTAAAGGGGCCCAACCACCTAAGAAAACCGTGGTGGCAATTCCAGAAATGACAAAGAGGTTCAAATATTCAGCCAAATAATAGAACCCGAAGCCCATACCAGAATATTCTGTATGGTAGCCTGCCGTCAACTCCGACTCTGCCTCTGCGAGGTCGAATGGACCACGGTTTGCCTCTGCATTACCTGCGACGCAGAAAACAAGGAAAGCCACGATGGCCGGGATGTGCCCCTTGACAATCAACCACTGCCAAGGACCCGTCTGGGCATCTACGATACCACTTACCTGCATGGTACCTGTCAGGGCAACTGCTGTAACAAGGCATAATCCCAATGACATCTCATAGGATATCATCTGCACAGCGCCACGCATTGCGCTGGTGACTGAATATTTATTATTACTTGACCAACCTGCTAAGAAGATGCCCAGCACGCCAATCGAAGATATGGCGGTA
>CAJLYG010000062.1 GCA_905210845.1 uncultured Prevotella sp.
AAGCGGGCGACTGGCAAGTATATCGCATTTCTGGATAGCGATGACTTGTGGATGCCGGATAAACTGGAAAAGCAGATCGCCTTTATGGAGCGGACTGGCGCAAAGTTTAGTGCGACCGGCTATGGCTGGATGGACGAGGAAGGAAACGACCTGCACACGGTATTCATTCCTCCGAAGAAAACGGACTACAAAAAGATGATTCGGCTGTCCAATCCAATCGGTAATCTGTCAGTGATGTACGATCAGGAAGCACTTGGGAAGTTCGAGGTGCCTCCGATTAAAAAGAGAAATGTTCGGATCGAGACGTTCCATCACTTCAGTTTTGCTCAACCACCAGTCTTTATATGCCACTCTGCAGTAGCTGTTCCTGCGTATGGAGGTCTCAGTGTGCTCGCCGATGAAGCGTGCCCACACCGATTTGTCCATGGGCTGAAGCGTTGGGTTCATATTGGCTTCAAGCACTTGCCAGCGTGTCATGCCGGGGTATTTCTTCTGATTCGGGTGGAGGGTATTGTTGAACTCCTTGATGTCGCGGATGTCATCAGCAATCAGTTCTTCCCATGTGTAGTACTGTTTGTCCTCGTAGGTGTCATTCTTCTCGTCAAACACTTTCTTGGCCTCCGTGCGGTAGTGTCTGTCCTTGGCATAGAAGCGTCCGATGCCGAAGTGGTTTCTATGCTCCACACGGCGTTTCTTGGCACCGTTCATCGGCTCAGCGTATTTCTCTTGAGAGTTCATTGGGGCGCAGAAGCGCACAAATGGGAACAATACTCCTGCCTTCAGGAAACTATCTTTCCACTGACTCATCAAGTGGTTCTCCACCTCAACCTGCGCCGGGCAACCCCAGCCCTTGCTTTCTATCAGTCGGAACATCGAACGGAAGCAGTCGGCAACCAAGTCCACGTTCTTGTTGCGGTTGTAGGCGTAGCCCACCACGCATTGGCTTGTCACATCGTAGGCGTAGTATGCCTTCGGCCTTGCCTTGGTATCCTTCAGTTTGCGTGGGAGGTCGCGGTCATCGAATGAAATCTTTGAGAACGAAAACTCAGGCGCATGGCGGTGAACGTGTGGCATCTGCTCGTGCATGAATGTGGTGTAAGAGTCAAGCGAGTGTTCAATAAACAGTCGGTTCTTGGGCTTGTTAAGATAGTTGGTGATGGTGCTTTCGCTCAGCGACTTCGGGTCACCGTTCTTGTCGGTCCACTCGCTTGCATCGAAAAGCTCACCGGTCTCTGGGTCATACACGTCCAGCTCACCGCACACAAACGAGTTGTACAATTCCCAAACATTGGTATTGAACGGCTTGTTGGGTAACACGGCTATCGACAGAATCAAACGCTCGGTACGGTAATCCACCTTACGGCTTGTCTGGTTGCCGAACTTTCGGCTGATGAGACACTGGTAGCCGTCTCGTTGGTACTCGTTCACCTTCTTGCGGAAGCGCAACATACTTGCAGGCAATGTGTGCCCGGTCTTCATACGGTAGCCCTCCACAGCTTGCGACATCATGCTCCAGTCATACTTCTGGCCCATCGTCTTCTGTATCGCCTTGGCGTTGTTGTAGAGTTTGATACAAGCATTCAGCACGCTGGCGTTGGTCACATACTCCTTCACATGAGCATCGGTAGCGTGGTCGTGTCCGCACTGGTTGCGCCAGTCGTTGAAATATGCGACAGCTGCCTGGTCCACCTCGTAGTTGGCATCAAGCCAGGCAAGCAGCACCTCAAGCGACGGGTCCGGATAAATCTCCTTGAGTTTGTCTTGATAAGCATCGGGCAGACTGCTAACCGCGATGAGCGCATAGCCGCCTCTTCCACCACGACGCACAATGTCTATGCGACCGCGTGCAGAGAGCTGCTTGTAGTTTGGCACTGTCATTACACCGCCATCCACAAGTTCCCGCATCGAGATGCAAAGTCTGTTATCGTGGTACTCCATAATTCTGCCTCCCTTATCTTAATTCACTTGCAAACTTTTGGATATTCTCAATATCCGAGAACATAACCTGCTCATAATGCTTAACTTTCACACCTTTGAAGAAGACGTCTCCGCTATTGTCATTACGGCAAAATTCCAACATTGCCCCATTTGGCAAATATTGTCGCATATAGCCATCATAGTCATGGAATGTTTCCATCGCTGGCAACTCGTTCATCAATATGCCGAAATTTTCAAAGGCTGCCTTGCGTATCTTGTTGGCAAGTGTGCTTTCACTCTCAAAAGTCAGAGCCTTCCATACCATTACAGAGGAAACACCGAAGATTTTCATTAGGTGCTCGCGAACCTCTTTTGTTACATGAATGTACTTTTTCATATTTCACTTTTTTTAATTATTAACATATTGGTGGAGCTTGGGGAGTCGAACCCCACATGGCTATCCAGCGCACGGCAAACCTGCCACTCCTGCGGTCTTTCCCGCGGTCATCCGAGGCCAACCCTGCCGACTATCCAGTGCGGTGGCTGACTATCCAGTGCAGCACCCAGGGTCTCCGTGTTATCCTGCAATCATTTTACCTCGTTTATCTTCGGTCTAACGCTACATCCGTAGCAGGACATCAGCCGTCTTATCAACCTCACCACATAACATTCTGGTGCTGTAAATACGATGCCGTCCTCTTCTGTATAGCTGAAACTAACACCATCCATTATCAGAACCATTGCCACCTTGTGCTTCACGCTCTGCGTCTGCCACTCCTTTAATTCGTTGTCGTTCATATTCTTTAATTCTTAATTTTCGTTATTCTCGGCCTTTTTTCGTACCTTTGGCCGCTTGTTAAATTATTAACATGGTGCAAAGATACAGAATTTCTGTAATCCACCAAAATAAAATTCAGAATATATGGAGTTATTTCAGAGAATATTAACAAAAGACGAGATAAACCACCGATTCATCTTGGCCACTACCGCCATATTAGCCAAGCAGTTGATACCAAACAAGACTGCATTAGCGGAGTCCCTAAACATCAAACCCGCCAAGTTTTCAGAAATTCTGAATGGAAGGATGAAAGCAGGGACGGATATGATTGCCACTATGTGCGATTTATATAATGTCTCTCCGGACTGGTTACTTATGAGTCGTGGAGACAACATCTTCCGTGCATCATCTATAAAGCCCAAAATCTGGATTGACGACGAAGACCTAAAAAGTAAATTACCAGACACTCAGGAGGAAACAGAAGAAAAGCCACTTGTACAAGATAAAACTTTTACACCACTCCTTGAACTCATAAAAGACAAAGACACCACCATTCGCGAACAGGCAGAAGAAATAGGACGGTTAAAAGAACAAATACGACAAATGACTATTGAAAAAGAAAAGCATGTATCGGATGCCGACACTTCAAATATTGCAAGTGCCGGGTAAACCCATTTCACTTTATAATAGGTGGCAAGCCGTAACACCAAACGTATGCCCCTCCACCCCATTATAACCCCGTTTGGAGGGGTGTACCCCCTCTTTCGAGGCTCATTCCATGTAAGAAGCCTCATAAATACAAGGTTTTAGCCCGATTCGCGCCCATTTTACCAATATCACAAATGGGTAGTTTCCCCCACCCTATCCCTTAAAACTATCCTTTTCCCTCCCCCTCTATCCTACCCCCGAAAACCCCGAATGTGTAACCCCTAATTTCCGAAAATGTAACCCCTATCTGTAACCCCAATAGTAACCCCATTCCCATTTTTCGCCATTTTCGGACATAAAAAAAGGAGGCCAAATGACCTCCTTTCCCACGACCGTACAAACGGCCTTTTATTTGCGTTCTAACGCCATAAAAACATCAGTCTAATCATCTGCCCCACGAGAGCATGAAATAAGCGTAGATTGCTTGATTATAGCGCGTTTCGTGCATAATGTACCATTGCCAGACAGCCCTGCATGAAGCAAATAATTCTTCGTTGCGCCGATCTGTTCAGCCGTCAAAACCGTATAAACCGCGGAAATGCTGCTAAAGTACCAGTCCTTCCGCCTCGTTCCATCTATATTGTGCAGCAGATGCACATGTATTACCTTTGCCATATTCTCTTGTTTTATTTCTGCAAATATACCAAATAATCATTATATGGAATAATTTCGCATTATCAAATTTCAAAAACAACATAAAAAAAGTGGCCTCAGCCACCATTCTACCCCACCCCAACACAACACCAGCCACCAACAGAAACGCAATATAAACCACCCGTAAGCCCCATGTAAACCACAAGAGCCTCAACAAGCCCCCAAAATAAACCAAATGTAAGCCTATGTAAACGCTTCGTTTTACGCCATCATTTCAGCCACACACACCTAACTCGTTGAAACACAAACCTCTCACCCATTTTTCAGCCGACCGACTCATATACGCTTCGTTCTGTGCCCCATAAAAGGTAAGGAGAAAAGAGGAAAACACAAAAATAAGAAGAGATTATTTTGTATATTGCCAGATTTGAAGTAAATTTGTAACTTCAACAAAGGAATAAAACATGGACCAATATATTGAGGTAAAAGGAGCGAGGGTAAACAATCTGAAGAACATCAGCTTGAAGATACCTCGCAATCAATTCATTGTCATCGCAGGGCTCAGTGGCTCGGGCAAGTCATCCTTGGCTTTCGACACGCTCTATGCGGAGGGGCAGCGCAGGTACGTAGAATCCCTGTCCTCATACGCCCGGCAGTTCTTAGGAAGGATGAGCAAGCCGGAATGTGACTTTATCAAGGGCTTGCCACCAGCCATTGCCATTGAGCAGAAGGTCAACTCGAGGAATCCCCGCTCCACGGTCGGCACTTCCACGGAAATCTATGAGTACTTGAAGTTGCTCTATGCAAGGATCGGCAAGACCTTCTCCCCGATCTCCGGGCAGGAGGTCAAGAAACATTCCACAGAGGATATCGTGAAGTGCACGCAGCAATATGCAAAGGGAACAAAGTTCGTTGTCTTGGCTCCTCTCCATGTCATGGAAGGCAGGTCGCTGCAGAAACAATTGGAAATGGATATCCAGGAAGGATATGCCAGGCTATGCTATAAAGGGGAGTTCGTGAGGATTGAGGATTTCATGGATGCCCACCAGGACCTCAACACCTTAAATGCCAAGGACATCTACCTCTTGATCGACAGAATGTCGGTAGACGATGCCAAGGACGCTGTGTCCAGGTTGATCGACTCTGCCGAGACCGCGATGTACGAAGGCGATGGGGAGTGCAAGCTCATGTTCCTGCCCTCCGGCATTACCTATGATTTCTCTACCCGGTTCGAGGCTGACGGAATGAAGTTTGAAGAGCCGAACGACAATATGTTCTCCTTTAATTCCCCTCTTGGCGCATGCCCTACTTGTGAGGGATTCGGCAAGGTTATCGGCATTGACGAGAAATTAGTGATCCCAGATTCCACGCTGAGCGTTTATGACGGATGCGTACAATGCTGGCATGGGGATAAGATGGGGATTTGGAAGACAGAGTTCTGCAGGCGGGCTTCCCAAGATGGATTCCCGATCTTCACTCCCTATTACCAACTCTCGCAAAAGGCAAAAGACATGCTTTGGCATGGTCTTCCGTCAGAGAAGAACAAGGACATCCACGAACAGGTGAGCATCGATGCCTTTTTCCAAATGGTGAAAGAGAACCAATACAAGATCCAATACAGGGTGATGATGAGCCGGTACAGGGGCAAGACAACTTGTCCTACCTGCCATGGGACCCGCTTGAAGAAGGAGGCTACCTGGGTGAAGATTGGTGGGATGAGCATCACCGACTTAGTGGAGATGCCGATTGTCAACCTTAAGCAATGGTTCAAAGAACTGCAATTAGATGCTCATGATCAAGAGGTTGCGAAACGGTTGCTGACGGAGATCAACAACAGGTTGCAGTTCCTGTTGGACGTTGGATTAGGATACCTGACCCTGACCCGGATGTCTAACACCTTGTCTGGTGGCGAAAGCCAGCGTATCAACCTGACCACCTCCTTAGGAAGCTCACTGGTCGGTTCACTCTATATCTTGGATGAGCCCAGCATCGGACTGCATAGTCGCGACACAGGACTGTTGATCCATGTCTTGAAAGAACTGCAATCGTTAGGGAATACGGTGATCGTGGTGGAACATGACAAGGAGATCATGAGAGCTGCCGACTATCTGATCGACATCGGTCCTAAGGCCGGGCGCTTAGGAGGGGAAGTGGTCTTTCAGGGAAAAGCATCGGAAATCACGAAGGAATCCCTGGAGAAATATCCCAACAGCTATACCGTCAAATACCTGACCGGCGTGGAGACCATCGACGTTCCGACTTCACGGCGCACATGGAATAAGTGCATTGAGCTGAAAGGGGCACGGATGAACAACCTCAGGGGCATCAACGTGAAGATCCCATTGAATGTCATGACCGTCGTCACGGGCGTCAGTGGCAGTGGGAAATCTACTTTGATCAAGGGAATCCTATACCCAGCCTTGAAAAGACACTTGGATGAGGTCGCCGATTTCCCTGGGGAGTACCAGTCGTTGGAGGGTAACTGGAAGGATATCCACCATGTGGAGTTCGTCGACCAGAACCCCATCGGCAAGAGCACGCGCTCCAATCCTGCTACCTATGTCAAGGCCTATGATGCCATCCGGCAGCTCTTTGCCGAACAGCCCTTGGCCAAGCAAATGGGATATACGTCGCAATACTTCTCTTTCAATGCGGAGGGAGGACGCTGCGAGGAATGCAAGGGAGCCGGTGTCATCACGGTGGAAATGCAATTCATGGCCGACCTGGTATTAGAGTGCGAGGCATGCCATGGCAAACGGTTCAAGCGGGAGATCTTGGATGTCAAATATGATGGGAAGGATATCAACGACGTGTTGAACATGACGGTCTCGGAAGCGATCGAGTTCTTTGGTGCTCATCACCAAAAGGTCATTGTCAACAGGTTGGCTCCCTTAGAAGAAGTGGGATTGGGCTATATCAAATTAGGGCAAAACTCTTCTACCTTGTCTGGAGGAGAAAACCAACGTGTCAAGTTAGCGTACTATATCGGACAGGAAGTAGCTGAGCCTACCCTTTTCATCTTTGATGAACCCACGACTGGCCTGCACTTCCATGACATCAAGAAACTGCTCCATGCCTTCGATGCCCTGATAGAAAGAGGACATTCCGTCCTGATCATCGAGCATAACATGGATGTGATCAAGTGCGCGGACTATGTCATCGACCTCGGACCGGAAGGGGGTGACCGGGGTGGGAACCTCGTCTGTGAAGGGACACCGGAAGAGATTGCCCAATGCAAGGAAAGCATCACGGGGAAATTCTTGAAAGAAGAACTCAAAAAGGAATGAAATCCGAGGTCTCCATACTCATCCCCACTTATAACCATGCATGCGTGGAAATGGTACAGGACCTGTCAAGACAGGCACTCCAAGTCGAGGGCTTGACGTTTGAGATCCTCGTGGGGGATGATGGCTCGACCGATATGGGAACCATCCGGCACAACCGTGGGATCAATGTCATTGCCCACTGCCATTATATCGAGAACAAGGTCAATTCGGGCAGGGCGGCGATCCGCAACCAATTGGCGAAGATAGCACGCTACCGTTGGCTACTCTTCATCGATAGCGACATGGTCATCTGCTCCCCACAGTTCCTGAAACATTATCTCGATGCTGACCCTTCCTTGTCCGTGACCTGCGGAGGATACAAGGTAATGGGGGATGGTGACCACTGGAAAGGTAATCTCAGGTATCGTTATGAAAGCAAGGCGAGCAAGAAAAGAGACAGAACCCAGCGGCAGACATCACCTTATCAGCATTTCAGCACTGCCAACTTCATGATCTCCAGCGCCGTCATGTTAGCCCATCCCTTTGATGAACGCCTTACGAAGTATGGATATGAGGACGTGCTTTTTGGGAAGGTACTGCAAGAAAGCCAGGTCACGATTGCCTATATCCATAATCCCGTCGGCTTCGCAGACTTCGAGGGGAACGAGGATTTCCTGAGAAAGACGGAAGAAGGCATCCGTACCTTGAAGTCCTTCAGAAAAGAACTACATGGCTATTCGAGGCTGCTGGACATCGTACACTTCCTGGAAAGGACCCATTTTGATGCCATCTATGTGAGGTTTTTCCTGATGATGAGAGCATGTTGGAGGAAGAACCTATGCAGTGCAAGCCCTTCCCTCCTCCTCTTTCAGTTATACAAGGTGGGCTGTTATTTCAGTTCGTAGATGCCAGAAGGAGCCTGCCTCTTGAGCACATCCAACAAGAAGTCCTTCCCCACGACAATCCCTTTTTCATGCAAATCACTCTCCACGGTCAGCTTGGCAAGCTCCGGATGGTTATTATGGTCACTCAAATGGCACAACCAGACATGTTTCAACTTTGGGGTGGCATATCCAATCAGTGCCTGCGCGCACTCATGGTTGCTCAGATGCCCATACTTCCCCCTCACCCTGTCTTGCAATGTACGGGGATAAGGACCATTCCTGAGCATTTCCTCATCGTGGTTTGCCTCTATCACCAAATAGTTGGCATCACTGATAAACTCTTGCATATGAGGCTTGATCTCCCCCGCATCCGTGATCAGGCAGAATACGATATCACCGTATTCTATCTTATAGCCCACATTGTCTTTGCTGTCATGAGGGACATCAAAAGAGGTTACCGTGAATTCCCCTACCTTCAAGGAAGATCCTTTCTCTATCACACGCACTAAGGACGGGTCGATTTTCTTCTTGACGCAGAAATTCTCCCGTATGCCTTCGTGCACTTTCTTCGTGGCATATACCGGCAATTGGTATTTCATGCTCAGGCTCCCCACCGACCGGACATGGTCGGCATGATCATGGGTGATCAAGATATGCTTGATGCTTGACATCTTCAAGCCATACTCGTCGAAATGTTTCTTCAACCGTCTCAGTCCAACTCCCACATCGATCAGGAGTCCATCGGTCTCAGTAAAAAGGAAATAGCAATTACCACTACTGCCACTACCGAAGCAAATAAATCTCAGCATCTATCGTTCAAATTTATGACAAAATTAAGCAAATCCTGTGACATTACAAAGTATTTTGAGTACCTTTGTCCAAATTTAAACATTAAACATGAAAATTAATCGTCTGAAATATGTCGCCATAGGTCTGCTTTTCCTCATGGTATCATGTGGGCAACAGGGCAGCGAGCGACAATTGAAGGAGGATGTCGACTCCTTTGCCACCCACTATTATAACTGGCAGTTTGAGCAAGCCATCCCCTATTGCACGCCCGCATCAAGGGCGTGGCTGCGTTTTGCGGCATCGAATGTCCACCCCGAAGACATAGAGATTTTGAGGAACCGAGAGGAAGGAGCATCCATTGAATTGGGTGAGATCCATTATGCTGACAACGACTCTGTTGCCTCCATAGATCTGACCGTCAGGAATTATGTCAGGATGGATACCATCGGCAAGCCCGCGCAAGTCATCATGGAAGACCGATATAGCCTCCCTCTCCTCTACCGCAATGAACAATGGCGAATTGACCTGAAAGGTTTACCACGTTGGGAGAAGCACTAAAAAGGCAAACCTACCGCAAAGTGGAAACAGAAATCACGACTGAAATCGGGATGGAAGATGGCGTAATGCTCCTTCTCGTTCTCATAAGCCGGGTTAATGGCTTTCATGCCAAAGTCAAACCGCAAGATAAAATAATCGAAATTCAACCTGAGTCCTAATCCATACGCAACTGCAATCTGCTTATAGAACTGATCCCATTTGAACTGCCCTCCTGGTTGCTCGGCATAATTGCGGATCGTCCAGATATTTCCTGCATCCACGAATGCCGCCCCATAGAACTTCCAAAAGAGGAAGGTACGCATCTCGGCGTTCAAGTCTAACTTCACATCTCCAGTCTGGTTGATGAAGTCAATGGTTCCGTCAGAACCCTTAAAGCTTCCCGGCCCGAGTTCCCTGACTCCCCAACCACGGACGGAGTTGGCACCTCCAGAGAAATATCGCTTCTCAAAGGGAAGGATCGTACTATTCCCATAAGGATAGGCAATACCTAAGTCGGCGTGCAGTGCCAAGGCATTATGGGCATCAAAACGGATAAGGTGGGTGTAGTCGAAGTCAAACTTCACATACTGTGCGTAGGCAATATTAAACAAAGTATATTGCCCGTTCTCGTTCTTCGAGCTCCCCAAGAGATGGGAAAACGCGTTCAGCACATTCCCGGCTGTCTCGAAGTTAGCCTTGATGGCATCCACATTATTATTATAGGTAATGCCAAATCCTGTTTTCATGATGAACAAGTCTTCATAGTTATACCGAAGGATGGCATTCCGGTTGCTGACACTATCCAAGTAATCGTGCTTGAATGTTTCACTGATCCATGGCATATAGACATAGTTCATGTCCAGCAGGTCGATCCGATAAGAACGGTTCTTGCGCGGCTCATTCCATCGATACCTCCACGCTGCGGAGAAAACGCGCCGATGGAACTCAGGTCGATTCTGTAAGTCCCAGGCCAATGACAACTCGGAAGTAGCATTGACGTTCTTAATAAAGTTACGGGACAGGAATGGTGCGACCAAGCAAGGAAAGGCGAGCTTGCTCTCGATGCTGTATTCCTCGTAGTTTTGGTTGGAATAGCCTTCCAGTCCCGTGATCGCCTCAAACGCCCCACGCAGCTCAATGCTGAAGGTCTCACTTCCCCGGAAGAGGTTCCGATTCTCATAAGTCAGGGACGCTGCCGCCCCTAAATCACCTGCGGTATTGGTCCCTTCGGGCTGAAAGGAAATCGTGGATGGCTTGTTAGTGCTGATCTGGATGTCACAATCAAGCAATGTAGAGTCAGGATGCTCGGAGAAATGGATACTCGTGAATTTCACATCCTGCAATCTGGCGAAGTTATTATAGGTCTTCTGCAAGTCGGAAGAGCTGAACGGTTGCCCAACGGTAATGGCAGTCGTTCGTTCCAAGACCTTCCGCCGCAAGTGGATACGGTCGCTGTCGCCACTGAGGTAATTGATCTTGTTGATATAATATTTTGGGTGATTCGTCGCTGGGCTGTCATTGGTAGGTCGGTATTTCAATAGGTGCAAGATGATGTTCACGCCCTCCTTCGACTGCGTGGAATCCGCACTATACTGTATGAAGTCCTTGTGGAACCGATAATATCCATTGTCATTCAGGACCTTCGTGATCCTTTTCCTCTCCTCATCCAATTGCTCGACAGTGAACTTGGTACCCGGGTGGAGCCCTTGCGCCTTAGGATTCTCCAAGTCGAGGATACGGGCGATTGCCGTGTCTTGTATGTCATATTTGATGTGATGGATATAATAAGGTTCTCCGGGATGGAGGATATAGATCGCCTTGAGCTTTTTCCCCTTGATCTTTGTCTCAAGGGTGACCGACGAGTTCATATATCCCATGTTCTGCATGGCCGTCTTGAGATCCTCGCACGAAAGCCTCGCCTGTACCGTGTCATAGACGACCGGTTTCTGCCCAATATGGGTTAAGGTTCTGTTAATCCATTTCGTCGTGTCCGTTCCTGCCAACGCATAGGTACCCAAAGGGATCTTGAAGAGAGAGAACCACTTCGAGTTTGCCTTTTGGCGGATATAAGGCTGGAGGACAGAAGGGTCGAAACGCTTCGTGTCAGATTTGATCTGTACCTTTTCCAGCATATACTTCTCATCCGGGACGAACTTGGTCGCAGAGCATGCGCCGATGATCAGTACGAACAAAGCGCAGGCTATGCCAGAAAGAAAGTAACGGACAATTGCATGATGACCCGTCGCAGGGGTTGTCGGAATTTTCAACTCAACTCTCATTTGCTTGCAAAGATACTGCAAATCGAGAGAAATACAAAAGAAACGAAAGTTTATTTTTATTTCCGAGATGCAGCGTATCTTCATGGTGTTAACCATAAAGATAAGGTAAATCATGTAAATTTCAAAACAAAGTTTGCTAAATTATTCCTCCACTTCCTTTGTTTATCATCTAAAATTCGTATTTTTGCATATCAATAGAGCAATATGATCAGTAAGGCAAAAATCAAGTACATCCATTCCTTGGAGCAGAAAAAGACCCGGAAAGAGGAGAAAGTCTTCGTGGCAGAAGGCCCTAAGGTCGTCGGTGACCTGATAGAAACCATGCCTCCCGTATCTCTTTTCGCGACCGAAGAATGGTTACGTGCCCATCCCCAGCATGGAGATCTGTGCCAAGTGGTCACGGAGGACGAATTGCAAAAGTTGAGTTTCCTACAGCACCCACAACAGGTGTTAGCCGTCTTCCCACAATTTGACAATACCCCCACGTTTCATCCAGACACACTTAGCCTGGCCTTGGACGGCGTGCAAGACCCTGGGAACTTGGGAACCATCATCCGCATTGCCGACTGGTTTGGCATTGAGGACATCTATTGCAGCAAGGATACCGCCGACATCTATAATCCCAAGGTTGTCCAGGCCACCATGGGAAGCATGGCAAGGGTCAAGGTACAATATACAGACCTTCCCTCCTTCATCGGTTCCTTGCCTGAGGGCTATCCGATGTACGGTACCTTGTTGGATGGAGAAGATATCTATCAGCAAGCTCTGACATCCTATGGGCTGATCATCATGGGAAATGAGGGGAATGGCATCTCACCCGATATACGACAAAGGGTAAACCATCGGCTACTCATCCCCAACTTCCCCGAAGGACGGAAGACAGCTGACAGCCTGAATGTGGCCATCGCCACAGCCATCATTTGCGCGGAATTTAGAAGAAGATCATCATAAAATAGATATACGACAATGGAAACAGAATTATATAAAGGGAGGAGTTTTTCTGGATGTATCAAAGCAGCCTACCTGCTGTTCAGCACGAACTTACAGTCTATCTTTAAGAAGATGTGGCTGCCCTCACTGCTTTGGGCTGTGATTACGACGGGTCTTGTGTTGGTTTATCTACCTGACAAGGGAATCCATGATGCTGGCATGGCAAAGCCATGGACGACCCTCATCCTGATAGGATGCCTGTTTGTGGGAGAGATCTTAGCTGACATCTGGTTCATGGCACGCCTGCAGTGCCTGCTGAACGGACTTCCGATCCGAAAGAATCTGAAGCGATGTACCATCCTAACCTGTATTTTCATGGGAGCGGGAATCCTTTTTTACTTCCTGTTCGCTGGAGGTACAGTCTTGTATATGGGGCAAATGGCAGGGAAATCGGCTACGATCGGGAAGATGGCTGCCAGCTCTATCGCGGCCATTGTCTTGTTGATTGCTATTTTCGTGGCAGTCCTCCCCTTGCAGTTTTCTTTCGTTAAGTACCTCGTCGGTGAAACTTCAAGGCTCAAGGATGCCGTGACCAAGGACTATCGGAAAGGATGGAGGCACTGGGGATTCCTGCTGATCACGAACTTCATCTCCATGCTGATCATCATCGTCCTGTCATCCATCCTGTTCATTCCGTTCTCGATCATCCTGACAGCACAGGTCCTCAACCAGTTAGGCATGCTCGACGGAGATCCCAATGGTGCCCCAAGTGGCTTCTTCGCAGGTGTCATCGCGGTCACGGTCCTTACCATCTTCATCGACGCATTCCTGTATATCTGGTACTATTTCGTCCTGTATTATGCGTATGGTTCCATCGAGGCATTGGAAAAGGAACGCAAGGAATTGAAATTAGAGCAGCACCTTGATTTCGAAAATAAATCCATATCAGCATCCATCTCATGAAGAAGCAAAAGATACTGTTCATCGATCGCGATGGAACATTGATTGAAGAACCGGCTGACGAACAGGTCGACTCTTTCGAAAAACTGAAATTCACGAAGGGCGTATTCAAGAACCTGGGATTTATCCGGCAACACCTTGACTTCAAATTTGTGATGGTCAGCAACCAGGACGGCTTAGGGACGGTATCCTTCCCCGAAGAAACATTCTGGCCCGTGCATCGTTTTATCCTCCAGACCTTGGAGGGAGAAGGCATTACTTTCGACGACCAACTCATCGACCGCCATTTCCCGGAAGACCATTCACCCATGCGGAAGCCTGGAACGGGAATGTTAAAGGATTACTTGAACCATCCGAAATATGACATTGAAAATAGCTTTGTCATCGGGGACAGGGACAGTGATCGCCAGTTAGCTGATAATATCGGTTGCAAGGCCCTTATCCTTGGCAAGGAAGGCATGACATGGGACAAGATCGCAGAAATCCTTTTCGCTGGCGAGCGCATTGCCGAGATCAGGCGAACCACCAAGGAGACTGACGTATATGTCAGGATCAATATGGATGGAACGGGTAAGAGCGATATCTCCACAGGACTAGGGTTCTTCGACCACATGCTGGAACAAATCAGCAAGCATGGGATGATGGACCTCACGATCCACACGAAAGGAGACCTTTATGTCGACGAGCACCATACCATCGAAGACACAGCTTTGGCTTTGGGAGAATGTATCTTGAAAGCCTTAGGCGACAAACGGGGAATTGAACGGTATGGCTATTGCCTTCCGATGGATGATTGTCTCTGTCAAGTAGCCTTGGATTTCGGTGGAAGGCCTTGGCTCGTTTGGGACGCGGAATTCCATCGGGAGAAAATTGGGGAGATGCCCACGGAAATGTTCCTGCATTTCTTCAAGAGCCTGAGCGATGCTGCCAAGATGAACCTCCATGTCCGTGCCGAGGGCGAAAACGAGCACCATAAGATCGAAGGCATCTTCAAGGCACTGGCACGATCCTTGAAGATGGCAGTCAGAAGGGATATCTACCACTATGAACTGCCTTCTTCAAAAGGAGTTCTGTAGATCACTCGTCGGGATCCTTACACGTGGAACCTGTACTTCCGCTTGGCTCGGTGCGGGACCATAGGGCCCACAGGACCAATCATACCACTCCCGGGCTTAGCCACACCACGGTATTGCGCCCAACGGTCACGGATCCGTCTGACATAGTCGACGGTCTCACTGCCCCGCATGT
>CAJLYG010000063.1 GCA_905210845.1 uncultured Prevotella sp.
TCTACGCTAACTGTCGTCGGTCCTTCTGGACAACTGTCAAAATGAACATCGGCACCAATCAGACTGGCGAACCGACGCACCACGGCGAGACCAAGTCCAAACCCCTTGACCTGCTGATGGCCGGTGGAGATGGAACGATAGAACTTGTCGAAGACTTTCTCGCATTCCGCCGTCGATATGCCGCGCCCGGTATTGGAGAACACCATCAGCGTGTGGCCGTCCTGCCGGTAGGCAGAAAGCTTTATCTCACCACGTTCATCACAATATTTCGTGGCATTGGAGATGAGGTTGCCCACGATGACGCCCAACGCATTGCGGTCGGCGTTGATGGTGAGTTCATTGGGCGCGACGTTCATCGTGATGTGCAAGCCCCTGCGAATGATTTGGTTGGAATAGGCACTGATAGTCTCACTGAACAGCTCGTGTATATTGATGTCAGTGGGAGTCAGCCGGAAGTGCGGGCTGTCGGCGCGTGTGAGCATGAGCATGTTGTCCACCATGCGGTTCATGTTGTCCACCACCCCTATATTCTCCTTGATTTTCCGCTCGTACTCCTCCTGAGCCCGCGGTTTACGGATGAGCACCTCCAAGGAGCCCTTGATAACCGCCAGTGGTGTGCGCAATTCGTGCGATGCATAGCTGGTGAACTGCCGCTCTCGCGCCAGCGACTCCTGCAAGGGCCTGATGCTCTGCCGAGCCACGTCGCGGGCGATAAAATAGAGGCACACAAAGATGAGGACGGAGAACACAGCCTGCATCATCAGTAAACCTATCATCCATGTTGTGGGATGCTGAATACGTCCCAAAGCCAACAGATGGAAGGCATAAAGGTTAATACCCATGGTTATGGAACATGGAATAAGGGCACACAGACCGCCCTGGACAATAATCTTGCGGGCGATATCATCCTGCAGGTGTTCCTGTTCTTTCTTGTCAATATCGTTGGTCATAGGCGGATCATATTTTGTGGAGTTACCTGTCTGTGGCGATGAAGCCTACGCCACGGATAGTCTTGATATAGCCGTCGGCATTCATGCCAAGCTTTTTGCGCAAAGCATTCATGAACACGTCGATGACTCCTGTGTCGTATTGGAAGTCGATGCCCCACACGTCCTTTATAATATCCTTGCGTGAGCAGACATGGTCTTTGTTCCGGATGAAATAAACCAGCAGGTCATATTCACGTCCTGTCAGCTGCACATCCTTGTCGTGGGCTTGCACCTGATGAGTGGTGAGATTGACGGTTATGTCGCCCAACCGGAGAATATCATCTTGCTGTCGGTTGCGGAAGTGAATCTTGATGCGCTCCACGAGCTCCTCGAATGAGAAAGGCTTCTTGATATAGTCGTTGGCACCGGTGCGGAGTCCTTTGATAGTGTCCTCTACTCCGTCCTTCGCTGTGAGGAAGAGTACGGGAGTCGTCACATCAGTCTCCCGGATACTGCGGCACACCTCGATGCCATCCATAGTGGGCAGCATCCAGTCGAGAAGCACCAAGTCTGGTTTCCAGTCGGCAAAGGCGCGCAGTGCCTCACTGCCGTCAGTGGCAACAAGCGTGTCATAGCCTTCATCGATAAGACCTTCCTTGAGGAAAGTGTAGATGCCTGGCTCGTCCTCTACTATTAGTATTTTTGTCATGGATTACTTGATAAAATTAAACGCAAGGACATTTACCCTTCGGCTTCGTGTCTTTGCGCTTTTTATTAGCGGGAGATGCGTTCGGTGAAGCTATTTATCACGTCTTTCAACTCCCTTAGACTCTGTCACCATTACTATGGTTCCAGATAACTTTTGTCTTTTTGCTACTTACATCTGCTTGATGAGCCAGTTCTGCTCGCCAATCAGCTTGATGAGATCCAGCTGCTCCTCATCCCAGTAGAGGTCTTCCTCCTCATCAGCGAGGTAAGCCTTCATCAGGTCGTGAGTAGTAGGATCATCGCTTACTTGAGCTACGCAACCATAGAGCATATCAACGCCCTGCTTCTGAATGTCAAGATCAGCCTTGAGGTAGTCAATAGGGTTCTTTACAACCTCACGACCCTTGCGATCCTCGAGTTTAACATCACCTCCGAGATCGAGGATGCGAGCGATGAACTTGTCAACCCACTGCATCTCCTCCTGATAGTGGCCTGAATATTTCTCAGCCAGCTTTGTGAAGCCCAGAGATTCGAACTGCTTGCCCTGAACCATATGGGCAAAAGCACCGTTTGACAACTCTGTTACGAAGAACTGTAAAGCCTTGATTGATTTTTCCTTATCCATAATTATTTTCTTATTTTAATGTTTATATTCGTCATTTTCTTTTTGACGATGCAAAGGTACGGACTTTCACTGCAAAGATGCTTAAGATTACCTTAACTGTTTCTTAAGATTGTCTTAAGATTGCTTACCAAATCTGTCCTAGAATTATCAGTGGAGTGCTTGTCCTCTTAGGGAAAGCGTAGATGTAATAAGCAAACTGATCCTTGGTCATCTTATTGAAAATGACGAGTGACAGTACGTCAATCCATGAGCCAGCATCAGCACCGATGGCAGCAGCGCCGACGAGAAGATTGCTCTCCTTGTCGAAGATGTAAGCCAACTTGGCATCGGTCTCATGGTGAGTGTTGAAGAGCATAGCCTGACCGATAGGTATATCAACGACACGATATTTGCTGTCTTTTCTTGCCTGGTCAAGAGGTACGCCCACCTGTGCAATACGTGGGAAGGTAAACACGAGGTTTGGTACTACTGGATAGCTGATTGGCTTGTCGGTCTTGCCGAGAAGCAGGTCGGCGATATACTGACTTTCAAACAAAGCTGTTGGTGTGAGCTTTGGGATACGCTTTTCTATCGCGTCGCCGGTAGCAAAGATATTATTTACCGAAGTGCGCAGATGGTCGTCGACTTTAATGCCGCGAGGACCTGCCTCAATACCCAACTTCTCAAGTCCCAGACCTTCATAGTTGACAGGGCGACCCGTAGCCTCAAGAACATAGTCAGCCTCAACCTCAAAACCGCTCTTGGTCTTGACCTTCAAGCCTGTTGCTGTCTTCTCTATGGCACACACGTCTTCGTTATATTTAAACTGTGCGCCCTTCTTCTCCATTGACTTTACGACCTCTTCAACATACTCTCTTGGATATGCCTTTAGAGCATGGTCACCGTGGTCGATAACTGTTACCTCACTTCCAAGGTCTACAGCCATAGAAGCAAACTCCATGGAGATGATACCTGCACCGATGAACACGATACGGTGTGGCATGTGCTCAATGCTGAGCATGTCACGGCTGCCATGAATGAACTCCTTGCCAGGAATTTCGAGTTTGTTGTCACGCTCGCCCGGACCAAGAACTATGTATTCAGCAGTGTATTCCTTACCGTCGACAACCACAGTGTGGGCATCTTTCAAGGTTCCATTTCCATGAATGCAAACACAGCCACTCTCCTCCATAGAGGATTTGGTCATCGGCTTGTAAGCATCAATGTATGGGATCTTATACTGCATGAGTTTTTCCCAGTTCACCTGTGGCACCTTGTCGAAGATTCCCAACTGACGGTAATTTTCCATTGCCGTTGTCAGCTCAAACGGTCCGTCAAGTAGAATCTTGGCATTACAGCCATAGTTTGTACAGGTACCCATCCAAAGGTCACGCTCAACGGCGGCAACGTGCTTGCCAGCCCTTGCTAAAACACGCGCTGCAAGATCACATCCATGACCGCAGCCCACAAAGATTGTGAAGAAATCGTAATTTGCCATCTTTGTTGTTCTTTCTACTTCGAGGTTCTGCTTACTTAAAACGTGTATGTGTCGCTATGACCTGCAAGGTCAGAGATTGTGGCTGTTGCCTCAGTGACTTTCAGCATGATGCAATTTTCGTAGTTATCCCCTCCCATGGCTTTAAGCGAAGGCATCTTAGCAACCATAGCCTCTTTAACCTCCTGGCGCTTGTCCTCAACGAGCTTGCAGGTAAGGCGAAGCTGCTTTCCCTTGAATGCTGCTATCTCTGCCTTAGGATTAGCCTTAAGCTGGTCGATGGCATTGGTGTGGTTCATTGCCATAATGTAAAGGCTATTCTCGAAATACAAGGTGGCACCATAGACTCTTACACGTGGCTGGTCACCTTCAACCGTTGCCAGGAAAAAGACTCTGGCGTTATCCATGAAATCATAAACTTGCTTAGCTGCGTCCATAATCTAAAATCTTATTTATTTTTTATTAATTACGATGCAAATGTAGCATTTATATTCCGTTTTTGCCTTAAGATTGACTTAACAGTTTCTTAAGATTGTCTTAAGATTCCTCAGTGTAATTGTGGTCTATGACGATACTGAACTTATAATCAGGGAATTGCTTATTGAGTTTTTCCTTCATGTCTTCGACAAAGGCATTATCGTCATGCACTGATTCGTTTGGTATAATGTCGATTGTAACGAGGTTCTTGTCGGAGTAATAATAGAATCCATGCGACTGCAAAACATCCGGCTGATTGTTTATAAATGTCATTACGTCCTTTTGCAGAGTTCCTAGTTTTCCTTCGGTATTTATGGCATAGATTCCAACGGTCAGGATGATGCCGTGTTTATAGAACATCTCTTCAGCAATCTCACGATCCAGTCCGTGGATTTCCCTTGCAGTGAGTGTATCGAGAACATTAACGTGCAGAGAGCCAATGATTGTATTCGGACCATAATAGTTTAGGATTATGTCGTACACCCCGTGCACTTGCGGGTATGCCTTAACCTCCTTGCGTATTTCATCCGTCAACTCCTGAGGAACGCCGGTTCCGAGCAACTGGCTGATTGGTGAGCCCAGTATTTCTACGCCAGCCTTGATGATGACTAATGAAATGAGTGTACCGAATATGCCGTCAAGGTTTATTCCGGCAATGAGCATAATGCCTGCCGATACGAGTGTTGACAGTGTAACAACGGCGTCGAACGTTGCGTCTGCGCCGGAAGCTATAAGTGAGTCGCTTTGAAGTTTCTTGTCCTTCGCCTTGACATAGTGCCCAAGCACGAGCTTTACTAGTATTGCCACAACAATGACAACGAGCGTGAATGTTGTATAATCAGGTTCTGTGGGGTTGAAGATTTTCTTCACCGATTCAATAAGCGACGACACGCCGGCAATAAGGACAATGATTGAAATGACTATAGCCGAAAAGTATTCTATGCGGCCATAACCAAACGGGTGCTTACCGTCGGCAGGACGGGCAGAGAGCTTTGTGCCAACGATTGTTATCACACTCGACAGTGCATCACTGAGGTTGTTCACAGCATCCATTATTATTGCCACCGAACCGGCAATGGCTCCGACAACAGCCTTGAAGCCAGCAAGCAGTACGTTTGCGGCTATACCTACAACACTCGTGCGAATAATTTCCTTATTCCTTTCCTGATATTCCATAATGCTTTGTATTTATGTAGAATAAGATTTCTCTTAAGGCGCAAAATTACAAAAATTCTCTCACGGACATCATTAATTTTTGTATTATTTGAAGTACTTTTGCATATTCCAAAGCGAAAAATCGAGCAAAGAACATACAATCTCTTAAGGCAGAGATAGAAAATTTCAAGATGGAGAAAGAACAGATTTATCGGCAGACCACTTCACAGATAAAGTCGCTTATTGACGGCGTTGACAACAAAGTTGGCGCTCTAGCCAATGTTGCAGCTGCATTGAAAGAGACATTCAGCTATTACTTCTGGGTGGGCTTTTATATTGTCAAAGGTGGGGTTCTTGAACTTGGACCGTTTCAAGGACCAGTTGCCTGCTACACAATAAAGAAAGGAAAGGGCGTTTGTGGTACTGCTTGGGAACTGAGGAAAGCTATCGTTGTTCCCGATGTCGAGAAGTTCCCCGGTCACATTGCATGCTCGTCAAAGTCACGTTCGGAGATTGTCGTACCAGTCTTCAAAGGCAGTGATGTCGTTGCTGTTATAGATGTCGACAGCGCCAACCTTAATGCCTTCGATGATAAGGACAAAGAAGGTCTGGAAAAAATAGCGGAGATTATCAGTCTGTTATTCTGATAATTGTCCGCTACTATTTTTTATGTCCCTTCTTCACCAAGCTATCGAGAAACTTAGATATTCTGACGAGATACTTACAATATATAAATATCTGCATAAACAATACTTCGGTAATTTAATTCTTAACTATTTTAACAGAGTTGATTCCCTTATTACGCCGCACCCCTTTGGACTACTTGTCCATGCAGTCATCAGTGGAAATAAAAGCCGGATCAGCGACGGCAAACTGACGGCTTCTATGATAAATGGCACTTTGCTAAGTGCCAAAGCGATCTTTGAAACACTGATATTGTCACGTATGGACACTATGAGGGCTGTCCGCCAAGAAATGAATTTTGACGGATTATGAAAGGCTCGCTTACAGACAGGCGCTACGTGAGGATGTGCCTTTTGAAGGCGGTGCCCATGACGGCTCAAGAATTTCAATCACTCTCATTTGACACTTGCAATGAGGACAGACGCCAATCTCCCATCCTTTCTCCTCGCATATCTGCATGTAGGATTTCTTCGTGCGCATCTTGGGCACAGGCAGTAATTCCTGTTCCTATGATGGGGAGAGAATCACGAAGAATGTATCGCCATTGGGCTTTATCCTCGGCGATGAGGGCAGTGGGGCCGTCTTGGGGAAGACCCTGGTGGGGGATGTGCTGAAGCATCAGCTGCCCGCGTCTATCTGCGAGCGCTTCCATGCGCGATTCCACCTCTCTCAGGCAGAGATCATCGACCGTGTCTACCGCCAGAAACTGCCCAATCGCTTCCTGGCAAGTTTCGTGCCCTTCTTGCAAGAAAACCTCTCGGAACCCTGTATCGAGAACTTGGTGGTCACTGCTTTCAGAAGCTTCCTCGTCCGCAATGTCAAGCAATATGACCATTGGGACCAGTTGCCGATCGGATTCAATGGTTCCATCGCCTATTTCTATCGCGATCCCTTGGAGAAAGCCCTCAAGGCGGAGGGAATGTCCTTGGGCAGGATCATCCAGGCACCGATGGAAGGACTGGTCGACTATCATACGGGAAAAATCTAACGCTTGCTGATATGGCTTTCGTGAACATTACGGAGCAGCCTTCCCTCTATGATCATTTGGAGGAGAAGAGTGTGCACGAATTGTTGGTGGATATCAACACCGAGGACAAGAAAGTGGCTTTGGCTGTCGAGAAGGTCATCCCGCAGGTAGAGACGCTGGTCAATCAGATCGTGCCTAAGATGAAGAAGGGCGGGCGCATCTTCTACATGGGAGCGGGCACGAGCGGTAGGTTAGGGGTCCTCGACGCTTCTGAGATCCCTCCAACCTTTGGCATGGATCCCCATCACGTCATTGGGCTGATCGCCGGGGGAGACGTTGCACTCCGCAATGCTGTGGAAAATGCGGAGGATGACCCTAACCGGGGTTGGGTGGAACTTCTCCGGCATCGTGTCAATGAGAATGATACGGTCATCGGGATCGCTGCCTCAGGGACAACCCCTTATGTCGTGGGAGCCTTGCATGAGTGCAAGAGGCATGGGATCCTGACGGGGTGTATCACCAGTAATCCTGGCACGCCCTTGGCGGCAGAGGCTGATGTGCCCATTGAAATGATTGTGGGTCCTGAGTTCGTAACGGGGTCTTCGCGCATGAAATCAGGAACCGGGCAGAAAATGATCTTGAATATGATCTCGACGACGGTCATGATCCAATTGGGACGCGTGAAGGGAAACCGGATGGTCAACATGCAGCTCACCAATCAAAAGCTCATCGACCGAGGCACGCGCATGATCGTAAACGAACTAGGATTGGAGTATGGGCATGCCCGGAGAATCCTCTTGATGTATGGATCGGTCGAGAAGGCTATCGAGGCCTATCGTAAGGGCTAATCCTTGACGGGGTCTTTGGAATGGCCGAAGATAGAGAAGTTGACGCTGCCGTATGAACGGTGTTCAAGGAAATGCGGGTCGGAAGAGAAGTCATTTTTCTTTCCATGCTCAAAGAGCAAGATTCCCTCTGGCTTCAGCAGGTCGTGTTGAAAAACCAAGGAAGGGATGGTCGGTAGCTCAGGCAGGGCATATGGAGGATCGGCAAAGATAAAGTCAAATTGCTGGTGGCATGATTTCATGAATCGAAAGGCATCTCCCCGGATCAGGATGTGCTGATGGGTCCCGATCTTCTGCATGCACTGCCGGATAAAATGCGCATGGTCCCTGTCTGCTTCCACGCTCACGACTGAGGAGCACCCCCTAGAAAGCAATTCCAAGGAAATGCTTCCCGTGCCCGCGAAGAGGTCTAAGGCGGTGGCATCTTGGAAGTCAAGGTAGCCCATCAATACGTTGAAGATATTCTCCTTGGCAAAATCTGTGGTAGGACGAGCCTTGAATGTGCGGGGTATATCAAAATGCCGCCCTTTGTAAATACCGGTAATGATTCTCATTTCTTATCCTTTCATAAATGATAGCATCATGTCCAAGGGCATGCTCTTGACCTTGGTAATGGGCGCACGGTTGAAATCGGCAATGGGGTTGATGACGAACACATTCCTGAGATAGTGCCTGAGAGCTTCCAAGAGCCAGTCTTTGTCAGGGATGGTGCCAACGATGTGCATCTCATCCCTTTCCTCGTCCAAGTTCAACTGCTTCCACACATACAGCAAGAAATAGGCTGCGTCGCGGGAATGAGCAGCTTCAAAACAGTTGCAAAACTTAAACCGGTTCTTGTCGAAAGACGAGATCTCCAACTTGTTGTCATGAAAATATCCGTAGAGCTTGCGCCTGACACCCGTAAAGCTACGTTGATGGAAATAGTTCCATACCGTTTGCATGAGCGAGATGACCTTTACGTCAGGGAAATGGTCATCAATGACCAACTTCAGGTCTTTGTTCATGCTGAAAACGGCTACTGTATTCAAGGCGGGAAGGGGATTGCTGAGGATGGCACTCTTTTCCGTTTCAGGGAAAGAATGCACATACAATTCTTCTTGTTGATGTGCGTCGTATTCTTCGATGGGAATCATCAGAACGGGGGCGTCGATCATGACCAGCGCCCGTTGATTATCATGCAAGAGCAGCTCTGCTGTCTTGAAGGCTTCACGTAGGTTAGCCGGCAAGGAGATACCGCTCTTGGTAATGTAGGGCTCGTAGTTGACGCCTGCCTCGGCGCGTTCGTCAACAATGGCAAATGCCAGCGAATTCTTGGCAACTCGTATCGTCTTACGGGGGGTCTTGCGAATAGGATGGTCGATGTTTTCCATATCAATTTCGTGCTTTAGTCGCGTTTTTGTTTATTCCCAGTTACCCGCGTTGTTGTTAGGGGTATTGATATCCCCAATGCGCAGTCCTGGAAATCGTCCACTCTCGTTTGCTTCCTGGATCAGGTTGTCAATGCTATTTGGGTCTAATCCTTGAAGATAGTCTTCGTAATTGGCATCACATTCCATCAAGGGGATTTGCTTGCCAGACTTCATAATCTGCGTAGAGGCTGTCAGTGAAAATCTCTTTCCGCTAGAATATGGAATATACTGCAAGGAATCGGCAAGCAGTCCTCTCTTGACCAGAAGCGTGAAGTCGCCAGTGTAGGCTCCCGTTGCCTTCTTATAGCGTTCTTCTGCCGTGCGTATTTTCAAGAGACGCTCCTTCACGGCATACTCTCTGATTGCCTGTTGGTGCTGAAAGTGGATCGGCTTGTCCACGCTCAGGAAGCAGATGAGCGCGAGAGCAAGGACACAAATCAGCAATATGTGATTATTCTTTATTTTCATTCCTACATTAGAATTTTTATTCCTAACTTTGCATCATCGTGCAAAAGTACAATTTTTTTCTGATTATTGATGATCAAAGACGAATTAATATATCAAATCCGGCAGCGATTCCAGTTCCCTCCTACCGCAGGGCAGGAGAATGCCATCGAGGCTTTTGCCTCATTCTTGGCCGATAGGGATGCACATGTGGTCATGATCCTCAGGGGAAGTGCGGGGACAGGGAAGACATCCTTGGCGGGTTCCATGGTGAGGACCTTGGTGGACATGAAGCAAAAGGTGATGCTGCTGGCACCGACAGGGCGCGCAGCAAAGGTCTTCTCCTTGAATAGTGGGCATCCTGCTTATACGATCCATAGGAAAATATATCGACAGAGGACTTTTGATGGGGGAGGAGGTTCTTTCAACCTGAATGAGAACCTGCATGCAGATACTTTGTTCATGGTCGACGAATGCTCTATGATCTCAAATGAAGGCTTTTCTGATCTGTCTTTCGGCAGTGGCAGGTTGTTGGACGACTTGGTACGTTTCGTCTATCAAGGCAGGAATTGCCGGATGATCCTCATCGGCGACAAGGCACAGCTTCCGCCTGTTGGGGAGGTAGAGTCTCCTGCATTAAGTGCGGAGATGCTACGGGGATATGGACTAAGGGTCTATCAGTGCGACCTGACAGAGATCGTCCGTCAGGGTGAGCAAAGTGGGATCCTATATAATGCCACGGTAATTCGCAAGATGATTACTCATGATGAGGCAACGCAATTACCCCAGATCCGCTTCTCTGGATTCGCGGATATCTCCATGGTGCCGGGCAATGAACTGATCGAAAGCCTGAGCAGTAGCTATGCCGAGGTGGGAATAGATGAGACCATGGTGATCACCCGAAGCAATAAGAGGGCTAATATATATAATCAAGGTATCAGAAGGACGGTCCTTGACAAAGAAGGAGAACTCACCTCAGGCGACATGCTGATGGTCGTCAAGAACAATTATTATTTCATACCAGATGATCAAGAAGACCGCCATGGACTTACTTTCATTGCCAATGGCGACCGGGCAATCGTGGAGCGCGTAAGAAACGTACGGGAGCTTTACGGATTCCATTTCGCTGACGTGGGGATGAGATTTCCAGATTATGATAACTATGAGCTGCAGGTGACTGTCATCATGGAGACTTTAAACTCTGAGGCTCCGGCATTGACACGTGAGCAGAATGAGCGCTTATTCCAGCATGTGATGGAAGATTATGCGGATCTTCCGCTGAAGGCGAACCGACTGAAAAAGGTAAAGGAAGATGCTTATTTCAATGCCGTACAGATCAAATATGCCTACGCCGTCACTTGCCATAAGGCACAGGGCGGACAGTGGGCGCATGTCTACTTAGACCAAGGATACATGACCGATGAGATGCTAACCCCAGATTACATCCATTGGTTGTATACGGCTTTCACCCGTGCCACAGAACATCTTTACTTAGTGAACTGGCCCGGAACTCAGACTGATAGCCAGCCAAGATCTATCGAAGAATAACTTTTAACATAAATCATCATGAAGCGATTTGAAATTCTATTGTTATTATGCTTGGTATCTTGCTCTTTATTCGCGCAGGGCAATGCCAAGCCATTCGTCATTCCAGAACTCACGCAATGGTCGGGTGATGATGGGCGTATTGAACTCAGTGGTCGTGTCCTTATCCAGGATAAGCGCTTGAAGAGAGTGGGTGAACAATTCATGGATGACTATCGAGAGCTGTTCCAGAAACCCTTAGTCATGGCAAACGGAAAGGCAAGGAAGGGAGATATTGTCCTGTCCTTGGTGAAGGACAAGGCTCTTGGAGAAGAGGGATACAAGTTGTCTATCCGAGATGTGGTCATCTTATCAGCACAGAAAGGGCGCGGCGTCTATTGGGGAACCCGTACGCTGCTGCAAATGCAGGAGCAGTATACGTCGTTGCCTAAGGGAACCGCTATTGACATTCCTCAATATCCTCTGCGTGGCTTTATGATCGATGCCGGTAGAAAATATATTCCTATGGATTATTTGCGCCATCTCGTTAAAATATTGTCTTACTATAAGATGAATACCCTTCAAGTCCATCTGAATGACAATGGCTTTAAGCAGTTCTTCGGGAATGACTGGGCAAAGACTCCTGCTGCATTCCGGTTGGAGTGCGATACTTATCCTGGTCTGACGGCAAAAGATGGAAGCTATACAAAAAAAGAGTTCATGGACTTGGAGAAGCTCGGAGAGCAATGTGGCGTAGAGGTAATCCCTGAGATTGACGTCCCTGCCCATTCTTTGGCTTTTACCCATTATAAGCCTGAGATTGGGTCGAAGGAATACGGCATGGATCATCTGGATCTTTTCAATCCCGATACCTATGCTTTCTTGGATGGGCTGTTCAAGGAGTATCTCTCAGGCAAGGATCCTGTCTTCAGGAGCAAGCATGTCAACATAGGGACTGATGAATATTCCAATAAAGACCAACGTGTGGTGGAAAAGTTCAGGGCATTCACCGACCATTACCTGGCACTTGTCCAGAGCTATGGAAAGGAGCCTATGCTATGGGGGGCTTTAACTCATGCTAAGGGATCAACGCCTGTACGCCATGAGAATGTGTTGATGAATGTCTGGTATAATGGATATGCCGATCCTCAGGAAATGAAAAAGGAAGGATATCAGATGGTTTCCATTCCTGATGGTTGGGTATACATCGTTCCTGCTGCAGGATATTATTACGACTATCTGGATTGCAAGATGTTGTATCAGGAGTGGACACCTGCCCATATCGGGGAAGTCACCTTCCAAGAGCAAGATCCTCAGATCGAGGGTGGCATGTTCGCAGTTTGGAATGATCATTATGGAAATGGCATTACGGTCAAGGATATCCATCATCGTTTCTATCCTGCCATGCAGACGCTCGCGGTGAAGTGTTGGACGGGGCAGAAGACCAAACTTCCGTATGAGCAGTTTGATAAACTCCGCTTGAACTTGAGCGAGGCTCCGGGCGTTAACGACTTAGGAAGGCTTCCTGAAGATAGTCTCTTGCTCGCTCAGGTTGCCAGTGGGCAGTCGCTTGGACTTCCCGTGTCGGAAGTGGGGTATGATTATCAAGTGTCTTTTGATGTAGATTGCGCGAAAGAAGACAAGGGGGCTATCTTATTCAGTAGTCCGAATGCTGTTTTCTATCTTTCTGACCCGCAAGATGGAAAAGTTGGGTTCTGCCGTGAAGGATACCTGAATACATTCAATTACCGGATGCCAGAGCATGGGAAGGTCTCTGTATGTATCGAAGGCGACCACAAAGAGACCCGTATGTATGTGAATGGAAAGCTCAGGGAAAAGTTAGGACCATTGGACGTATATGCCTTCTCGCCCGATCGCTTGTTGAACACAATGGTCGATACGGATACGAAACCCGAAGTCTATATCCCTTCTGGGACGATGCATTATCAACGAACTTTATTTTTCCCTTTGCAAAAGGCAGGGAATTTTAGAAGCTCGGTTTCTAACCTGAAGGTAAAGAGAATGAAATGATATGGGAAAAGAAAAAAGGAGGATGAATGTCAAGATCCTGGTGCATCTTCCTTTTACATATAATCAGAAAAGAGGATGCATCAGTTTGATGATACATCCTCTTTTTCATTATCGTAGATAACAAAATAGGGAAGGCCATTCGTTGTTGTTAAAACAGGAAATCCATTCCGCCCCCCTTGCCTTTTTGCTCGTTTAGAGATTGGCTAATTCAACTACCTTGTCAACTGCTGCATTGATGCCTTCAAGGTTCTTGCCTCCAGCAGATGCAAAATGGGGTTGACCACCTCCGCCTCCTTGAATCAGTTTCGCAGCCTCACGCACCATCTTCCCGGCATGAAGGCTGTGATCCTTTACCATATCCTCGCTGAGCATGACGTTCAGCATCGGCTTGTCTCCATAGGTAGTCCCGATGACGCACACCAAGTTCTCTGGGATTGCCTCACGGATCTTGAAGACTAAGTCCTTGGCTTGTGAAGCCTGTAAAGGAAGGACTGCCTTCACAACTTGTACACCGTTGACATTCTTTGCATGGGATACCAGCTCATTCTTGGCACGCTCTACAGCCTGGGCAGCAAATTTTTCAATGTCTTTCTTCATGGAGTCATGCTCCTCGATATATTTTTGGAGGACACCCTTTAAGTCTTTTGCATTGTTGAACATGGCCTTGATGTCTTTCAAGCTATCCTCAAGCGTATAGATCGCTTCCTCGCAAGCCTTTCCAGTTAGGGCTTCAATACGGCGGATGCCTGCTGCTACGCTACTCTCCCCAATAATCTTAAAGAAACCGATGCGTCCCGTAGACTTGGCATGGATACCGCCACAGAACTCACAGGACGGACCGAATCTGACAACGCGCACTTTGTCTCCGTACTTCTCTCCGAACAATGCGATCGCGCCGAGCTTCTTCGCTTCTTCAAGCGGCATATCGCGGTGTTCGTCCAAAGGGATGTCCTGGCGGATCATATCGTTGACAATCCGTTCAACCTTACGAAGTTCTTCATCAGTCACCTTTTGGAAGTGAGAGAAGTCAAAGCGCAGCGTCATATCGTCCACATACGATCCCTTTTGCTCTACATGGTCGCCAAGAACCTGCTTCAAGGCATAGTCGAGTAGGTGAGTGGCGGTGTGGTTGGCTGCAC
>CAJLYG010000064.1 GCA_905210845.1 uncultured Prevotella sp.
GTCGTAGACGATATTCAAGATCGCCTGGGATTTTCCAAGAAAAATGTCTTCAGAATGAGTTTCCGAAGAGAGAACCTTGCCTATGTCGTCAGTCATACGCTGGATAAGGCACAAGAACTTCTCCACATTCTTCGGGACACTCAGGAAAGCGCTATCGTCTACGTGCGTAGTCGGCGACGAGCGAAAGAGATAGCAACCTATCTTTGTGACCACCAGATTAACTCCACCTTCTACCATGCAGGCTTAGAGCCTTCTGTCAAAGACAAAAGGCAAAAGGACTGGCAAGAAGACCGCACGCAAGTGATGGTAGCAACCAATGCTTTTGGCATGGGAATAGACAAGCCAGACGTGAGAGTAGTTGTCCATATCGATTGTCCTGATTCTATTGAGGCATATTTTCAGGAAGCAGGACGGGCCGGAAGAGACGGCAATGATGCCTCTGCCATCTTATTATATAACAATAGCGACCACAGGAAATTGGAAAGAAGGATCGCAGATACCTTTCCTGAGAAGTCCATGATCCGCCAGGTATATGAACACCTTGCCTATTTCTATCAGATTGGGACCGGCAGCGGTTACGGGTATACCTTTGCCTTCGACATTGATAGATTCTGTAGGACGTTCAAGCATTTCCCCGTTCAGACAGATGCAGCCTTGAAAATCCTTGAGAGATCCGGGTACATCCATTATGAGACGGATCCTGACGCCAGTGCCCGCCTGATGTTTCTATTAGGGAGGAATGAGCTCTACAAGTTGCAGGAAACCACCTCTAAGGAAGAAGCAGTTATCACAGCCTTGCTGCGTTGCTACGGTGGGCTTTTCACGGACTACTGCTATATCGACGAAGGATTGATTGCACAACAGGCGCAACTGACATCACAGCAAGTGTATCTCGTCCTAAGGTCTCTCAGCCAACGGCATATCGTCAACTTTATCCCGCAACGAAAAACGCCCTATATCACTTACACGCAGAACAGGGAAGACACAGAAAGGGTGCTCATTCCTAAAGAAGTATATGAGGAAAGGAAGGAACAATTCCGCCAACGTATCAATGCGATCGAGCATTATGCTACGAACGATACGATATGCAGAAGCCGGCAATTGCTGAAGTACTTTGGTGAAGAAACGACTCAGGAGTGTGGACGATGCGATGTCTGCCTTGCCCATACCCTTGACCATATTGAACCAGAGACCTTTAAAAAGACAAAAGAGGTCCTCCTTCATCTCTTAGCAGATGGAGAACTACATCCTATCACGGAATTGCATCAGCTCCATCTACCTGAAACAGACATACAAAAGACCCTGCGGTATCTCATAGATGAAGAAGAAATCATCCTTGACGGTAGCAGGATCAGAATCAAAAAATAAGGAGCACCTCCCTGTAAGAAGATGCCCCTTTTTCTTTATGTACGAGAAAAAAATTAGTTTCTTTCTGGACGCAGTTTACGAACGGTAACACCTGCACGCCACATTTCCTTGTTGCGCATTGCATCCAGCTCTGCATTCAACTTCTCACGATAGTCAAGCTGAGAGTTCTTATCAATAGCTATCTGAGCTTCAATACCAGTCTTTACAGAGTAGTACAACCACTCCATTACAGGCTTGATAGCCTCACGGAAACGAGGAGCCCAGTCGAGCGCACCGCGCTGAGCTGTTGTTGAGCAGTTAGCGTACATCCAATCCATACCCTTGTCACCGATCAGCGGGCCAAGGCTCTGGGTAAGTTCCTCAACAGTCTCGTTGAAAGCTTCAGAAGGAGTATGTCCATGCTCACGGAGCGTGTCATATTGTGCCTCCAGCAAGCCCTCAATAGCACCCATCAGAGAACCACGCTCACCTGTCAGGTCGGAAGTAGCCTCGCGTTGGAAGGTCGTCTTGAACAAATAACCTGAGCCGATACCAATACCGAATGCAATGGTCTTTTCCTCTGCATGACCCGTAGCATCCTGATAGACAGCATAAGAACAGTTAAGTCCACGACCCTCGCAGAACATTGTACGCAGAGAAGTACCTGATCCCTTCGGTGCGACCATGATCACATCAATATCTTTTGGAGGAACAACACCTGTACGGTCATTCCAGTTAATAGCAAATCCATGAGAATAATACAGTGTCTTGCCTGCTTTCAAATAAGGCTTGATCTTTGGCCATACGGCAATCTGACCGGCATCAGAAAGCAACATACAAATGATTGTACCCTTCTCAACAGCTTCCTCAATTGAGAACAATGTCTTGCCTGGAACCCAACCATCCTTGACAGCTTTGTCATAGGAACGTCCCTTACGCTGACCGACAATGACATTGAAACCATTGTCACGCAGGTTGCAAGACTGACCGGGACCCTGAATACCATAACCAATAATGGCAATGGTCTCGTTCTTCAATACTTCGCGTGCTTTCTCCAATGAAAATTCCTTGTTGGTGACCACAGTCTCTGTTACGCCACCGAAATCCAATTGTGCCATAATATAAAAACAAATTTTGTGCGACTTCCTGTTGTGGAGCCGCGGGGTTATACTTGTCCCTATGGAAGCGAGCCCTCCTAATTCAAAGAAGGTCTTTTGATCCATCCATTGCCAACACGTGACAAACGGCACGGGGTTTATGAAAAGATTCGATTTTACTCTATCTCTGTTCTGCCTGCAAAAGTAATACTTCTATCTGATATAGCCAAATTTTACTTTCAATCTTTTACAAATTTAACTTTGCTTCTTATAACCTCTAAGCTATCCTTTTCATCTGCTGATGTCTTCGTGACTCTCACGCAGTATTCGTCCTCTCCCGACTGCTCTTGGAAGAAGTGGAGCTTATCCCCTTGGTGACTCTCTGCCACATAGGCGATCTCAAACCGTTGGATCCGATGGGTGCGATACCATTCAAGGTCCCAAAGATCAAGGACATGCTCAATGTATTTAATACTGTTGACGTGCCCGTTTACATCGATGTCATTATAATAGGTGTCAAGAGTCCGACACAAGGGAAGGTCTTTGCTCATCTTTACTCGTGAAGAAGGAGCGATTGGGCATTCCTTTTCCTTGTCGACATAGCGCAAGATATCCCCATCATGAATGGCGAGGATATCCTCCGGTTGGCGAGTATCCGTATTGATCATTGCCCAGATACTCCGTCCATATCCATATACCTTACCCGTTTGGGCATCAGTAACCTGATAATTACGACTCGTGAAGAACTTCATTGCATTCTCCACCCATGTCTCAACAAAGAACTGGGTATATGCCATAGGCATTTCCTCCATCTCGATGGCAAGCCTTGAGAGTACCCATGTCTTATGGATAGGATTCAGATAGGTCATGCCGAATCCGCGATCCCCACTGTGATAGTCAGCAGCATTCAACAGATGATTGCCCAAATGGCCCATGAACAGGCGATGCCGGAAATCACAATGGAAAGGCTCAGCCGTGAACGGATATTTGCCTACCTTACTTAACGCTGCCATGCCCCAATCGCTCTTGTTCTTCTATATAGTCGCTAATCGGCTCTTCAAAACTACGGGTGACAGCGATCCGCCCACTGCGTGTGTACTGCAACAGGCAACCGAAACCATTCAACTGTTCAAACAGGTCAGAGATATCCTCAGTCAGTCCTGCCAACAAGACTGTAGCATAGGTGGGGTTCACCTCCATCATCCGTGCATCATGCTTACGGATCGTACGGGATACCTCTGGGTTCTGCAGCAAAACCTCCGTAGAGATCTTGAACAGACCTACCTCATGGATGAACAACTGATCATCCGTATAGTAGTCACTCTTGATGACATCGATCTTCTTCTCGATCTGCTTGCTGATCTTCTTCACTTCCTCCTCATCATCGCTCCATGCCGTAATGGTATATTTATGTACGTCCTTCACGGAACTGGCACTGACATTCAAGCTCTCGATGTTGACCTGGCGACGGGTAAACACTGCCGTGATCTGGTTGAGGATGCCGGCTATATTCTCAGAATAAACGAGGAAGGTATATAATTTCTTTTCTTTTTCCATTGATTCTCTCCTTAATAGTTCAACTCCAACTGCATCTCGTCAACGCTCTTGCCTGGCAATGTCATCGGCACGATATCTTCATCTTCTTTGATGGCGCATTCCAACAAGTACGGACCCTTCGTCGCCAGCATCTTCTCCACTTTCTCCTTCAAGTCCTTCCGCTCAATGACCACATCATAAGGGATGCCATATCCCTTGGCAATCTCTGCATAATGCGGGTTCATCATACGGGTGAAAGAACGACGCTTGTGGAACATCAAGTCCTGCCATTGGCGAACATTGCCTAAATAATTATTATTCAAGAGAATCATCTTCACTGGTGCCTGTTGCTCCATGATGGTACCCAATTCCTGAATCGACATTTGGAAACCGCCATCGCCACAAAAGAAGCAAACGGTACGGTCTGGCGCGCCAAAGGTAGCACCAATCGCAGCAGGGAGCCCGAACCCCATCGTCCCAAAGCCTCCACTGGTGATAATGGACCGGTTCTTCTCATAAGTAAAGTAACGACTGGAGATCATCTGGTTCTGACCCACATCGTTCACGAGGATCGCATTGCCATGGGTAGCCTCCGATACCACATGGGTTACCTCTCCCATGAGAAGGGGACCCGATGTGGGGTGGATGTCTTTTTGGATGACCTTTTCATCTTCCATCTCCTGATATTTCTTGAAAGACGCTTTCCATTCACGATGTTCCGTTTTCTCTAACAACTTGGTGATAGCCGGCAGGCTCTCCTTACAGTCGCCAATCACCGCTACATCGGTCTTGATGATCTTATCGATCTCGGCGCGATCAATGTCCAAATGGATGATCTTTGCATGAGGAGCGTATCGCGAGGGGACACCAGTGATCCGATCGCTAAAGCGCATACCGATGGCAATCAACACGTCACATTCCTGTGTCTTCATATTGCAAGCATAGCTACCATGCATGCCTAACATACCCATATTCAAGGGATGATGAGTAGGAAGAGCTGACAATCCCAACAAGGTACGCCCTGCGGGAATATCCGCCTTTTCCAGAAAATCCACCAATTCATCCTGGGCTCCAGCCAGTTCAACGCCGTGTCCCACCAATGCGAAAGGTTTCTGCGCATGATTGATCAGCGCGGCTGCCTCCTCCACTTTTTGCTTGTCGAGCTTAGGATAAGGGACGTAAGAGCGTACCGAATCAACCTTCAGAGGTTCCCATTTGCATTTTCCTGTCTGGGCGTTTCTTGGGAAATCGAGGACGACAGGTCCCGGACGTCCGCTACGGGCAATATAAAAAGCCCTACTGACTGCCCATGCCACGTCTTCCGGTCGACGGATCTGGTAAGCCCATTTCGTGATAGGCTGTGCCACACCCACAAGGTCAACCTCTTGGAAGGCATCCGTACCTAAGGCTGCAACACCCACCTGACCAGCAATAACAACTATAGGAGTAGAATCCATCATGGCATCTGCCACACCTGTCAGAGTATTGGTAACACCAGGCCCTGACGTGACAATAGCCACTCCTACCTCACCACTGGCACGGGCATAGCCCTCCGCGGCATGCGCGGCAGCTTGCTCATGGCGAACCAGTATATGGTCGAACCAAGCGTCCTTGCCACGGGTACGATCATATAGTGCATCATACACCGGCATGATCGCTCCCCCAGGATACCCGAAGATCGTCTTTACACTTTCTGTATACAGGGCGCGCATCAAGATCTCAGCACCAGTACATTCATCACCGATGCGAACGCCACCCCATCCATTTGTATTATTTTCCATCATAACTCTTAATCAATTATTCTGACCCCGCCTTTGTCTGCGGAACTCACACTTTGCGCATAGGCGCGTAATGCCTTACTTACTACCCGGTTTCGTGTCATGGGCTGCTGAGGACGTGATGCCAGTTCCTCATCGCTTAACTTCACATTGATCGAACGGTTGGGAATGTCTATCTCGATGATATCCCCATCCTTGATCTTCCCGATATTGCCTCCAGCAGCTGCCTCTGGCGAGATATGCCCGATACTCAACCCCGAAGTACCACCTGAAAAGCGCCCATCCGTGATCAAGGCACATTCCTTGCCTAAATGCATACTCTTGATATAAGATGTTGGATATAGCATCTCCTGCATGCCTGGGCCTCCCTTCGGACCTTCATGGGTGATGACGACGCAATCCCCACTCTTTACCTTACCACCGAGGATACAGTCACAGGCTGCCTCTTGGGAATCAAAGACCACGGCAGGACCGCTGAAATGCCAAAGGCTTTCATCCACGCCAGCCGTCTTGACTACGCAACCATCCTGGGCAATATTGCCAAACAGCACAGCTAATCCGCCATCCTTGGTATAGGCATGTTGCAGGTCACGGATACATCCCGCAGTACGGTCAGTGTCTAACGAAGCCCATTGCTCGTTCTGACTGCCCATGACCGTTGAGAATCTATTGCCTGGAGCACTATGATAGATTCTGTCAGCCTCGGGATCTACCTGACTACCTGTAATATCATACTTCTTCATTGCATCGTCAAGCGTCATCCCATCGACTCGCTTCACAGATCCACGAATCAGTCCTCCTTTATTCAACTCGTTCAGGATACCCAAGATTCCTCCGGCGCGATTACATTCCTGAACGCTGTACTTTTGGGTATTTGGTGCCAACTTGCAGAGACAAGGCACCTTCCTGCTCAACTGATCGATGTCTTTCATCTTAAAATCACATTCTGCTTCCTGGGCAACAGCCAACAAATGCAGGACGGTATTCGTGGAACCACCCATTGCAATGTCCAAGGTCATTGCGTTTAAGAAAGCATCTCGATTAGCGATATTTCTTGGAAGAACGCTCTCATCCCCTTCTTCATAATACTTCATGGCATTCTTTACGATCAGGTGAGCTGCATCTTTAAACAACTGGATGCGGTTCTTGTGCGTCGCCAAGATCGTCCCGTTGCCCGGCAAGGACAATCCTATCGCTTCCGTCAGGGAGTTCATGGAGTTGGCGGTGAACATGCCAGAGCAACTACCACAGCCCGGACATGCACAATGCTCGATCTTCTGCATATCCTCATCACTGACCGTTGGGTCAGCCCCATTGATCATGGCCGTGATCAAATCCGCATTCTCGCCATGCCAACGACCTGCTTCCATCGGTCCACCGGAACAGAAGACCGTAGGGATGTTCAGTCGCATGGCCGCCATCAGCATGCCAGGAGTCACCTTATCACAGTTAGAGATGCAGATCATGGCATCCGCCTTATGGGCATTGACCATATACTCCACAGAATCAGCAATGATATCACGTGAAGGCAAGGAGTACAACATGCCATCATGACCCATAGCAATGCCGTCGTCTATGGCTATCGTATTAAATTCAGCAGCATAACAACCCATGCTCTCAATCTCTTTCTTCACGATCTGCCCAATTTCATGTAGATGAGTATGACCAGGAACAAACTGCGTAAACGAGTTGACGACAGCAATAATGGGCTTACCAAACTGTTCATGCTTCATACCTGTGGCGACCCAGAGCGCACGCGCTCCCGCCATTCTTCTACCTTCCGTACAGACGGCACTTCTCAACTGATGTTTCATCTTATACCTAAAATTAATGTCCTATTGATCTGCAAAGGTAGTTAGTTTTTATGTAATAGCCAATAATTTCGCTTCGATTTTTCTCGATTTATCATAATTCGTAACTATATAACATGCTTTAGTTATAATCTAAAAGAAAACATGAGGTCTGGCATTGAGATACTCGAATTTGTCTTTTCTGCTTGCTGAAGGCGGTAGATGGACCCACAGAAAAGCCCCGGGGCGACTTGCCTCGGGGCTCATTCCTAAGAAGGAATATACTTATTTACTTGACATATACTACTGCCAAACGGTTAGAAGTTGTGCCTTGAACGCCCTTACCTGTTGCATCATCAACGATAACACCGTTCTTTTGAAGATAATCAGCAACAACTTTCGCACGGTTTTCGGACAGTTTCTGGTTAACTTCTACGCTACCTTCCGGAGAAGCAGTACCCACGATTTGAACATGTCTGCCTGATGCGACGCTGTTCAATGCCTTCTTCGCATCCTTTGTCAGATCATACTTACCCTGGGCGAAGGTGACAAAGACAAGGTTCTCCACCCTTACCTCTTTGTTTTCTCCTGGTACTTCCTTCACCACTTCCTTGATCACTTCCTTAGGTTTCTGAGCAAGTTGGTCGCGAAGGTCATTGATCTGAGCATTCAAGCCATCGATTTCTGACTGGTCGCGAAGCTGGGCAATCGTGAAATTATGGGTGCCATTGGAATTGCCAAACTTATAAACGACTCCAGCATTCAACTGGAACATGGAATGATTGATATCATACTTGATCTCTCCTTGACCCATTCTGTAATAACGACCTAAGGCACTGTTCGTGTTCCCATCATCATTGAGACCCCATACCATGGCAGGCTCAATATAGAGTTGCCATGCTTTCTTGGCACCTAAATTGAAGGTGAAGTCGAGAGCTGCCTTGGAAGTCATGTTGTCATGATTCAACACATTATTGTATAAGTTTGAATTGCCAAACAGATGTCCCCATCCCAGTCCGTATATTGCCACGAGTTCAAAGGCACGCGGCTCACCTGGATAGCCACCAAACCAATTGCTCAAGTTCACCGTTCCCAACAGACTTGTGTTCAAAAGACGAACAGCGGTGCCCGTAGAAGCATAAGGCTTATTGGAGAAATAAGCGTTGCTCTCAACGGCAAGTCCGAACACCGGGGTAAAATAACGACCTATCCGAAGACCCACGTTAGGGTTCAAGTTACCCATCCAACTGTTTTGGGTGGTCTTCGTCGCAATTCCTCCATTGAGACCAATGTAGAAATTGTCGAAAGTATTACTTTCCGTAACTGTCTGTGCAGATACGGAAACTGCCATAGAAGCGGCAGCAAACAACAAAACTAATTTTTTCATACCTCTAATTTTAATGATAAATAATAAAAAATTCTCTATGAAATATAAAATGTTATCGCACATAACATCGTCTGCAAAGGTAAGGAGTTTTTTGAAATATCCAACAACTATTCCATAAAAAAGCTTTATATTTCACGATTTATAACAAAAAATCCCCGGTACGAAGGCGTACCGAGGATCTTTTCGCAATTTCTAATATTGTTTGATTACTTTACGTAAACCACTGCAAGACGGTTAGAAGTTGTGCCCTGAACACCCTTACCAGTAGCCTCGTCAACAACGACGCCCTTACCTTTCAGGTATTGAGCAACAGCATCTGCACGAGCCTGAGACAGTCTCTGGTTCAGTTCAGCAGAACCTTCTGGAGATGCAGTACCAACGATCTGTACGTGCTTGCCAGAAGCAACACCATCAAGAGCCTTCTTAGCATCCCTTGTCAGAACAGACTTGCCCTGAGCGAAGGTTACGAATACCAAGTTCTCAACCTTTACTTCAGTATTTGTTCCAGGAACTTCCTTTACGACTTCCTTGATCACTTCCTTCGGCTTCTGAGCAAGCTGGTTACGGAGGTCATTGATCTGAGAGTTCAAACCATCGATCTCAGCTTGGTCGCGGAGCTGTGCAATCGTGAAGTTGTGAGTACCGTTAGAAGTCTTGAACTTGTAGATCAGACCTGCATTCAACTGAACAGCGCTATGGTTGATATCGAACTTGATCTCACCTGGACTTCTGTGACCTACGTAAGAATCCTTGCCATCAAATGCAGCATTGTCTGAATTGTCGTTCATGCCGTAGTTGATAGATGGCTCGATATAGAACTGCCATGCCTTGTTTGAACCGAAGTTGAAGGCAAAGTCAAGAGCAAACTTGGTTGTCATATTATTATGACCTACAGTCTCATAAAGGGCATTGTTGCCAAAGATATGGCGGAAGCCAACACCTGCCAGTGCACTTACCTCGAAGTTACGTGGCTCACCAGGATATCCACCGAACCAGTTGCTCAGGTTGATCGTTCCCAACAGCAAGCTGTTCAACTCACGAACGGCCGTACCGGTAGAAACCCAAGGCTTGTTGGAGAAATAAGCATTGCTCTCAACAGCGAGACCAAATACTGGAGTGAAGTAACGACCCAGGCGAACGCCGAAATTAGGATTAAGACCTTTCATCCATGCATGGCCTGTTGTCTTCGTCAGTAAACCACCATTGACACCCACATAGATGTTGTCAAAAGTCTTACTTTCTGTTACTGTCTGTGCAGAAGCAGATACTGCCATGGCTGCAGCAGCAAACAATAAAACTAACTTTTTCATGTCTCTCTAAATTAAAAATTATACTTTATTTATGTTCTTTCTATCTTCTATTCGGGTGCAAAATAAACTAAAATATTTATTACTACCAAATTTTTCGGAAGAAAGATATGTTTTAAAGCATAAAAAAGTTAAAATTGAACACTTTCAACCTCTTTTAAGGCACCCAGAAACATGATTTTCATACTTTTATTCCTTGTTTTCTGTCATTTTATTGTACCTTTGTATCCATTTAGAAACTTTACTAAATTATGATTGAAATTCCCATTCATCACAGTTCATGGAAAGAGAGAATACAAGCGGCTTTTCTCTTTTTCACCCGCATTCCCTTAGGTCGTTTTTTCTCTCCAAAGAGAGAAGCTTACGAGTCTGCTATCGAGCATTGGCCTCTTACAGGATGGGTGACGGGACCGATCATGGGTGCCATCATCTTCCTTGGCAGTGGCTTACTGACTGGTATCGCGATTCTCTTGGCCCTCACGGCAAGGATCCTGATCACAGGGTGCCTCCACGAAGATGGGCTGATCAGGTTCCTGAATGGCATGGGACAAAGGGGAACGGGACGAAAGACCGTGACGGAATCTATGGATGGCAGTCTGAATACGACCAACGGCATCGTGGGAATGATCCTATACACCCTCTTCCTATGGTTTATCCTGAACAGCATGAACCCGATTCAGGCAGCTTTGACTGTCGTTGCTGCTGATCCTTTCTGTAAAATGCTTTCCGCACAGTTGTCTATGATGCTCCCTTACGCTGCCCATTCCTATGGAAACCAGGAAGAGATCGCTTTCCGGAAGCTGGACACTCCGTCCTCCATCATTCTCTTCTTAGAAGGCTGTATTCCCCTTGCCATCGTGTGGATCCTTACCATTTGGGGACCTCTCGCCCATCTTGCAGCTGAGGAGGTTGGTATCCTCCGGTCGGTGGGATTGCCGTTTGCGGTATTAGTCGTGCCCGGACTCGTCATGTATTTTCTTTATTATCTGATCCTCAAGAAAATGCATGGATATAACATCCATTGCCTGGGGGCTGTGTTCCTGCTTACAGAACTTGCCTTTTACGCCACGGTGTTCATCAGCCGGCAGATTGACTTCCTACAAATGGCATCTAACTACAAATAATGTCATAGCACCGTATCCCTCCTATAGCTCAAATACCTGATAGGAGTATTTCGGTACGGTGACCACGCCCAGGGAGGTGCCTTCGACCTTCAGCCTTAGGGTACGTGGCAAGGCATTGACGACCTTCAGGTAGGTCTTCCCGGTCTTGGTATCTTTCACGACACTGGTCCCGATCCTGTAAGCTATTGCTTTCTCTGCCTTCAGGGTTGATGTGACATACCGGTCACCGCTATGCGTTGAGAAGAATTTCTGCATTTCATAATTCGGTGTTGTCTTGAGGGTATCCTGATCAAAATAGATCAGGTCCGGATTCCAGTTCTGATGCTTTTGGTGGCATAGCAACGGGGCATAGCTGGCCATGGCAACAATATCTCCATTGCGTTCCACATTGCACAAATGGATCCCCTCAGCAAGGGCATTCCACACCTTATTCTTGCTGTTGCCTGCATACTCTCCAATGTATACCTTGGGACCTTTCCGGTCATAATTGTCATAATAATCCTGATGATGAAGGAACCAACCCGGGCTTTCATAATAATGTTCGTCCACCCAATCGATATACTGATGATGCTTCTTCGCAAATGTCCATCCCTCTATGTAATCGGCAGAGGGCTCGTGGAAAGGTCCCACTGTACCGCACACCGTGACCTGTGGATATCTTTCCTTGATGGCCTTGCAGATCATGAGGTAGCGTTCCTCAAAGGCAGTAGAGACTAAATCCTCGTTGCCAATACCTATATATTTTAAGTTGAAAGGAGCAGGATGCCCTGCCTCAGCTCGCATCTTCGCCCATTTGTTCGTGGAAGGGTCACCATTTGCCCATTCGATCAGATGGAGGATCTCCTCACAATAAGCAGGCATCTCCTCCATGGGGATTCCCCCTTGCTGACCCGCATACCCGTCCTTGTCCGCTGATGAGTTCTGGCATGGCACTCCTGCAGCCAAGACCGGCAAGGGCTCTGCCCCAATATCCTCGCAGAACTGGAAGTATTCATAGAATCCCAAGCCACGGGTCTGGTGATAATTCCAGATATTCTTGGCGGGCTTCCTGTCCTGCAATGGTCCGATGCTCTCTGTCCAATGATAGATGTTATCTATCCCCTGACCATGACTCATACATCCTCCGGGAAAGCGCACGAACTTCGGACGCAAGTCGGCTATTGCCTGTGCCAAATCCTTCCGGAGCCCATTTTTCCGACCATGGAAGGTGTCATGGGGGAAGAGGCTGACCATGTCAACAGCCGTCGTTCCCTTTTTCAAGGGGATCACGGCAAGTCGGCACTGCGACAAGTCCACGCCATCCAACGCTTTCTCTTTCTTCTTGGGATCCACCAACAAGGAAAGATCATACTTCGTCCAAGCATTCCCTACCACTTTTATCTTGCCGGAAGCTGCCACCGTGCCGTCATTAGCGACCAGGGCAACCTCTACCTGCCGTTTGTCGACATCCGTATTCCGGGCATAAAAAGAGAAATCGTACTCCTCACCACGACTGATGCGTATGCCATCCCACCCTGTGTTCCACAAGGTGTCGACCGACAAGGTCACATAATGTGGGTTATTCTTGCTCAGCGGATGGTCTGTTCTCACTTCAATCCCCCGTGCCGACTGCCAGGCCGTCGTGGCATTCCATCCGGAATGGTCGGCGGGAGTATATTCAAAGTCACGGTTTTGCAGCAGTTCCGCATAGAGTCCGCCATCCGCGGCATAGTTAATATCCTCGAAGAAAACGCCAAAAAGGTGGTCGCTGATGGGTTTCTGACTTCCCATATCCACCTGAAGGGTCGTCTCCACGGTGGAAGGGAGATGGGCAAAACGGGATTCATCATCGTCGAAGCTTTCCTTGCTCATCCGTGCATCTTCTGCCAACACGTCAAAATAATGGCGGATATAGTCCAAATGGATCTTGGGCACATCAAACGTATTACCCTGATACACCTTGCCATTGACTGTCGCCGTGTCCCTAAGCCACGCAATATCCTCGATGGTGCTTGGCTCCTCCGCTTCCTCGAACGTCCGGAAGTCATGGGAAGCATGGACATAGCGTTTGCCTTGGCTGGTCTTGAAATAAATGTCGAAGGTGCCATCGTCCATGGCGAAGCCAACCGGTTCCTTGCATCCCCGCTCTTTCATGCGAGGGAAATCTTGCGGGCGTTTTGTACCCCAGATAGGTGGGGCTTGTCCAGCCAGACTGTCCTTCCAGGTAGTAAAGGGTGGCGTCGCTGCTGATGTCCATTTTCTTAAGCAGTTCCTCCTCCGGAGCGGTGCCGGAGAAGTAGAAGGACAGCAGATTATCACAAAAGTCAAAGCCTCTCTCGTTAATGGTGGTCAGCGTAGCGGGGATCACCAGCCGCTTGAGGTTCTGGCAGTCAAAAAAGGCAAGAGAGGCAATGGTGGTAACACCGTTGGGAATCACAAATGTTCCCTCCTTCGCGCCGGGGCAGGTGTGCACCATTGTGCCGTCCTTTGTCATCAGTACACCATCCACCGACTGATAGGCCGGATTGCCCTCCGCCACATAAATGGCGCGAAGCTTTCCACAGCCGCTGAAGGAGTTCTGCTCGATTATCGTCACATTTGCCGGGATCGTGACCTCCGTCAAGCTCTCACAGTCAATGAACGCCTGAAGGCCGATCGTCTCCACACTTTCGGGCAATGTAAAGTTTTGCAGCTCATCACACCACATAAAGGCCCATCTTCCGATTACCTTCACGTTTTCGGGGAATACGACCGATTGCAGCTTTGCACATTTCTTGAACATGCTCATTTCGATGACTTCCAGATTTCGCGGCAGCTTGACAAACTCCAGATTGGGGCACTCGGAGAAAACACCCGAACCCATTGTTGTCACAGTGTCGGGGAGTTCCATGCGGATCAGACCGGATTTCTCAAAAGCCATGTTCTCAATTTTCGTCAAGCCAGCCGGGAATTCCACGCTCTTTAGATTGGTGCAACCGCTAAAAGCG
>CAJLYG010000065.1 GCA_905210845.1 uncultured Prevotella sp.
GGATGTGTTCGAGGTGAAACGTCACAAGAGTCGCTACGACGAGCGGTTGCTGCAAGCCAAGGTGGATGTAATGCTGAAGAGCTGTAAGCCCCTGCATGGCATGAAGATCACGTTAGGATGCCTGTTGATGGAAGACATGTAAGCTCCCGACTAAGCCTGCGATGAAATCGTATGTTTTTGCTAAGTTAACATACTTTGCCAACTATCTTAACATACTTCGCCAAGTATCCTTACATACTTGGGCAAGTATCCCTACATACTTTTTTATAATGAAGTTTCCAAATGATCAGCCGCTTATTTTCTTCCTGGATATTGTCGTTGATGCCATCAACGTACTTCTCCTAATTCCTAATGATTTCCCGTCCATTGAACAAGCAACATTATGTTTTTCTTTGTTTGTAAATCTTATATCCTGTTGCCGCAATGATGATGCTTGTGATGGGTGCGAGGATGTTGAAGAAGCAATAGGGCAGGTAGGTGAGCGTCGACACATTGAGAACCGTGGATTGCGTCATGCCGCAGGTGCTCCAGGGAATAAGGACCGAGGTAACGGTGCTTGAATCCTCTATGCTCCGACTTAGAAGCCGTGGCTCATAACCCTCCTTTTTGTAGATTTCACCGAACATGCTCGCATTGAGCATGATCGAGAGGAACTGGTCGGCTGCCGTTGCATTGAAGAAAATGCCTGAGACTACCGTTGAGGCGACCAACCCTACGCGCGTCCTTGTAAGTGGAATGACAAGGCTGACAATGTTGGCCAGCATTCCGCTGGCTTTCAGTACTCCGCCAAAGCAGATGGCACAAAGGATAATCCACACGGTGTTGAGCATTCCAGCCATGCCCCGTGTGGCTAACAGGTCATTGACGGGCTTAAAGCCGCTGTCGATGGCGGTGGAACCGAAACAACTGACCATCGCGCCTTTGAACAAGACAAGGATAGAGGATGATGGCCCGGTCATGCTATTTCTACCCATGCCACTGACCTCTGCCAGGATGTGCGGTTGGAAGATCACCGCGAATATAATAGCGATCACTGAAGATGCGAAGAGCACGATGATGGCCGGCATCTTCTTGTATATCATCCACCCCGTTGCTATCGGTACGAGCAAAAGCCAAAGGCTGAGGTTGAACTTTGAAGATAAGGCCAAGGTGAAAGCAGAAGTGTCTATTGACGCTGCTGAGGGTACAAGAAAGCCAGCCGTGAGGAAGATGATCAACGTAATGGTAAAGGAGGGAACGGTAGTTATCGTCATGTACTTGATATGCGTGAACAATGGTGTACCACAGAGCGAGGAAGCTAGGACGGTGGTGTCGGACAACGGCGACATCTTATCGCCAAAATAAGCACCAGAGAGAATGGCACCTGCTGTCCATCCGTCGCTGAAGCCTTGCGCCTTGCCTATTCCCATCAACGCTACGCCTATGGTGGCGACGGTTGTCCATGAACTGCCTGTCATCACTGAGACAATGGCACTGATTAGGCAACTGGTAATGAGGAATACATGCGGATTGATGATCTGCATGCCATAGTAGATGAGCATGGGCACGATGCCGCTAACCATCCACGTGCCCGACAACAGGCCGATGAGAAGCAGAATGACAACGGGCGAGCCAATACTGCCCACGGAATGGTTGATTTCCGTCTCCAGCTCCTTCCATGTCTTATGGAAATAGAGCATTGCGATAAGTACGGCAATGCCGGTAGATACGATGAGTACCAATTGACTAGGTCCTGACAATGCATCAATGCCATAGACGTGAATAACGATAGACAGGAAGACGATCAGAAAAACGACTGGCGTTAAGGACAAAATGTATTTCATCATATTCCTCATACTTGCAAATTACGTTGCAAAGCTACGAAATAAATTTGGAAAAGAAACAAAAGTTTCCCTTAAAAGCAAATTAGCGACTCAGAGCATAACTCTAACCAGTTAAGGTGTGTGTCAGTAATATATGCTAAAGATGTTACATGTGCCACCCATCTGCTCAATAATGTACCATGTACTATAGCCACTAAAGACTTGACTGAATTGTTTCATTTTAAGTCGCAGCATACTACAGAGAACTATATCGATTACTTGTGCCAGGCTTTTCTGCTTGTCAAAATTAACAAATACTCGACAAAGAGCAGGTTGAGGATAACAGGACAGAAAGTTTATCCGATAGATGTGACACTGATGAATCAACGTGAAAATGCCTTTGAGGGTGACAATCTTGGATGGAGACTGGAGAGCATAGTTTTGTTGCAACTGCTACGTGAAAGTAAGTTTTGGGGGAATGATATATATTATCTTTATGACCGCAGCGGGGAATGTGACTTTATCGTCTGTCACGGGAATAAAGTTTTGCAGGCAATACAGGTGTCTTTTGACATATTTATTAATACCCTCAACGTTAGACATTCATACAAATCGCCATATTAAAGATGTTACGAGTTCCACCATATTTCCTGAACAATTTTATACTTCACAGTGATTTTTTTTGTGAAAAGGTTGACAGGTTGTCAAACCCCAGTGTTTATCGGGCTTGCAGCCTGATTTTAGGTTGACAAAGGTTGACATGAGGTTGACAACTTAATGAATACTGGTCACTTCTTCAACATCGTCCTGCGATAGTCAGTTGCTCTCCAATAGATGCTCTTTTGACTTTCAGACAAGAGGGAGTTGTTGACAAACATCACAATAAATTGTGATTTGTATTCAACTTATAAGATAGGGAGAAGTCCTTATTAAGGAATGTTAAGCCAAAACTCGCAAAACAGCGTCATAAGATAATATTCGAAAACACAGAAAACATCATGAAATTCGATGTAATCTCTTAGCATGTAGCTCTTTAGTTTTTCTTCTGTAATTTCACGTGAATTTCACACGAAGGCATGAAAAAGGAGTTGCGCTTTCACAACTCCTTGACTATCATTGTGGACCAGCTAGGGCTTGAACCTAGGACCTCCAGATTATGAGTCTGTTAAAATACGTTTTTATGAAATTTTATAAGATTTCATGACTTGTTTTATTTGGTTGATATACAATTAATTACTAACTTTGTAACCAAAAGATGCAATCTTATAAAATTGTATTTATACGGCTTTTGTGTTCGCATCGTGTTCGCAAAATGTTCGCAAAATCAACTCTCATTCTAACAGACACCCATTATGAAGGCCTCCAAAACATCACTCAATTGTAACAAAATCGGTAATCTTTCGATGACCCTCGTGCTTGATAAGCGTACAAACAAGAATACAGAAAAGTATCCTATGGCGATCTGCTTCAATATAGACAGAACGCGATGGTACTATAAGCTCGTCGATATGCCATTTCAGACAGAGACGTTCTTCAACTCTGTATGTAGTGTCAGCAGCTCACGCAGCCGGCTGATGGATATCCATGACCAGTGGCAACAGTTGTTGGAAGGATACCGTGAGAAGGTTGTGAAGCTTAGCAAGTCACGACCGATCACGCTTGACAATATCAAGACGATGCTTTCTGGCGCCGGCTTCGAGGAAGAGAACGACTTCTCTTTCCTTGGCGTGTGGGAGGGACTTATCAACAAGTATAAAAGAGAGAATAGGGTAGGTACAGCGGATAACTACTCTTGGTCATTGAACTCCTTCCGAAAGATTATCGGTGAGGTTAATGGATTTAAGATAGACAAGAACACCATCAAGCTATGGGATGAAGGTATGAGAAACGGTATTATGCTGAACGGAAAGCTCGAGGGGAAAATCTCTGATGCTACCAGGGGCATGTATCTCCGGACCTGTCGTGTCGTATGGAACGAGTGCATCAAGCGAGGCTATCTCCCCGAAGAAAGTTACCCGTTTTCAAATAAGGACAACGATCTCGTTTCTATACCGCGAGGGAAGAAGCGGCAGCAGTCGTATTTGACCATTGAGGAGATGACGCAGTTGTATCATGTGTTTACAGAGAAACGTTATCCCGAGACTTGGACGAAGGAATATACGGAGCGTGCCCATGACTCTCTTGGGCTGTTCCTTACTCAGTACCTCTGTAATGGCTTCAATCTGGCCGATGCCGGGAGGCTGAAGTTCAATCGCACCTATTTTGCAGAAGGAGGACGTGCTTTTGAATTTCTGAGGAAGAAGACTTCTGAGACGAGCAATGGCATGTCCGTCGTTATCGTACCTATCATCAAGCCTCTGCAGGTGATTCTTGACGAGATTGGCGCTAAACCAGCAAAGGATGCTTATGTTTTTCCGCAAATCTTCCGTGGCATTGAGGATGAGACGATAAGACGTAAGCTGACGGTACAGGAGAACTCGAATATAAAGGACCGTGTCATCCGCATCTGCAAGGAAGTGCTTGGGTGGGAGAAGAAACCTTCGGGTACCTGGGCCCGCCACTCCTTTGCTACTAATCTCAAGCATCTTGGGGTTGAAGAGTTGTATATCTCTGAGAGTATGGGCCATTCGCTTGGCAACAACATCACAGCCGGATATCAGGACATGTACCCGCTTGAGACTCGCTTCGAGTATAACTCAAAGTTGTTGAATCTTGAGGAAGAAAAGCCGGATATAGACGTCGACAGCATGACTCCGGAGCAGATGAAGGAGATGCTGAAGAAAGTTTTGGGGCAAAAATAATCAATCCGAGATGATTTATTGAAATAAAATACGTAACTTTAGCCACTCAATATTGATAATAGCATTATGGCATTACCTATCAACATAGAAGACCTGCTCAAGAAGCGAAGGGTGGAGGACAACCGTATTGAGTTCAAACGTGGTTGGAATCCCGATGATATTTATCATAGCATTTCTGCCTTTGCCAACGATATAGACAATCTTGGTGGAGGGTATATCCTTGTCGGTGTAGACCAGGATGACAATGGACTTGCCAAACGGCCAGTCATGGGCGTCCCGATAGAGAAGCACGATAAGATACAAAAGGAGATGGTGGCATATAACAATATGATCAGCCCCTACTACATGCCGCGCACTTCGTTTGAGCAAGTAGACGGAGTTGACGTCTTTGTCATCTGGGTGCCTGCGGGACTCAATCGTCCTTATGCTGTTCCTGCCAATGTCACTTCGAAGACAAAGAAGATGACCTACTATGTCAGAAGTGGGTCAAGTAGTGTCGTTGCCAAAGGAGAAATCTACGATGAGTTGATGGCTATGGCTAATCATGTGCCATTTGATGAACGCCCGAATCCAAAGGTCAAGATAGAAGACATCTCGATGGTTCTTCTTCGAGACTATCTTGTGAAGATAGGCAGCAGACTCCAGAAATCTCTCTTCACGCAACCCCTTGAGTTAACCCTTGAGCAGATGGATCTCTATACTGGTCCATCGGAGAATAGAATGCTGAAGAATGTCGCAGCGATGATGTTCAGTGATCATCCAGAGAAGTTCTTCCCATATACCCAGTCAGAAATCGTCGTCTTCCCTAAGGGCAGGTTGAATGATCCTGATAATTTCAGTGAGAACATACTTCATGGCAGTGTACCTCAGCTTATCAATGGAACTTTGGATTATCTAAAGAACAATGTACTCCGTGAGTTCGTTGTCAAACTTCCCGACCGTGCAGAGAGTCTCAGATACTTCAACTATCCTGTCCAAGCTTTGGAAGAAGCAGTCACCAATGCTTTTTATCATCGGGATTACTCACTTTATGAGCCAGTTACGGTAGAGGTACAACCGGATGGAATCACAGTAAGCAGTGTCCCTGGACCCGACCGCTCTATATCTTCTGATGCAATTGAGAAGGGCGGGATAATGTATTCTCGTAGGTACAGGAACCGTCGATTGGGAGATTTTCTTAAGGAGTTGGATTTAACAGAGGGTCGTTTCACGGGCATACCAACAATCCAAGCCAAACTTGAAGAGAACGGATCTCCTCGAGCCAGATTTATCACGGATGATACACGCAGTTATCTTGACGTATTCATACCTGTTCACGAAACTGTAAAAAGCTCGGATATTGCCATCAAAACTTTTGATGAGGTCGAGAATGGGCCGAATAATGAGCCGAATCAAGGAAGCTTTGACCCAAATTCTGACCCAAATGGCCCAAATCCTGACCCAAATAAATTATCAAAGAGGCAGAATACTATATTGAAGACTATCCAACTTCATCCAGAGTTCTCAAGAAAAGCTATAGCAGAACTAACAGGAATGTCAGATTCGACTGTAAAACGTGAAATTAGATTTCTTAAAGAAAGTGGTTTTATCCGGCGAGATGGTCTGACCAAAGGTGGAAAATGGATAGTAATAAGAGAAATACCAATGAATGAATAAACTATGAACAGACTTCACAAGCCCCACGAGATCATGTGCTATGCCGCAATAGTTGCAGCAGTCCCGCTACTTGCCAAGTTTGTAGAGGTCGCATCAGGTTCTGAACTGCCCCCAACGATATGGCATATTACGTGGCTCATCTGCGGAATATCGCTGGTTGTTGTGTGTTCTTGCTTGGTGTATATCTTTGTGGCTATACCTTTAGAGGCAGTGCTGAAGCGAACGAAGAAATCGAAGGTTCCTTCGGAGCGACAACAGAAAGAGGTAGAGAATGACAAGGAACCTGAGGCTATGATAACCTCAGTAAATGAAGTAGATAGCCAATCAAAAGAACATGGACAGCAACTTGATGAGCGGCACCAGATTTTTCAACCCTATGTGGCCGTTGATGAAGACGACCGACCCACTGCTCCTGTTCTCGACATTCTTGACAGCTTATTCAAGGAGATAAAGGCTAAGAAAGACGTGGGTATCGCCCTATACTGTGTGCGGGATCTTAAATGGCTTGCAAGCTATCCGACATACAACGATATGGTAGCCGTCTTCGGTACAGACATCGTGGGATCGAAAAGCAACTATTCAACTTACATGGCTTTGGTCCGCCAGACGACTGATGACTATAGTAACGCTACGAGCGAATTCCTGACAGATGTCAGAGCGATGAAGCCGAAGTTGAGGCGTATTGAGGAAGGAATGAGGTAAAGTCCCATGGAAACTATTTGTCCCCATCAGTAAAAACTGGTGGGGATTTTTCATATCTATTGAACTCGACTGAACTTTCGTTGAACAACAGTTGAACAATCCTTGAATATCATGAATCTTTATTGAACTTACTGTTATACAGAAAGTTAATAGGTAGCTATGCTTTCGTGCAGTCATTTTTATTCCTAACTTTGCAATGCGATGTTTGAGCAGATCTTCCTTCTGCAACGACGTCGAAGTACCTACTAATCTTTTTTCTACCATGGAAATTACTACTAATCCATTCATCGTGATGACTAAGGCAGACTTTGAGGCAGCCATTGCCCAAATTGCAACCAGGCTGCAGCCTGTACAATCAATTAACCAGCCAGCACCGGCGCCCCCCCACAGTCAGACCGTCGCTGCGGACAAACAGTTCCTTTCCCGTAAGGAGACAGCTGAGTTGCTGAAGGTCGATTTCTCGACACTATGGCGCTGGAACAAGTCAGGCATCCTCAAGTCGGTGAAAGTCGGTCCGCGCCGCGTCATTTATAAATATGATGACGTAATGAACATTCTAACCTTGGGAGGAGCATAACTATGGCGCAAGACGATTTCATTCAGTCAGCATTCAAAGAGTTGCATCTTCGCAGTGCCGAGGATGCCGGTGGCTTCCACGTGTCATCCATGAACGAGTGCCTGGACAAGGCGCGCTCGTTGCCACCGTTGGTGACTCTCTATCCCAATGTCGTCCTTGAAGGTGACTTCTGTGTCATCTTCGGGCAGTCGGGTATCGGCAAGACCATCTTTGCCATGCAGGTGGCGCGTGATATTGCCGCCAGTGGCAGACGGGTGCTGTATACCGATTTCGAGATGACACCCCGGCAGCTTGCCCTACGTTATGGCACGGCCGACTTTCCTCTGACACTCTTCCGTGCCGAGATGGATACAGACAACCTGCCGGAGGACATCCTCAAAGGCATTGAGGAGGCTGCACTTGCCAACCAGACCGATGTCGTCTTTATCGACAACATCACAGCTCTCGGGCAGTCGCTTGACAAAGGCTCTGATGCCGGCAGTCTGATGGCAGCACTCAACGCCCTGAAGAAGCAGCACAACTGGACCCTGATCATCCTCAACCATGTGCCCAAGATGTTCTCTGGTGCCGTTCCCTTGTCTTTGTCAGCCATTCAGGGCTCGGCAAAGATCAACCAGCTCATTGATGACGCCATCGGTTTGGGTCAGTCGCACAAGGATCCGTCGATGGTCTATGTCAAGCAGTGTAAGTGGCGCAACGGCGAGATAGCCCTCGACTCCGGCAATGTGGCGCTCTATGAGCGTGGCAAGGATGCTTCGGGCAACCTCTGCTTCACCTTCAAGGACTATGGCTGCGAGTCGGACCATCTGTCAACGGAAAACACCGATGAACGGGACAGTCTGAAGTTGCGTGTCAGGGAACTGTCAGCCCAGGGCAAGTCACAGCAGGAGATAGCAGCCGAGTGCGGCATATCTCAAAGCAAGGTGTCACGGTTGCTGAGGCAATAGACCTTATGCAATTATTCATTTTATTCACTTTATTCAGTTATGCATAAGTGAATAAAATGAATAAAGTGAATAAAATGAATAACCTGAATAATGAATCAACACGATGACATTACCTATGACAACTATTGACTATGAGCGAGTAAGAGCCACAAGGGCTCCAGTATGGCAGCGGCAGTTGATACGAATTCCCGAAGACAGCATCTCCTGCCATCACTCATCGCTAACCGACTACCTTGACAGGACTGTCTGTTATAGCTCGGAAGGTATGAGGCAGATCGACAGCCTTATAGAGAAGTACCGCCTCGGGGCCGTCAACAAGACGATGAATGACCACTACGGTACCGTTCTGCCCCGTATCAACCGGAAAGATCAAATCTTGGGAGGCTCAGTTATCTACTTCGATGCAGAGAAAGGCGACATGTTGAAAAGTGAACCACTGACAGACAATCTCTATCAATGGTACTGCTTCGACTACTACACAGACGACAGTGTCTTCTTCGGAGAGCATACCCTCTCCGGTAAGCCAGTAGCAGTCGCACAGGAGGAGAAGACCGCCTCGCTTGGTGCCCTGGCGATGCCGGAAATCGACTGGCTGGCAATAGGACATGGCAACGACCTTTCGGAAGAGATGGCCCGAAAACTGTATGGCCGGCAAGCCATTCTCTTCGCAGACGACATGAACTGTGACTACTATGACGACCGTTTTGGCAAGTTCATCAAGATTGACAAAAGTTTCGTAGACAAAGACATCAATACCTATCTTGCCAGTCAGGTCAGCAGACGCTTTACAGGAAAATGAAACTTAATCACTTTGTTGATTTATCACTTGAAGAGTCAGTGGGCAAGTTATGCCTTTTGTCATGACAACGGCAACTTGCCCACCCTTTAGGGATGGGAATCAGCTTGCTCGAAACTCGCTCACTTTATCACTTGATATACTAATAACCTACTTAACCATGAGTAAAAACATTATACAGAACAAGACGGAGTTCATCCAGTTTAGGCTGGACAGAGACTCAAAGATTACAGCCAAGGCACTTGCCGACAAATACTTCGATGGGAAGATGAGTGCTATGTTCCGCTACATGCTGAACAATACCGATCTTACGAAAATTTATAATACGACAGAAGCTAACGGCTTTGACCGTAGTTGTAAAGCAACCTTCGCAGGAGGATCTTCAACCAAAGAGGTCGTAGACTGGCTCCGGTCTGTCTATGACGAGTACAAGGCAGAGAACAGGGAATTGTCCGCCATTGGGAACAATATCAACCAGATCGCCCATCATGTCAATGCCAACGCCATGACTTCCCCTAACCCGCTGCCACGTCAGGTGGCGGATGATTTAGCCCGGGCAGCCAGCGACCTTAGCTCTCTTCGCAGCCAGTCTTCAGACCGGTGGAAGAAGGTTAAGACAGCTATTAATCACCAAAACGATTAATCGATTAATCACTTAATCGGTTAATCTCTTAATCAACAACCCTTTTATTAACAAACATCATTCATCATGATCATTAAGAAATTAAAACAGGTATCGGGAGGCGTGTTCCCTGGTGCCGCCTACAATGAGACAAAGGTGGAGCAGGGCGTGGCCGACTTTGCCGGAGCAGCCAATGTTGACGGTAACTTCCTCCTTGTGCTCGACATGCTCCATGAAGCCGGAGTCAACTGTGCCCATGAGGTGGAACAGTACTTGCAGGACCACTCCAACACCTTCGGCAACAGCAAGTCGACTCGCCTACAGTTCCACTATGCCCTGTCTGTCAAAGGACGGGAGAAAAGCAAGGAGCAGCTTGTAGAAATAGCCCGTCAGCTCATGAAGGAGTTCGGTGCCGAACACAATCCCTATTTCATCTACTTCCACCGTGACACGGAGAACAATCACGTGCATATCCTCGGTACGAGGGTCAAGCCCAACGGTACGCTGCTCTCCGACCATCAAGATTTCCGGCGACTGAACGAGTGCCTCAATAGGGTAGAGCAGAAAGATCAGTTCCAGGACATGAACGAACTGCTGGCTTACAGTTTTCAGACCGAGGGTCAGCTCATGAACATCATCCGCGAGTTCGGATTCACGACCGGTGAGAATAAGGAAGAGCCCGACAAAGTAATATTCTATCACGGTGGCGCGGAGGCCTTTAAGGCTAATCTCGCCGACCTGACAGCACGTAATGCCGTCAGCAAGGATGACCGGAAGAAGATGGAGCGTCGAGAAGATGCAGCCCGGCAGTTGAAAGCCGTCTTCTTCAAGTACCGTGAGCAAAGTTTGAAGCAATTTGAGGCAACAGAAAAGTCTCAGAAGAAATCAGAACGTGCGAAGAACAGGAAGGAACTGATGAAGTCGGATCGCCAACTGAAGAGTGACATCGCCCGGCTGACGGATGCTTCGGGCAAGCGACTCGGAAAGACGGAACAGCAACAGTTGTTGTGGTTTCTGCAGCAGTTGCGGAGCAAGTTCGGTGTCAGTATCATCTTTCAGAAAGACCGTAACGGAGTTGTCCGTGGTTACGGTATCGTCGAACATAGTCGGAAGATGGCACTTAATGGCAGTGAGGTGATGAAGCTCGCCGACATGATTAACTTCAAGGAACAGATCGTATGATACTTCATGTGCAGCGTCGTCGTTGGTTAAAGCTTGATGGTACGACTTTCATCGTAGATCTGACTGACAGGTATGAGCTCGCTCATTCCGGTACGCGATATTCTAAGGATTTCGCGCTTTTTTTAAGGAAGACGCTTGGATAATGAGACCATAACAGCCCGAGCATTAGGATGGACCTATGGCATCAACGGCGATACTCTTGAGAAAAACTACAAGAACGTTCTGAGCGACTACAGGAACTGGGATCAGAAGAACCATGCTGAGAAATGGGTACTTAAAGCGGAGAACCTGGGACCTCGTCTTGGTATTGACGAAACCTGTATCGGTAACGATGTCTACACTATCCTTCATAACAAGGCAGCTCATGGTAAGAAGGGTGCTGTCATTGCGATGGTCAAAGGCACCAAGCCAGAGGACGTAGCCAGGATTATCAACCAGATACCGCTGGAGAAAAGAGCGAAGGTAACTGGCATTACTATGGACTTGTCGGATAGCATGCGCTCTATAGCCGGCTTGTGTTTTCCCAAAGTCAGTGTTACACGCATACACGCGATTGTTTCCATGTGATAAAGAACTGTGGCGGTGCCATAGATGAGATACGCTTGCGCTTGAAGCGAGAGGCTGTTAAGAAGCTGAGGAAGCTGTTGACAGAGTTCAAGCAGAAGCTTGTGAGACTTGATAGGCAGCGTAAGGCATACAAGGCCAGAATGAAGCGAAAGCACGGAAAGAAGTGGCACAAGAGCAACCGTGGACGTAAGCCTATGCGTAGGAACAGTCGCTTCACACCACCAAGACTTGCTAATGGTGAGACTCTCGTAGAAGCATTGACTAAATGTTGTAAGCAGCTTCTGAAGAGCCGGGAGAAATGGACTCAATATCAGGAAGCAAGAGCTAAGATTCTATTTGAACTCTATCCTAAACTCGAAGAAGCATACAACCTTATCAACAAGCTCCGCTCTATCTTCAGAAGCACTACTCTTACAAAGCAAACTGCCAAGGTTAAGTTCGAGGAATGGTACAAGGAAGTTAACGCATGTACTATCAGAGAGGTCAAGGCTGTCCGTGACACGGTAAAGTTCTACGAAGATGAGATACTCAACTATTTTATCGACAGGGATACGAATGCTTCAGCAGAGTCTCTGAACTCTAAAATCAAGTGCTTCAGATCAGATCTCAAGGGAGTAAATGATGTTCCATTCTTCATGTATAGGGTTGTGACTGTACTAGGATAAGGCTGTCATCAACCCACAGGAAATATCAGATGCCCCGAGAAATCGGTAAAGCAAAGGCTTTTTCTTTTCAAGAGTAAACTGGGCTTAAATAAGGGTGAATTGTCAACGAGAGAGTTCATTGAAGGGTATTAATTTAGCACTCAAAATTATTTTTAGACCAAGAAATAGGGAGGGGCGAAATGCAATCCCATGACAATCAATAAGTTATAACAACACATCTAAAAATACGAATTAGACCGATTGGATTTGGAACGCATGAAATTTCATCATAACTTTGCAAACGAAATCAAAATAAAGATGAATATGAAAACAAAATTAATTTGCGTAATGATGGATAACTCCGTTCTTACCAGACAAATTTTCTATAAAGAATATAGATTGCTTCGGTGCCGTCAAGTATAATGGTAATTGGAAAGGTGTAAGGTTTGTTGGAGACAAACATGTCTGGTAGATTTTTATGTGATTAGCTCGCTATTCATGGGCTAATCACATAATAAAGGTTTTCCTTATTCGTTCATCATAATATGAATAGAATATTAATGTTGCTGATAGGAGTACTTTTCTCACTAACAACAAACGCTAGTGGTAAAGATAAAATGTACGTTTCATTTGGTGCTGGCTCCAATTTCAATTTTAGTACAGAAATTTCCTTTCTGCATCAATTTGCTTCATGGATTGGATTAGGTGGAAGCCTAGGTTATTACCATCAATGGCATTGCGATTATTATCCAAGTGGGGATTCGTATACTAAAGGCTCTACATCATGGGAGTTATCGGATGATGACCTAAAGATTAGCAATAGCTATCTTGAGCCGTTCGTGTCCTTATCTTCCCCAGCTTTACTTTCTTGGAATAATGGGAGGTTGAATGTTGAAACAGAAATGGGATTAGCATTGCAGGTGCCATATAAATCAATAAATATTAAATACACAAACAGTTATTCACAAAAATCCGAATACAAGTCTTATTCTTGCAATAAAGGTCAATGGGTGATAGGAGACTTAAGAGTGTCTGTGAATGTTAATTTTTCTTCTTTTATAATGTCACTAGAATATTCGCTTTCCAATTTGGATATATATAGCACTTACAGAAATTTCAATATTGATGGCAGAAGTATTGGAGATTTCTATCCAAAGAAGAAAATTACGCATACAGTGTTTGTTAAGTTGGGTTGTATTTTATAGTAAAATAATGAAGAGTGCAATGAGAACAAGAATAATATTTCTAATAATTGCATTATTATTGACGAATGCCTTTACTTTTGCTCAAACGGGCAAATCAGGGTACGGTTTTTCAATTGATATTGGTTATGATATGAATGCAAATAAAAATAATTCTGAACGCTTAGAGATAAGTACTACTGCGAGAAAGTACGTCACATCATTGGCAAAGTGCCTCCCGTGTTAGTTCGCACGGGTACATTCATAATTACAATCATTGTGATAGCGCTGGCTGTAGCTTTCTACACCATCCGCTATTCAATAACGATAGAGGTTGAGGGCAGAGTCATGCCTCACGACATCCTTCAAATCGTTGTCCCTTACAAGTATCTCTATCTCTTCACAGAGCCGCGGCAAGTCAGCGTGACTTATGAAGGAGAAAACACGGATTCCCAGCCTCATGTATATCCCATCACATCCTTTAGCCGCCAGTTGCTGAGCATAGGATCAGATAATTACTTTATCGCTGAGGTCAGCATTGCATCAGATAGCGGTCACTTTCAGATTGGGCAAAAAGCAGTAGGGCAGATAATCGTCAGTGACAAGACCCTATGGCAGCAGGTGTTCCGGTAGTTTGCGAACACCGAACACGATTTGCGAACACGGAGGGATGATTCATTGATTTGCTATAAAATATTACTGTTTATTTGGCTATGAAATTAATTTTATCTACCTTTGTAGCCAAATAAAAAGCAATAATATGGTAATAGGTAGAGACAAGGATGCGGCA
>CAJLYG010000066.1 GCA_905210845.1 uncultured Prevotella sp.
GACATGGCAAAATCCTGAGCAACTTTTTGTTGCTCAGCTACTTAAAAAGTTTAATTTATAATAGTGTTGCGGAATTAAGGAATATTAATAGTTCGATCAGATGATAGAGGAAAGGTTTCTCTCCTCAGTCAAAACAACAATTTCCAGTAGATGGTAGCACATTAGGCGGTATCTTCTATGTCCATTGTTTGATAGAATTATCATTAATCTATTTTATCTGCTGCAAATATAAAGCAAACTTTCTAATAAGTATGATACTATTTTTGCTAATCCTAACACTATTTTACAAATCTGAATTTTCCAAGAAGAAAAGGACTATAAAAGGCAAAAAAAGAACAGAAAATCGCTCTTCCTTGATGGGTAAATCTGCAAAAGGAAAGGTAACCTACGGCAAAGGAAGAGGGGAAAAAAGAATGAAAAATAAGTTGAAAGATTATTTCACAAGGATTTTTGTCACGTCTCCATCATAAGTATGGACCAACAAATGGATTCTCGACCCTTTTGAATAGGTTTTTAACGACATGCTGGCATAAATCCTTGTACTATAATATTCTGGAACTCCATTTTGGGAATGGGACAGGGTAAGATACACGTCCTGCGTGCCATCGGCATGGTACAAGAGCGAGTCGCATACCATCCCGATGGACTGAAGGTGGTCATTGCCGTCCTGCTTTCCTGTTTTCAGCAATAAACCAAGGTTAAGAAAAGTCTTATTCTTACTCACCCAAACACTTTGCAAATGAACAGGATCAACGGATATGGTATCTGGACGTGTCGTGGCCTGAGGATACAGAGAATAGACTCGATGCAAGAGCACTGGCTCTGCACTTCCTTCCACCTTATTATAATATAGCAGGGCACGGTACAAAGTATCTGCTTTTGTCGCCCAACTGGCGATTCCCTGCGGTGACAGGGCCAGAGAATCACCCTCGTCCGTGATGGCATAGTCTATCCGTTGCTCCGATACGGTATGGACCAAAGAGAAATCTGCGCGCATGTAAGAATACTTCCCGTCGCCACTCTCATAGCTATCCGTATTGCAGGAGACCAAGCATAGTGGCAGCAAGGCACAAAGGATCCACCTATGCACGGGAGCAGTCCTCCCCGACCGTGTGAAGGTAGTTAACCACAGGGTTGGCATACATGGTCAAGATACGTTCCCTGAGGAAGCCTTCATCTTTGTTCTCAATCTGGATCTTAGCCAACTGCCCTTGCAAATATTGCTCGAAGGATACCTTGTCCGTTGCTGTATAGTGGTCGGCATGGCATCCTGTGCCCTGCAAAAGATCCAAGGCAACATAGTTGCAAGGATATAAACGGTAATTGCGGAAAATGGCTTGGTCGATATGTTCTGCAATAGCAGCATAGACTTCGTTCTTCGGCATGGACGGATCCAGGCTCTTAAGGAAATCATCCAAACATGGGGCGCAATGGTAATGGATTGCGCCCTTATAGCCCATGATCCCGGTTTTCATGCTGGTCACATCATCCTGTGCGCTCTTCCGCCAGCCTTTCATGTCCCGTTTCAACTGAAACTCTTGTGCCTTGAGGAAGTCGCAGGGGTCATACTCATAAGAAATGGCAAGAGGGACGATGTGCAATTGAAGCAGGCGGTCGACAACACTGCCCTGTCCACCCATGGACATCATCTTCAAGACTGCTTCCTGCGTCCGGTCATTCGAATCCTTCGCGCGCCCTTCGCGCTGTGCGATCCAAATATTCTCATGCTTCTCAGAGATGGCAAAGTGCATGTATTCTGACAGTCGCTTGCTGGACATCAGCATTTGGCGCATGGGAAGGTTACGCTCCACGATAAACGACTTGTTCACCCTTACCAAGTCTTTCACCCAAGGCAAGGATAGCAAGTTATCCCCAATGGCGATCTCACACGTGGTTGTGAACCCCGTATCAATCAGCAACTTGTCCAACAGGGCTGAGTCCATCACGATATCCCTGTGATTGCTGATAAAAGTATACCGCTTCCGATTGTCTATCTGGGAGATATCCATGTCACACCCTGTGCTGACCTTCTCCAGCAGATCTTGGAGGAAGCCATAGCAGAATGCCTTCTGAAACTCAAGGTTCGTCTTACAGGAACGCATCTTTTGCGCAATGACATCGAAGGGGATGTGAGGAAAGACATAACTTGTTACCGCTTTAAACTGAGGATTACTGAGCAACCGGTCGTACACCTCAGGAAGCTCCTCCGGCTCAAATGGCCGGATGGCATCAAACTCTGATGGAATATTCATAAGGCGACTGTTTATCCCCTTCCCCCTTCAAGAAGGAAGGGAAGGATCATTTAATTAAATTGATTTTCAACTATATCCGAGAGGACCTCCTTGATATCCAGTCCAGCAGCACGCACCTGCTGAGGGATAAAGCTGGTGGCTGTCATTCCAGGAGTCGTATTGATTTCCAACATATTGACCAGGTCGTTGCCCTCCTCATCCTGTGTGATGATGTAATCGATACGGATGATGCCATTGCAATGGAGGATATCGTAGATCTTACTGGTCTCGTCGGCCACTTTCTGGGCGGTCTCCGGAGCCAGACGAGCAGGTGTTATCTCCTGCACTTCGCCTTTGTACTTCGCGTTATAGTCGAAGAACTCATTCTTGGTCACGACTTCCGTTGCCGGGAAAACCACTGACTTGTCCTTAGTCTTATAGCATCCGATCGATATTTCCGTGCCTTTCATATAGCTCTCAATCATCACTTCATCACTTTCCATGAAAGCCACGCGCAGCGCAGGTGCCAACTGGTCGGCATTCTTCACCTTTGAGACTCCGAAACTCGAGCCGTCTGCGGCAGGCTTGACAAAGCAAGGCATGCCGATTTCTTTCTCTATCTCTTCCTCGGAGTACTTGTTTTCCTCTCCGCGACGGAGCAAGATACTCTTGGCAACCCTCACTCCGAAGCCCCGGAGATAATTGTTCAGGACATACTTATCAAAGGTCATTGCCTCAACCAGGACACCACTCGTGCTATAAGGAATATGCAGGAGGTCGAAATAGCCCTGCATCACGCCATTCTCACCCGGCGTGCCATGGATCGTGATATAAGCATAATCAAAGACAATCGCCTTCCCATCTTTCACGAAAGAGAAATCATTCTTGTCAATTTTGGCAATTTCCCCGTTATCAAAGTCTACGTGCCAATCCAGTCCCTTCACGTCCACAATGTACACATTGTAGCGTTCTTTATCAAAAAAAGAATACAATCCTTGCGCAGAATGCATCGACACATCATGTTCAGAAGAATCGCCACCACAGACGATGGCAATATTTCTCTTTAAATTTTCCATTGTTATTGTTGTTTACAGAGTATTATAACTCCCATTGATTATTCCTAATATAATTCCTCCACTTATCAATCAGTTGCCCCATATCCTCGGGGAGGTCCGACGTGAAGTCCATTTGCTCTCCCGTGCGGGGATGGACGAAGCCCAGGGTCTTGGCATGCAGTGCCTGCCGGGGGCATAGTTTCAGGCAGTTTTGGATAAATGCCTTATAGGAGGAGCTACGGTTGCCCCGCAGGATCTCTGTCCCACCATAACGCTCGTCCCCGAACAGAGGGTGGCCGATGTGCTTCATGTGCGCCCTGATCTGATGTGTGCGCCCCGTCTCCAGAATACATTCCACCAAGGTCACGAAACCGAACCGCTCTAATACCCGATAATGGGTGACGGCCGACTTGCCCACTTGGGAATCCGGGGGGAAGACCGTCATTCGGAGCCTGTCTTTTGGATCGCGGGCGATATTGCCTTCTATCCGACCCTCATCCTCCACAAAGTTACCCCACACCAACGCGTGGTAGCTCCGGTGCGTGGTCTTGTTGAAGAACTGAAGACCCAGGCTTGTCTTGGCATCCGGCGTCTTGGCAATGACCAGCAAGCCACTGGTATCCTTGTCGATCCGATGGACAAGTCCCACCGCCGGGTCGTTAGGGTCAAACGAAGGCAGGTTCCTCAGGTGCCATGCCACGGCATTGATCAGTGTCCCATGGAAATTCCCGGCACCCGGATGCACGACAAGACCTGCCGGTTTGTTCACCACCATGAGGTCATCATCCTCATAGACCACGTCCAAAGGGATGTCTTCTGCCTCGATCGTCGAGTCATGCTTCGGCCTGTCTAACATCAACGTGATCTCATCCAAGGGGCGAACCTTGTAGTTGCTCTTGACTGGCTTCCCATTGACATGGATAAAACCTGCGTCAGCAGCCGTCTGGATTCGGTTGCGACTGGAATGCTGCATCCGTTCGGCAAGATACTTGTCAATGCGCAGGGACGACTGTCCTTGGTCAACCACGACCCGCCAATGCTCATAGAGCGGTTGCGCCTCGTCCTCGAACTCTTCTATTTCGTCTATCTCATCAACCATAGGTCATGGGGTCTTGGGGTCTGTTTTCTTTTCCTGCACCTTAGGATCAGACTTCTTTTCCGTGGTCGTTGACGACTGCGAGGTGCTCACCGGTGCCTCCGATTCGGTCGGAGGAGCCGTAACCTCCTCGAATTCATCCACATCTCCTTCCGGTTCCTCCTGGTAGACAGGGTCCACATAGTCGACGGAATCCGAGGCATCGCGCATTCCATTCCCCACCTGGATGATCAGCTTGTCGTCCACAGGGATCTTATCACCTGCCGTCACATGATGCCCATTCACGACAATGCCATACACCCAGTCCTTCTCGCCCGATATGTATTGTGGCGTGCCCAACTTGAATCCCATGGCAGTCAACTTAGCCATTGCCTCGCGCAGGGAACTGTTGTCTATCACGTCCGGAAGCGTAATGGTAGGAGTATGAGGAGAATTGATCGTCACATAGATCGTGTGCCCCGACTTCACCCGCTCGCCCGGTGCCGGCGACTGCTCCAAAATACAGCCTGGAGGCAAGGTCTTGACATAGCCCGTGTCGCTGACCACCATCTTCAGATTGGCATCATCCAAGATCCGCTCTGCATCGGTGTAGGAACGGTGCCTCACATTGGGGATGGCGATCGACTCACCATGATGGGTATAGATGTCCAGCCCATACTTTACGCCCAAGCATAGGACTATCACCACGAGTACCATGGCTGCCAGGTTCCCCCAGAGATATTTGCTCTTGAACTTGTTGAAGAACTCGGAAGGTGTCATCTTCGATCACTTTATAAATATGTAGGCAAAGGTAATGCAAATCTTACGAAATACAAAACAAATCTGTTTATTTTTGTTTCCAAGGCCCTAACCAACGCACCGTTACGCCGTGTTTCACAAGGCAAGAAGCAGGAGATGGCCTATTGACCGGCAATTGATGGCCTATTGACCGGCAGGAGATGGCCTGTTGGCACGCAGGAGATGACCTGTTGGCGCGTGAAAGATGACCTTTCGCAAAAAGGGCTGCCATCCCCGCTGGCCCGTGCAGCCCAAACACCGCCAAAGACATGAAAGCATTTCCCTGTCTCAACTATGGGGGACATACGCAAAAAGCAGCAATGAACAAGGCTCATTGCTGCTTCAAGCATCTTCTTTTATTTCGCGAAAAGAATTCTATTCAGGATTACTTTCCGTGATTCTCATCAGAAACTGTTAACTTCTTGCGACCATGTGCACGGCGAGAAGCCAGCACACGACGACCATTCTTTGTTGCCATTCTCTCGCGGAAACCATGTTTGTTCACGCGACGACGATTGTGGGGCTGAAATGTTCTTTTCATTTTAATTTATCTATTTTATTGTTATTATTCACGCTTTGGGCTGCAAAATTAGTCATTTCTTTTGGATTAACCAAAAAATATCCTATTTTTAGTCGCGAAACAGGTGCTTTTTTATATTTTCTTTGTATCTTTGCAGCCGCAAATAGGACAATAACAATAAATTACACATATATTTATGATTCAGTCACAAGACATTAAGAAAGGTGTTTGCGTCCGCATGGATGGCAAAGTTTGGGTATGTATCGACTTTCAGCACAGAAAGCCAGGCAAGGGTAACACGGTAATGAACACGAAATGGAAGAACGTTGCTGACGGTCGTGTATTGGACCGCACCTTCCAGATTGGCTTCAAGCTCGAGGACGTTCGCGTAGAGCGCCGCCCCTATCAGTATCTGTATGAAGACGCTACAGGTTGCATCTTCATGAACCAGGAGACCTTTGAGCAGATCCCTATTGCACGTGACATGGTTACCGGTCAGGAGTACATGAAGGAAGGCGACATCGTTGAGGTGGTAACAGACACCAGCGATGGCACGATCCTTTTGGCTGAAATGCCGGTCAAGACCAACCTGAAGGTAACACACAGCGACCCAGGACTGAAGGGGGATACCGCTACAAACGCCACAAAACCTGCTACACTGGAGACTGGCGCAGAGGTTCGCGTTCCATTGTTCATTAACGAAGGCGATACCATCACCATCGACACACGCGACGGTAGCTACCTGAGCCGTGCTTCTGAGGCATAAAAAACACTCGGAGTGTGAAACGACAAGGACTGGAAGCCAAAGCCGACTTCTCCCTTGCGTTTCACATTCTCTTTTTCATCCGCACCTAATTTTCCACATCATATCACGAATCTCTCTATGAAATACTCCTTGATCATTCCTGTTTACAATCGCCCAGATGAGGTGGATGAGTTGCTTGGCAGCTTGGTCACGCAAACCTTGCGGGACTTTGAAGTCATCATCGTTGAGGATGGCTCTTCCGTTCCTTGCGAAACGGTATGCAAGAAATACGAGGGAAAACTGGACCTGAAGTATTTCAAAAAGCAAAACAGTGGACCGGGGCAAAGCAGGAATTACGGAGCTGAACGAGCCCAAGGGACATTCCTGATCATATTGGACTCTGACGTTGTCTTGCCAACCGGATATCTGAAGGCTGTTGACGAAGAGCTGACAAGGGAACCGGCAGATGCTTTCGGTGGCCCTGACCGCGCACATGAATCTTTCAGCGACACGCAAAAGGCCATCTCCTACTCCATGACCTCATTTTTCACGACAGGAGGGATACGCGGCGGGAAGAAGAAACTGGACAAGTTCTATCCCCGGTCATTCAATATGGGTATCCGAAAGGATGTATATGTCCGGTTGGGCGGCTTCTCCAAGATGCGCTTCGGAGAAGATATCGACTTCTCCATCCGGATCTTCCAGGCAGGCTGCCGCTGCCGCCTGTTCCCTGAAGCATGGGTGTGGCACAAGCGGCGCACAGATTTCAGGAAGTTCTTCCGGCAAGTCTACAACAGTGGAATTGCGAGAATCAACCTCTACAAGAAATATCCTGAATCACTGAAGGTGGTCCATCTCCTTCCTATGGTCTTTACCGTAGGAGTCATCGCCCTCATCCTTCTCTTCCTCTTCGGTGCAGGTGTGACAGTCTTTGCCTCCGCTTCGCAGGCGAAAGACATGGGATGCGCCTGCATGGGGCTGTCGCTCCTTCCCCTGATTCTCTATTCCTTGCTGATCCTCGTCGACTCGTCCCACAAATACAAAAGCATAAAGATCGGGCTGCTCAGCATCCGAGCCGCTTTTACGCAGCTCATCGGCTACGGCCTGGGGTTCATCTCCGCCTGGTGGAAGCGCTGCATCCTGGGCAAGGATGAGTTCCATGCGTTCGACAAGACCTTTTACAAATAACAACCAAAACCTTTCTGTCATGCAAAAACTAAGTATTAACCAATGGGCAGAAGAAGACAGGCCCCGTGAAAAACTCTTAGCCATGGGAGCTGAGAACCTCACCAATGCAGAGCTCTTGGCCATCCTCATTGGTTCTGGCTCTTCCGATGAAAGTGCCGTAGAGCTGATGAAACGTGTGCTCATCGACTACCATAATAACCTGAATGCGTTAGGGAAGGCGTCGGTATCCGAACTTCTATCCTACAAAGGACTCGGTCCCGCCAAGGCCGTGACCATCCTGGCCGCATGCGAGTTGGGAAAACGGCGGTCGAAGGAGAAAGCCATGGAGAGACAGAGCATGGGCTCTGCCATGGACATCTACAACTACATGCACCCCATCATGCAAGACTTGGACGTGGAAGAAGCGTGGATCCTAATGATGAACCAAAACTACGGACTGATCAAAGCCGAGAGAATCAGCCATGGAGGTATTACGGAAACAGCCGTCGATGTCAGGGTGATCATGAAATCAGCCATCATGAATAATGCCACCGTCCTGGCTCTCTGCCATAACCATCCGAGCAATAACGCACGCTCCAGTTCTGACGATGACCGACTGACACAACGCATAGAGAAAGCTTGCAATATCATGAGAATCTATTTCCTCGACCACGTCATCATCACCGATGGGCGTTATTACAGTTATCGTGAACAGGGTCGCCTTTGATCAGAAAATCCCCCAAAGATTTGGAATTTACATCTTTTCCTCGTATCTTTGCCCAAAGATATCATACGAATCATGACACAAGAAGAAAAGACAAAGATAGAAGAGAGAATCGTAGACGTACTGAAAACGGTTTACGATCCTGAGATCCCTGTAGACATCTGGAACCTCGGCATGGTTTACAAGATAGACGTCCAAGACGACGGCACGGTAGACATGGACATGACTTTTACTGCACCCTCTTGTCCTGCGGCAGACTTTATCTTAGAAGATGTCAGGACAAAGGTCGAAAGCGTTGAGGGAGTGAAGTCCGCGAATGTCAATTTGGTATTTGAACCCGCCTGGGACCAGAGTATGATGAGTGAAGAAGCCAAAGTGGAATTGGGGTTTGCATAATGAAGAACGTATATTTCCTTTCTGATGCCCATCTGGGCTCATTAGCCATCGAGCATGGTCGCACGCAGGAAAGGCGACTGGTCAGGTTCCTCGACAGCATCAAGGAAAAAGCTGCCGCCATCTACTTGTTAGGAGACATGTTCGATTTCTGGTGTGAATACAAATACGTGGTTCCCAAAGGATATACCCGTTTCTTAGGCAAGCTATCCGAGCTCACGGACCGTGGCGTGGAGGTTCACTTCTTCACGGGCAACCATGACATATGGGTAGGTGACTATCTGGAAAAGGAATGCGGGGTGATCATCCACAAGCAACCCCTGACCACGGAGATCTATGACAAGGTGTTCTATCTCGCCCATGGAGATGGCTTGGGCGACCCGAACAAGGACTTCAAGGTTCTCCGTTATGTTTTCCATAACCCTACCTGCCAAGCGCTCTTGCGTTCTATTCACCCCAGATGGGGCATGTGGCTGGGACTGACCTGGGCGAAGCATAGTCGCATGAAGCATTCGGATGGCAAAGAGCCACCTTACATGGGAGAAGAAAAGGAATATTTGGTCAGATGGACAAAGGAATACATGAAGAGTCATCCGGATGTTGACTTCTTTATGTACGGGCACCGGCATATTGAACTTGACCTGATGTTGTCGCACAAGACGCGGATGATGATCTTAGGCGACTGGATATGGCAGTTTACCTATGCGGTCTTTGATGGAGAGCACATGTTCTTGGAACAATATATAGAAGGTGAGAGCAAGCCATAGCCCTCACCTTTTATCGTTTATTTCATTCGCTCAGTCCTGAAGAAGCCATAGCTGTCCAACAGGTATCTTACCTTCCGGGCAGGCACCTCTACCTTTATATTATAGATCGAGGGAGACGCATCCAATGAGAGCTGTGCTCCTTTGGGCAACAAGGCAAGATCATCAGCCGAGAGATGGAGATCGGAAACGGTCAAATCATAGCTTCCTTTCTTGGCAAGTTGGTCTGCTTGGGCATAGTACATGGCCCACATCAGCTTATAGATACCTTGATCGACAGGATATGAGAAATTCGTCTCATGGGGTACATCGGAGAAATAGACATATCCCCATCTTTCCGGCATGTGCATGTTAATGGCACCCGTAGCGCTCCATACCCAATTTTCTTCCGGGCCTCCCTTCTTGAGCCATTCGACTCGTGAGAAATCAATACGCCAGCACTTGCCGGCCTTCAACGGATTATCGAAGCTCATGGAGACAGCCTGCCGGGGAATCGCTACCTCTACCGTCCACCCACGATCCTGGTCCTTGCTATCATTCAAGGTACCCTTCAAGTGGACAGCAGATTTCATGCCTGGGCAATTCCATTGGGTAAAGAACTCCCCTCCCACCCGATACGGGCGATCAAGCATCAGGTCAAAGACCACATTCCTTGCATTCAACTCGATTTCGAAATAATCCTTCCCATCACCTTCAGGATCGATAAAAATCTCAAAGTCATTGTCATGATAGATGATGGTGTCCCTTTGAGTCAGGTGCGCTTGGATATCCGGCTCTTCAAGTTCCGCCCCAATATACACGTAATCATCATCCCAAAGGATCTTGGCTGCGGTCTTGTATTTAGGCGTGGCAAATCCTTTCCCACTGATATCCTCGAAAGGAGCTGTCCAAGAGGCATTCTCCCAATCCTTTTCATCCAACACGCCATCAATTTGAATCGGTCCTGTCAACTTATGAGCGACGTAGGAACGCGGTGTCGTGAGAAAGCGCTCGTATCTCTGCACGACAGACTGTGCCCAAGCGGACAGGACACAGCACGAGATAATTGCTAATAAAAAATATTTCTTCATATACGATCAAGTATGACTGATTTATCGTTCAATGCGACCGCTGCCGCCATTTTCTATGTTGGCGATGATCTCCTCTTCTGTGACGAGATTCTGGTCGCCAGGGATGGTATTCTTCAGTGCACTGGCAGACAAGGCAAAATCAAGGCAACGCTGGTCATCATCCTGCCATTTCTCACGAGCATGAATGAAGGCAGCCACGAAAGCATCTCCCACACCCATAGGATCGAGGACAGGACGGATATCGTAGATTCTTGTCTTGAACAGCCGCCCTTCTGAAAAGAGGATACCGCTCAACGTATGATGCTCTGTGGTAATCTGATTCCGCAAAGCCATAAGCATACGCTTGCATTGAGGGAATTGTACCTGCAGCTCCTGGAAATAACGGAGGTAAGCCTCATCATCTAAGTCATAGTCTGCATCCATCGCCTCGAAGGGGATATGGGGCAATCCGGAAGCTATCTCCCATTCGTTCTGGTCGCCGAAAATAAAACCACTATACTCCATGAGCTTGTGCAGGGACTTTTGGGCATCTGCGCCTGGATAGTTCCACAGGTTCTTGCGATAATTGATATCACAGGTAACCTCCACGCCCATCTCGTCTGCTAACTTCACGGCATCCATCGTGGTGTCAAGCGCATCTTGACTGATGGCGCAAGTGATGCCAGAGCAATGGAAGATCTTGGCCTCCTCGAAAATTGGCTTCCAGTCTATATCCCCGTGACGAAGCGTGTAAAAAGAAGAATCCTTACGGTCGTAAGCGACAAGGGAATTGCGCATAGCTGCCGCAGACTCGAAATAATAGGTACCCAAACGCTCACCGCCCCTCACGATATGCGAAGTATCCAAGCCAAATTCCCGAAGGTGCATCAAAGCAGCTTCACCGATGGCATTATCCGGAACGCGGGTCACATATTCTACCTGATCTCCCAGCGTAGCAAGAGAGACAGCCACATTAGCCTCCGATCCGCCATAATCGCCCCAAAAGACACGCCCTTGCGACAGTCGGTTGTGCGAAGGTTTCGATAACCTTAGCATGATCTCTCCAAAAGTAATGATCTTATCTTTCATGATGATACCTTTCCTAACAGATGCAAAGATACTGCTTTCTTTCCAAAGAAGCAAGCATATCTTTTAAGAGTTTGTCTCATATTAGGCATAAAGTCAACTACTCGAGAAGCAAGAAGGTCAACATGTGCTTTCTGTCAACCTCGTGTCAACCTTTGACAACCTCAAAACAGGTTGCAAGCCCGATAAACACTGGGGTTTGACAACCTGTCAACCTTTTCTCAAAAAAAATCACTGTACACTATAAAATTGTTTAGGAAAAGAAAACAACATGGAACACCTTTGGTCTGTGTTAAGTAGCAGCCGTGCGATTCAATCATACAAAAAAAGAGGATGCATCATAAAACGTAATGATGATACACCCTCTTCACTATGATATAAATAATCCTTTATTTCTTGAGGCCTTGCACCAATTCCATGGTATCGCGTGCAATGACGATCTCCTCGTCTGTCGGGATCATAACGACCTTAACCTTAGAATCATCAGCAGAAAGGATTTGTTCCTTGCTGCGGACATGGTTGCGTTCCCTGTCCATCTTCACTCCTAAGTAGTCAAGTCCCTCGCAAGCATCCCAGCGGACACCTTCCTGGTTTTCACCGACTCCTGCCGTCCAAACGATAATATCAACGCCATTCATCGCAGCAGCATACGCACCAATGTATTTTTTGATTCGATAGTTGTACATCTGCAGGGCGAGGTGAGCACGCTCATTACCCTCATTATCCGCATTTTCGATATCGCGCATATCAGAGCTCATTCCCGTAATGCCCAACACACCACTTTCCTTATTCAAGAAATCAGCCATCTCCTGGGGTGTCTTGTGCAACTTATCCATGAGATAAGTAACAGCCGACGGATCGATATCTCCCGAGCGACTACCCATCATCAGACCTGCCAACGGAGTCAATCCCATGGACGTATCAATGACCTTACCATATTTGACAGCAGCGACAGAGGCACCATTCCCGATATGACAGGTGATAATCTTCTGTGTTTTAATATCTACGCCCAAGAATTCGCATACACGTTGGGAAACATAACGATGGCTGGTCCCATGAAAGCCATACCGACGAACGTGGTACTTTTCATATAGCTCATAAGGAACAGCATAGAGATAAGCATAAGGAGGCATTGTACTGTGGAAGGCATTGTCAAAGACAGTTACCTGAGGTACATTTGGCATCAAGGCATCAACAGCACGGATACCACGCAGATGACCGGCATTATGGACTGGTGCAAGATCAATCAGGCTTTCAATGCCCTTTTCCACCTCTGGAGTCACAATGCAACTCTGCTCAAAGAGGTCACCACCCTGCACGATACGATGCCCAACTGCATCAATCTCATCCAAGCTCTTGATGGCGCCAATCTCTGGATCCAAAAGGCATTTGAACACAAGAGCCACGCCCTCCTTATGGGTAGGAAGCGGAGACTCTATTTTCTTTTTATCTCCATTGGGGAGCTTCACCTTAATGAACGAGCCATCAATGCCGATGCGTTCCACGCCACCTTGTGCCAGGACTTTCTCCCCATCCATATCATATAACTTGTACTTAATGGATGAACTTCCGCAGTTTAAAACTAAGATCTTCATTTCTTTTTCTACTGTTTTGGTGTTAATAATGTGGCTATTTATTCTTCTTTGCGTCCTGTGCCTGACAAGCTGTGATAGCAATCATATAATAGATGTCATCTACCGAGCATCCACGGCTCAGGTCGTTGACAGGACGTGCGATCCCCTGAAGGATAGGTCCGATGGCAATGGCACCTCCCAAGCGCTGAACCAACTTATAACCAATATTCCCGACCTCGAGGTTAGGTGCAATCAGCACGTTGGCATGCCCTGCGATAGCTGAGCCTGGAGCCTTACGCTCACCAACGGATGGAACCAAAGCTGCGTCAGCCTGAAGCTCTCCATCTACCTTCAAGTCAGGATATTTCTCATGTGCGATCTTGGTCGCATCCGTTACTTTGTCAATGATATAGACACTCTTGCCCGTTGCCTTGTCAATGGCATCCTTTGCGCTCCCCTTCGTAGAGAAGCTCAACATCGCTACGCGAGGCTCTGCGAAACCAGCCACGCTCTGTGCAGTCTGTGCCGTAGCATAGGCAATCTGAGCCAACTGATCAGCTGTTGGATTTGGGGTAACAGCCACGTCACCAATAACAACAACCCCATTCTCACCCATATCTTTTTGGTTGGTGATCAAGAGCAGGCCTCCACTGACGCAACTAATGCCGGGCGCACACTTAATAATCTGCAATGCAGGGCGCAAGTCTTTAGGAAGCATTTGAGTATAACCTCCAGCCAT
>CAJLYG010000067.1 GCA_905210845.1 uncultured Prevotella sp.
CGGGGCCCTTGCGTTTTATATCCGTATGGAATGGACCGATCGGATTGTAAGGCTAGAATTTCCTATTAAAAATAACTAAGAATTTGTACAGTAGATATTTTTTATCTATCTTTGCAATCCAAATAATACGTATTATAAAAATAGGAATTTTATGGCTAAGAGATTTGCCGAGCATAAAGGTCTTAATCTGGTTGAGACCAACAAAGAGGTTTTAGCGGAGTGGGAGAAGAATGATATCTTCCATAAGTCAATCGACGAGCGTGAAGGTTGTCCGCAATTTATTTTCTTCGAAGGTCCTCCTTCGGCTAATGGGCATCCTGGTATTCACCATGTATTGGCTCGTTCCATCAAGGATACATTCAACAGATATAAGACGATGAAAGGCTATCAGGTTCATCGTAAGGCAGGATGGGATACTCACGGTTTGCCTGTGGAGTTAGGTGTAGAAAAGGAATTGGGCATCACTAAAAAGGATATCGATAATCCTGCTTCTCCAAAATGCATTTCCATTGAAGAATATAATAAGCATTGTCGGGAAAATGTCATGAAGTTTACGGCTGAATGGCGTCAGTTGACCGAGAAGATGGGCTATTTCGTGGATCTTGATCATCCTTATATCACTTATGATAATAAGTATATTGAGACACTTTGGTGGCTATTGAAGCAACTTTATAACATAGGACTGCTTTATAAAGGCTATACCATCCAGCCGTATTCCCCAGCTGCAGGTACAGGGTTGAGTTCCCATGAATTGAACCAACCGGGTTGTTATCGTGATGTGAAGGATACAACGGTCACGGCACTTTTTGAAATCGTGAATCCTAAGGAAGAGTGGACGAAATGGGGCAAGCCTTATTTCGCTGCATGGACGACGACTCCTTGGACACTGCCTTCAAACGTAGCACTCTGTGTTGGTCCTAAGATCGAATATGTGGCTGTGGAGACCTATAACTCCTATAATGGTGAGAAGATCACCATTATCATGGGTAAGGACCGCGTGAATGCTTATCTCGCTCCGGAAGGCGAGATCACTGATAGGGATCCTCTGCCAGAGTATGAGAAAGGAAAGAAGTTCGTTCCTTATCGCATCGTAGGACATTATCAAGGAACGGATTTGGTGGGATTAGTTTATAAGCAACTCATGCCATGGGTGAAACCCTGTGAGAAAATGGGTGAATACGCTCCTCAATTCGTCAACGACTATGCTGATCTCCATCCGGATAAGGTATTCAAGGGCGAAAATGGCAAGGATCAATATGTTGAGATGGAGGATCAGGCATTCCGTGTCATCCCTGGTGATTATGTGACGACAGAAGATGGTACGGGCATTGTCCATATTGCTCCAACTTTTGGTGCCGATGATGCCAAGGTAGCAAAAGATGCCAGTATCCCGGCTTTATATCTTATTGATAAGAAAGGTGATACCCGTCCGATGGTCGACCTCACTGGCAAATATTACAAGGTAGAGGAACTTGACGAAGTATTTATCGCGAAATGTTTGGATGTAGAGGCATATCGTCATCATGCTGGTGACTATGTAAAGAATGCGTACGATCCCAAGTTTAATCCTAATGGTGTTTGGGATCGAAAAGGGTCAGAGAAGGCTGAGGACCTGAACGTTGTCATCTGTATGGAGATGAAAATGGAGGGAACTGTTTTGAGAATCGAGAAGCATGTGCATAACTATCCTCACTGCTGGCGTACAGATAAGCCAATTCTCTATTATCCTCTTGATAGCTGGTTCATTAAAGACACGGCGAAGAAAGAGCGCATGGTGGAATTGAACAAGACCATCAATTGGCAGCCGGAGTCAACGGGTACAGGGCGTTTTGGAAACTGGTTGGAGAATCTGAATGATTGGAACCTTTCCCGTTCTCGTTTCTGGGGAACTCCATTGCCTATCTGGCGTGATGAGGATCGCCGGGAAAAATGTATTGGTTCCTTGGAAGAGCTTTATGCCGAGATAGAAAAATCTGTGTCAGCTGGTTTCATGGAGTCTAATCCTTTGAAAGAAAAGGGCTTTGTTCCAGGTGATTACAGTCAGGAAAATTATGATAAGATAGACCTCCACCGCCCTTATGTTGACAAGATCATCCTCGTCAGTGAGGCTGGCAAGCCGATGAAACGCGAATCGGACCTGATCGATGTTTGGTTCGACTCTGGTTCCATGCCGTATGCGCAGCTTCACTATCCTTTCGAGGGAAAGATGGCACGTGGTACGGAAGCTGACCGCGAGCAACTTATCCATAGCACTTATACTGGATCGCCGATTCCTCCGGCATTCTATCCGGCAGATTTCATCAATGAAGGCGTAGACCAGACACGTGGTTGGTTCTTCACACTTCATGCTATCGCTACGATGGTTTTTGATAGTGTCGCCTTCAAGAATGTCATCTCGTCCGGACTTGTGCTGGATGCCAAAGGCAATAAGATGAGCAAGCATGTGGGGAATGTGACCGATCCTTTCGAGATGATAGATAAATATGGGGCTGATCCCGTGCGTTTTTATATGATGACCAACTCTGAGCCCTGGGATAACCTGAAGTTTGACCCAGAGGGAGTGGATGAGGTACGTCGTAAGTTCTTTGGGACATTATACAATACCTTCTCCTTCTTTGCCCTCTATGCGAATGTAGATGGCTTTGACCCAGAAGTCGCGCAAGTGGCATTTGACAAACGTCCTGAGATAGACCGATGGATCCTATCAGAGCTCCACTCACTGATTAAGGGCGTTGACAAGGAACTTGCAGGTTATGATCCTACTCGCGCCGGTCGGTTGATCGATGAGTTTGTCAATGACGATCTCAGCAATTGGTATGTTCGACTGAATCGTAAGCGCTTCTGGGGTAAGGAGATGAGCGAGGACAAGTTGAGTGCTTATCAGACACTGTACAGTTGCCTGATGGTAGTAGCCAAGTTGCTGGCTCCATTTGCACCCTTCTTTGCCGATCAGCTCTATCATGACTTAGGTGGAAAATTAGAGAGCGTTCACCTTGATAAGTTCCCTGTGGCTGATGAGTCGTTCATCGACAAAGAACTTGAAAGTCGCATGGAGATTGCACAAAAGATTACATCCATGGTACTTGCCTTGCGCCGTAAGGTGGAAATCAAAGTTCGTCAACCGCTTCAGCAGATCATGATCCCTGCTGTGGATGAGGAGCAGAAACGCCATATCGAAGCCGTAACTGACTTGATTAAGAACGAAGTAAACGTTAAGGAACTCAAGTTCGTGGAAGGCAATGGCATCTTGGTCAAGAAGGTTAAGTGCAATTTCCGCGTGATGGGAAAGAAGTTCGGAAAGCTGATGAAGGGCGTAGCTGCCCAGATGAGTGCACTTTCTCAGGAGCAGATTGCCTCATTGGAAGCTCAAGGGAATATAGCTCTTGTCGTTGATGGACAGAATGTTACCGTTGATGCTGCTGATGTCGATATTATCAGCGAGGATATCCCTGGATGGTTGGTTAGCAACGAAGGTAACCTGACTGTTGCCTTAGAAGTGGAGCTGACTGATGAACTGAAGAAGGAAGGTATGGCTCGTGAACTCATCAACCGTATCCAGAATCTGCGGAAAGAGAGTGGACTAGAGATTACAGACCGGATCACGGTCATTGTTGCTCCCCACGAACAGACAGACGCAGCTATTCAAGGCTATGGGGACTACATCAAGGGTCAGGTGCTTGCGGATGAAATCCGTATTGCCGACAATGACGGTGTGGAAACGGAGTTCGACGGCTTCAAGCTCCCAATTAAAATTGAAAAGAATTAATCCGATGTATAACCCGGGCATCCTGGAAACCAGGATGCCCATCAAAATCAATCTAATGATGGCAGAAAAAACACGTTATAGTGATGAGGAACTGGAGGAATTCCGTTCTATCATTAATGAGAAGCTCGCGTTGGCCCGTAGGGACTATAACGCGATGATGAAGCAATTGATGAATGCAGACAACAATGATGTCATAGATACCTCACCTACTTATAAGGCGTTGGAGGAGGGAAGTGCAACCCAGAGCAAGGAGGAACTGGTCAGCCTTGCCGCTCGTCAGCAGAAGTTCATTCAAGGACTGGAGGCTGCGCTGATCCGTATTGAGAACAAAACCTATGGCATCGACCGTATTACGGGAAAACTGATACCCAAGGAGAGATTACGTGCGGTACCTCATGCTACCTTGAGTGTAGAGTCGAAGAACGCACGTAAGCATTGACGCTTTTATTGGTCTTCATGAAGAAAATCAGGGAATATCTTACTGATGGACGGTTGTCCATCCTGCTTATTATTGCGATCTTGGTGATAGATCAAATCATCAAGATCGCAGTCAAGACCCACATGTGCCTTGGCGAGTCGATCCATGTTACCGATTGGTTTTACATCAATTTCATTGAAAATAACGGAATGGCGTATGGCATGACGTTTATCAATAAACTGGCACTGAGCATCCTAAGGTTAGTTGCCATCGGGGTGATCGGCTGGTATATCTATAAGTGCTGCCATGCTTCGTACAAGGTGCGTACCCGCTATATCGTATTGCTGTCGATGGTCGTGGCAGGAGCGGCGGGCAACCTGGTGGACTCCATGTTCTATGGCCTGATATTCAATGCGTCTTCCCCTTATTATGTCTCCTATTTTGTCCCATTTGGTACGGGCTATGCCGGTTTCTTGATGGGAAAGGTGGTGGATATGTTTTATTTCCCATTGATCGTCACCACATGGCCCGACTGGGTTCCAGTGTGGGGAGGACAGGAGTTCATTTTTTTTAGTCCCATCTTTAATTTCGCCGATGCCAGCATTTCCGTCGGGGTGATTGCCATGCTATTGTTCTGCCGGAAAGATCTTGAGGATCTGTCGAAGCCTTTGCGCGGTGACGTAGACACTCAGGCAGCAGATGGGACAGAAGACACCATTAAAAAGGAGGGGAAATGAGGTGCCACTCGCTCTATGCCAGTAAGTCCCCATTATGGGTACTCGTTGTCCTAATCGTGTTGGCAGCGTGTAAGCCCAGTGTCCCGAGTGAGTACATCCAACCTGGTGAGATGGAGGACATCCTCTATGACTATCATATTGCCGATGGCCTTGCGGATCGCAGTAGTAACAATTACGAGTTGACAAAGAGGGAATACCGCTTGGCAGTATTCAAGAAGCATGGCGTGACCGAGGCGCAATTTGACTCCTCATTGGTCTATTATACTCGCCATACGGAGCAATTGCACAAGATCTATGAGAATTTGTCGGATCGACTGAAAGAAGAAGCTCAGTCGTTAGGTGCCAGTGAGGCTGAGGTAAACAGGTACCGGACATATTCCGCGAATGGGGATACGACGAATATATGGGCAGGCGACCGGTCGGTTGTCTTGGTCCCCAATCCACCTTACAACTCATCTTCTTTTGATATAGTGGCTGACACTACTTTCCATAAAGGTGATGTCCTGGTTTTGAATTTCTCATCTAATTTCATCTTCCAAGATGGAATGCGCGATGGCATGGTTGTATTGGCAGTTACCTTTGGCAATGACAGCATCGCATCCCAAGCCATGCATGTCTCGTCAACCATGCATTACGATATTCAGATCGCGGATGATCACCATTTAGGTATCAAGGAGATACGCGGTTATTTCTTGCTCAATAAGAGCAATTCTGCTAATCAAAGTAGTACGACCCTGCAGTTGATGTCGTTGAGTGATATCCAACTGATTCGTATTCACGAGAATAAGGCTGCGAAGGCTGCCAAGGAAAAAGCTGATTCCCTGAATGCTGAGAAGGACAGACAGAATCCCGCAGGTCCGGATGGGGCAGCTGCTCCTCCACAATCTGGCACGCCACTTGTCCCAGCTCCCGAAGGTCCTGTTCCTGCAAGGGTTAGTCCCGTGTCTCCTGCGTCGGGTGTACGTCCTCAATAGACAAGGTCGATGGATGCTTTTAGAAGAGTGGGTGCCCACGAAGTGACCATCGAAGGGAAAGTCCTGCATCAAGGTATTGTCGAGATTATGGACGGGCGTGTGGTCAATTACTTTGAGTTCGAGGACGAGCTGCCTATGACAGAGTGGTTAGGAGGAACCATAGTCCTCCGGCGGGAAAAAGGAACACTGCATGCTTATTGGAATGAAACTTTAATCGATTAAATATATGTTGAGCGTTAACGAACTTGAGGATCGGCTGATAGATCTTGCCTTTGCCGAGGATATTGGTGATGGCGACCATACCACATTGTGTTGTATCCCAGAGGATGCCATGGGGAAATCCCATCTTCTGATCAAGGAGGATGGCATCCTTGCTGGTGTAGAAGTGGCAAAGAAAGTCTTTGCTCGTTTTGACCCCTCCTTAAAGGTGGAAGTCTTCATTCAGGACGGGACACCGGTTAAGAAAGGAGACATCGCCATGGTTGTCTCAGGAAAAGTGCGCAGTCTTCTTCAGACAGAGCGCCTGATGCTGAATATCATGCAGCGCATGAGCGGCATTGCCACAATGACCCATCAGTATGTAGAGCGACTGAAGGGGACGCATACCCATGTTTTAGATACTCGGAAGACGACTCCTGGCATGCGTATCTTGGAGAAACAGGCAGTGAAGATCGGAGGGGGGATGAACCATCGCATCGGACTCTTTGACATGATACTCTTAAAGGATAATCATGTCGACTTCGCTGGCGGGATAGAGAATGCCATTGACCGTTGCCATGCTTATCTGAAAGAAAAAGGCCTTGACCTAAAGATTGAGATCGAGGTGCGCAATTTCAATGAGTTGCAGCGCGTGTTGGATAAAGGAGGAGTAGACAGGATCATGTTAGATAATTTCTCCGTTCCTGACACGCGGAAGGCAGTAGAGATGATTGGTGGCAGATATGAGACCGAGTCATCCGGTGGGATTACCCTTGATACGTTGCGGGATTATGCGGAAGCTGGCGTCGACTTCATCAGCGTCGGTGCCTTGACACATAGTGTGAAGGGGCTTGACATGAGTTTCAAGGCGTGCTAAAGTGTTCTGACATTGAATATATTCGTAGGGATATTATTAGCTGCACAGATTACGTATGGATTGCCTGTCCATGATCGCGTATCGTTGGCTGGCAATTTCGGTGAACCGCGCCCTAATCATTTCCATGGGGGGATAGACATCAAGACGGACGGAAAAGAAGGCAAACCGGTATTCTCTATCGGAGACGGGTATGTCTCGCAGGTTACCATTGGGGTGGGAGGCTATGGGAATGCCGTGTATATTCACCACCCGGAGGGATATACGAGCGTATATTGCCATTTGCACCATTTCATGCCTCAGATCGCGGCATCTGTCAGAAAGTGGCAGTACGCACATCACAGCGATAAGGGAACAATGGTCTTCCCTCCTGCGGCAATACCGATAGCCCGCGGACAATTAATCGCTGCAAGTGGCAATACGGGGTCGTCTCAAGCTCCTCACTTGCATTTAGAAATACACGATTCCCGTAGTGGCAATTTGATGGATCCACTTCAGTTCTTAGGAGACAGCATCCAGGATGATGTACCTCCGAAGGCGTATGCCCTGATGGCATATCCCTTTCAAGGGGAAGGGGTGGTGAATGGCAGTTCCGACAAGCAGGACTTTACCTTCGCTTCTCATCGTCTGACGAAGAAACTGTATGCTTGGGGAAAGGTGGGTTTCGGCATTTGGGCGAACGATTTCATGCAAACATCGTCTTATAATCGTTACGGGATTCTCAAAACGGAGTTGTTCGTCGACCATCAACTGGTCTTCCGAGCTGTTGCCAATGACATCCCTGCCGACGAACAGATGCAGGTGAACGCATGGGGTGATCGGGATTATTATCTCAGAAAGGGGATCTGGTTTATGAAATCCTTTGCCCTCCCTGGGGTGACCTTGCCGGTCTTTACATTCGGGTCTGATCGGGGAGTCATCTATTTCGATCAGGAGCGTAACTATCACCTTGCCTATGTCTTGACAGATTTCAAGGGGAACACATCTACCTATACGTTGACGGTCACGGGAAAGAAAATGCCGCTTGGACCTAAACCCGAACTGAAGGACCCTCTCTATGCTTTGTGCTGGAATCGTGCCAACAACTTCCAGTTGCCGGGAATGCAACTAACTATAGGGGAGCATGCTTTAGCGGAGCATATAGAACTGAAGCCGAAGATAATCCGACGTCACAGCGGATGGTCAGATGCCTATCAGCTGTTTCCCACCTCCTTGCCGCTTTTCCATTATGCCAAGATCAGTCTCCGGGTAAGACGTCCAGTCGCTGACCCATCAAAATTATATGTGGTGAGCCATGATGGAACCGATCGCTATATGGGTGGTACCTATCACCGGGGATGGGTGACAGGGAAAGCTCGGGAGTTAGGATCTGTCTATGAATTGGCGTATGAAGACACACCACCGTTGCTTAACCCTGTCGGGCAGTCTTCGTGGAATGCGACACATGTGATCAGCATGGGGATCGTCGACACTCAGAGCGGCATTGCCTCTTATCAAGGTTATATTGATGGGCAGTTCGTCCTTTTCGAAGAGGTCAGGCAGAGTCCCTGGGTAAGGTGCGACCTGACAACGACTCCGCTGAAACGGTTGGGGAAATGGAGGCATTTTACCTTTGTTGCCACTGATCGCAGAAATAACAAACGAGAATTTACGTCCCTTATTAAATATTGAACAAAACAATTGGAAAAACTTAAGAATATGATGAAACAGTATTTTAAAGCCTTATTAATTGCAGCATCTTTGTTGCCATTGAGATCATTCGCCTGTACCAACTTCATCGTTGGCAAGAAGGCATCAGTCGACGGTTCCGTCATTTGTAGCTATAATGCCGATGATTATGGCATGTTCCAAGGTCTCTGCCATTATGCCGCTGCTACTCACAAGCCTGGTGAGATGCGGAAGATTTATGATTGGGATACGGGCGTCTATCACGGAGAGATTCCAGAGGCTCCTGTTACCTATAATGTTATTGGGAATATCAATGAATATCAGGTCACGATAGGGGAGACTACCTATGGAGGCAGGGAGGAGATGGTTGATTCCACGGGCATCATCGACTATGGCTCACTGATCTATATCGGTTTGCAACGCTCACGTACGGCTCGCGAAGCGATTCGCACGATGACATCGTTGGCCGAGAAATACGGTTATAACAGCGAAGGAGAGACCTTCACGATCTGTGACCCGAATGAGGCATGGATCATGGAAATGATGGGTACCGGTGCTGGTTCTAAGGGCGTTGTGTGGGTAGCCATGCGCATTCCAGATGATGCCATCTGCGGTCATGCCAACCAAAGTCGCATCGGGAAGTTCAATATGAAGGACAAGAAAAATGTCCTCTACTCAAAGAATGTCATCAGTTATGCGCGCAAGATGGGATGGTTCTCGGGGAAGGATGCTGACTTCTCCTGGAAGAACACCTATGCTTTTCCTGACTTTTCGGGGCGTCGTATCTGTGATGCCCGGGTTTGGAGCTTCTTCCATCGTTTTGCTGATGGCATGGACAAGTACCTGCCTTGGGCCTTGGGAAAGGATCCGAACGCGGAAGATATGCCCCTTTGGGTCGTGCCTAAGCATAAGCTGAGCGTGCAGGATGTCGAGACAGCCATGAGAGACCATTATGAAGGGACTCCTTTGGCAATCGATGACAATAGCGTGGGTGGGGGAATCTGGAACATGCCTTACCGTCCGACTCCCTTGTACTTTAAGGTGAACGGGAAGCAGTATTTCAACGAACGCCCCACAAGCACGCAACAGACGGGCTTCTCTTATGTCAGTCAGATGCGTGCATGGCTTCCCCGGCAGGTAGGAGGTATTCTTTGGTTTGGCAATGATGACGGCAACATGGTGGCCTATACTCCTATTTACTGCGGCAATACAGTTCAACCCGAGTGCTACAATACGCCAGGTGCAGATGCTGTCACCTTCTCGGATAAGAATGCTTTCTGGGTTTGCAATTGGGTTAGCAATATGGTATATCCCCGTTATAGCATGCTGTTCCCCTCGCTGAAAGAAGTCAGAGACAGCTTGGAGGGGAGCTATTTCAAGCAGCAGGCATCAGTAGAGGAGAAGGCACAGGCTCTTTATGGCAGTGATCCTGCCGCAGCCGTGAGATACCTGAATGAATATAGCAATGAGAAGGCACAACAAATGTTGGCCCGTTGGAAGCAGCTCGCTGTCTATCTCATCGTCAAATACAATGATATGACAGTTCGTCCCGAGGACCATGGGCATTTCTCCCGTACGAAGACAGGGTTAGGTGCGAAGGTCGCACGACCTGGATATCCAGAGGAGTATGCCAAGCATGTGATCCAGGCAACAGGTGACAAGTACGCTGTGCCTGAAAAGAAATAGGGAGAATCGTCCCTTTTAGACAAAATAATCCCGTAGACAAAAAGGGTTGTCTACGGGATTATTTATTGTGTGACGATCAATATAACTTGATGATCAAGCATTTGCTGGTACTCCAGAAGAGGGCTGGGTCCTTAATCTTCAAGGTTGATGATCCTGTCTTGGGATGCTTGATGATCTCATAGGACGAAGCTGGCATCTGTGTTAATACTTGTGGGTTGAGTGCCTGCAGTTCGGCTCCATCGTAATTGCGGATGTCTATCTTTCTGAAGCCTGCTGTATTGATGTCACTTACGTCCACCTTTTTCTTTTGCAGGAAGCCTCCTTTCAAGATTCCCAACTTCTTCAGTTCCTTGCCAGTCGCAATCTTTACATATCCAGTGTGGATGGTCTGATCCTGTTCGTCAATGGTTGCCTTCTGGCTCTCAACGGTATTGCCTAATTCCTCGTTGCTGGCAGTCAGCTTCTTCACGTTTTCATTCAGCGAGGCAATGTCGGCATTCTTGTTGTTGAGTTCTTCTTTCAATTCTGCGATGGTCTCGTCTTTCTCGTCCAACTGCTTCTTGTAGTAGTCGATGAGCTTCTGGATCTTAGCTGTGTAACCACTCTTATCAGATTTCTTTTGCTGGGCTAACTGTTTCTCAAGGTCGGAGATACGTTGTTTCTGGCGTTGTATTAACTGCGACAAGGAAACGAGTTGCTCGCGCATCCTTACCTTGTCAATCCGGTTGCCTTCACGTCCTCCCATCTGCTTGAGCAGTCCTTCCTGGGCTGAGATGCTGTCGAGCCCGTCAGACATGATTGTGATGAAGTCCTGCATCGAATTGACATCTTGCTGATGAACACTGTCCTGAAGGGAGAGGGAGTCTAACTGCGATTGCAACTGCTGTGATTGATTCCCATTTTTGCAGGAGAACATGGTGATAGAAAGAACCATCACCGCCATGAATAATACCAATTTTCTTTCCTTTTTCATAATCTCAATATATTTTTTGTTATTCATATCCAAAATTCTGTTCATCTATCCATGATGCCAATGCTGTGCCAAAAAATCCATGTGGATATTTATTCCGTTGAATTATAGCATGTTATGTTTTTGTTCTTGTGCATAGGACTGTGTCGTTCGCATGGGATTTTGGGGAATGATGGGGAATAAATCCACAAAAAAGACAGGCCATCTTCAATGAAATTACGTATCTTTTCATAAGATACGCTGCACCTCGGGAATAAAATAAAATCTTCGATATTTTTTGTATTCCACTCGGTTTGCAGTATCTTTGCAGGGTAGTATGGTACGCAAGATTATCCATATTGATATGGATGCTTTCTTTGCTTCCGTTGAACAAAGGGATCATCCAGAATGGCGGGGCATCCCACTCGCCGTCGGTTTCGATGGTCCTCGTGGCGTTGTCTCTACCGCGAGCTATGAAGCTCGGCATTACCACATCCATTCGGCGATGCCCATAGCAAGTGCCAAAAGGCTGTGCCCCTTCTTGAAAATCGTAGAACCGCATTTCGAACGGTATAGGGAGGTCAGCCGACAAGTGCATGACATCTTTCTGCAATATACGGATTTGGTGGAACCGATCAGCATTGATGAGGCTTTCTTGGATGTGACGGATAATAAGAAAGGAATCGAATTTGCGCGGGATATTGCAATGGAGATCAAGCAAAAGATTAGGGAGAAGACGCAACTGACGGCTTCTGCTGGAGTGAGCTACAACAAATTATTGGCGAAGATCGCATCCGACTACAGGAAACCAGATGGACTGTTCGTGGTGCATCCCGACAAGGCACTCGACTTCATCGCAGAATTGCCGGTGGAGGATTTCTGGGGAGTGGGTCCGAAGACGGCACAGAAAATGCACCAAATGGGTATTGTCAACGGTCAACAGCTGCGAGCGGTGAGCCGTTCCTATCTCATGCAGGTGTTCGGGAAGGCTGGTTCCTTATATTATGATTTCGCCCGAGGCATCGACAACCGACCGGTTGTTGTCGAGCATGAGCGTAAGTCTGTGGGGTTTGAGCAAACATTCCTGACGGATATCTCCGTGCAATCCACGGTTATCATCGAACTGTACCACATGGTACTCGAGCTGACGGAGCGTATCAAGAAAAGCGGATTCGAAGGTCGTACCCTGACCTTGAAGGTCAAGTTCCATGATTTTACCCAGATTACCCGTTCCCTGACACAGGAGAAGCGCCTTCATACTAAGGAGGAGATCTTGCCTTTGGCAAAACAGCTCCTGTGGGAAGTAGACTACGAACGGAATCCAATCCGGCTCTTAGGACTGTCGGTGAGCAACCCTGCTAATGACAAAGAATGGGCATACTCTCGTCCCCGATGGGTGGAAGGAATGTTGGATTTCAAGGGATTCTTATAGGTCAAAGCCATTGAAGGGGTAGGTCCAATAGAAAAAATCATCAGTTTATTTTGCCATTTAAAAGATTTCGATTACCTTTGCATGGCTAAAAGGAAGATTGGCAGAGTGACCGAATGCGCTGGACTCGAAATCCGGTATACCCCTTTTCGGGTATCGGGGGTTTGAATCCCTCATCTTCCGCAAAGAGAAGGTACGCAGGGACTTTCTCTTTTTTGTTTTGAGATGGTTTCCATCAGGATATCTTCACCCTCGTTATAGGTCATCTATTGAGGCTCAATAGGTCATCCCCAGCCTCTTAATAGGCCATCTCCTGCCTCGTAATAGATTATCCATTGCACGCTAAAAGGCTATCTCCTGCATTCTGTTCCCAAAATCAAGCCATGGACTTCATCTTATAGATCAGCATGCAGATCAATGTGAGCAGTTCCGACAGGGGAACAGCAAGCCACAGTCCAGCATTGCCCATGAGGGATGGCAACAGCAAGAACGCAGGCACAAGGAGAATGCAACTGCGCAGGAGCATGAAGAAGGCGGCGGCACTCGACCGCTCCAAGCTTTGCAGATAGCCCACCATGACCACATTCATCGTGAAGAAAACATAGCTAAGCGAGAACAAGGGCAGTCCTGACTCGCAAATGCTCCAGGCGGCTGTGCCCGGTTTTAGGAAGAGCGACACCAAGGGACTGGAGAGGAAAATGCCTGCTAAGGTCATCAGTACTCCCAGCCCAAAGGCAAGTGCGAGTGACATATCGTGATTAATCTTGGAGATGACGGTAGTATAGCCCTGTGTGGTTGTGATGACGTTTACAGGAACCAGTACTACTTTATTCCAGTTTTCCCCCTTGCCCTTGTGTGGTAAGTTTGGATGTGCTTGAATAGAATT
>CAJLYG010000068.1 GCA_905210845.1 uncultured Prevotella sp.
ATATTCCTCCAAAAGGAGTGAGTTTCTCAGATTTAATTTGTATCTTTGCCATGTCTATCGTCGGATTCTCTTGTTTATTTTTTGCAACACTAAGATAAGTGAATTCTTCGACATGGCAAAATCCTGAGCAACTTTTTGTTGCTCAGCTACTTAAAAAGTTTAATCTATAATAGTGTTGTGGAATTAAGGTTGTATAAAATAAGACGTTTGTTCTTGTTTTTATTCTGATAGGTATTCGGCTGTAATCATCTGTCTTACTTACTTGAATAAGTTTCGTTGAAAATGACTTTTCCTTTCAGATCGGATATCTTGACGGTCAGCTGCCCGTTGTTCGTTTCCCCATACAAAACAGAGTTGTTGGAGTTGATGACAAGAGGGAAGTTGATTCCTTCAGCATGTGGATGATAGCTGAAGCGATGCGTATGCGCACAGATCATGAGGTCGACACGGACATCGTTCAATATGGGGATGAATTTCTGCCGTACCTCAATCTCCCCATGCCAAGCCGACTTGTCCATGGCTGGAGGAATATGTGCGATCACCACATGGTACTTTGCCTTCTTATAGGCTTCGGAGTTGACAACTTCCTGAAGCCATTTTGCTTCCTCCGAACGATACGCATCATATTGATTGAAACCATAATACTCGATGTCGTCATCCGGTTTATCCTCACCCGTATCAAGAGCGATGAAGAAGACAGGCCCCTGCTGCCATGTAAAATAGAGCTGTGACTGGCGAGGACATGTGTAATCGTGAAAATACTCCGCCATTGCTCCTCGCGTCTCATGGTTACCACGCACATAATAAAGGGGTTTCTCTGACGCGAACAACTTCACTGCAGTATCCATGAAGCCCTTAAAGTAAACGGAATCTGCCCTAAAACTGTTCATCATGTCTCCGTTGAAAATGACCATGTCGCGCTGATCCAAATTCGAGTATTTGGCATACGGTAGGAAAAGAGAGTCGCGTTCATGCAAGTCGTTAATGACCACGAAGGATGTCTCTGGCTTTGACGTGTCAAGTGTTGTAAACCGCAACGGGTCCTTGCTGAACACATCTGTAGCTGCGAAATACCCGAAAAGACTACTATAGGCTCCCCGGTCTTTCACTTCCTGTGAATAGACACGGTACCGATAGGTAGTGCCAGGTTGCAATCCTGTGAGGCGCACCGCATGCAAGCGTGAGTCGCGTTTAATACCAATGCCCGTATCATAATATCTTGGGCGTTCTGTGGCATAGAAATTTGTACCATCATTGGGGCATAATTCAATCCAACCGATAGAGTTCACATCACTTTCCCAAACAATCGTTGCCTCATGCTCATTGACGTTTTGCAAATAAGGACCATGCAGGATTTTTATTGCTTGTACCGGTAGAAATGACCAAAGTAGGAAGAATGCTACTCCCATAGTTAGTTTACTTACATTTACCATTGTATTATGTTTTTTGACTCAAAATTAATAACTTCGTGACAAAGATACGAAATGATCTATTACCTTGTTCTTTTTTCGTTACAAATATTTCAAAAAGATGACATCCCTATCTTGCATCCAGAAATATGCATGCCTCATTGCCAGAACAGTGATGGTGTTATTGGAGACCTGAAATTGAATATAATATAGTCCTATCATCTATAACCTGATTTTTACCACTGCAAAAGTACAAGGGCTATATGACAAGAATGATACAGTTGGATACGGACTATATGACAACCATTTCTCATTTTGAATACTGTTTGCAATGTCAAATATAAAGATCACCATAGCAAACAAAAGAAAAACCGGGATCCCCTTCATTGATGAGATCCCGGTTTCATTTCACAATTTTAGCATCAAGTCATCAAGCTTTGCTTGCCTGTCAGCATCCCAATACTTACAATCCAGTTCAAGGAAGATAGAAGTATAAGGAATCGTCAATGGCGTCTTGATGATGACGATGGAGTACAGTCGACTGGCCTTATCCAATTTTTCAATGATGGCCTCATGTGGCATGCTCTTAGCCTCTGTCCCATACAACTTCGTCACGGTCGCCTTGACCTTGTCTATCCCTGGAGCCAAGCTATCATTGAGCACATCCATTTCCTGGTCATGATAGACATGGGCAAAGACATGGGGCATGCTGTCGATATCATGCTTTACTTTCGTCAGCACGGCATTAAAGTCTTCATCGGCATATAAGGTGGTGATCCCCTGTGCCGACTGCAAGGGATATGCCATATCCGTAATCACGATCCAATTACGATGGCCTAAGAGGGGAAGCCGCTCCTTGAGCGTCTGTTCCCAAGAGGATTTTGGTTGTTCCATTTTTATCTTACTTTGGTTATTGCAACTTGCTATCAGGAACGCCATACAACAGATGGCGAAATACATCAACTGCCTTTTCATGCTATAAAGAATTGGTTTCCGGGGTCAAAGATACGAAATAAATAGATATGTTGATACCGAATATCATTCTTTTAACTTGTGGCTTTGGATAAAAATCGTTATTTTTGCACGCAAAATGATCGTTTCCATCATCAATGAAGAAGTTTTTTACCTTATTGCTTGTATCATTCTTGGCTTCCACTTTGGCGATGGAAGCCAGAGTCAACCATCTGTTGCCCATTCCGAAGGCTGTCGTAGAACGGGATGTCAAAGCGTTCTACCTATCCAGGGATGTCTCCCTGAGTGACCCGACGGATTGTGAGCTACTGAAAGACTTCCTCACTGATAACGGTTGCCAAATCAAGAATAAAGCCAAGGCAAGCATTAAAGTCATCCTGATGGATGAAGTCCCTGGGTCATACGACTATCCCCTGGATGGATACGAGAATGAAGCTTATCGATTGTCGGTCTCTACGAATGACATAGATATCTATGCCGTGACTAAAACCGGTGTCATACGGGCGGTACAGACCATGCAGCAATTGGCTGAGGGATACAAGGCAAGGACTGCCATACAGGCTGCCGAGATCATTGACTATCCTTCCTTCAAGATCAGGGGGTTCATGCATGACACAGGGCGATCCTTCCTCTCGATCAATGAATTAAAAAAGGAAATCCGATTGCTCTCCAGGTTCAAGGTGAACACCTTCCATTGGCATCTGACCGAGAACCAGGCTTGGCGGTTTGAGGTAAAGGCATATCCCCAGTTAACGGCTGACTCCAGCATGACCCGGTTCCCTGGTCTGTTCTATACGCAGGAACAATGTCGCGACTTGGATGCTTATGCCCAGAAATACGGCATGACGATCATCCCAGAAATCGATATGCCCGGGCACAGTGAGGCTTATGAACGAGCCATGGGGCATAGCATGCAGACCCCAGAGGGAATCTCTGAACTTAAGACGATCTTAGCAGAGGTGGCAGGCGTGTTCAGCCATGCTCCTTATATCCATATCGGTGGAGACGAGAAGACGATCACCTACCCGAACTTTTTGGGGATCATGACCGACTGGGTGCGCAAATTAGGAAAGAAGGCTGTCGTTTGGATTCCCAACAAGGCACACTTCAAGGGTGCAGACATGGCACAATTATGGAGCACGGCAGGCAAGGTCGCAGCAGGCATTCCCAATATCGACTGCAGATATAATTATATCAATCACTTCGATGTCTTTGCTGACGTAGTGGGCATCTATAAAAGCAATATCTATTATCAAGAGAAAGGTTCCCCGGAAATTGCGGGTGAGATCTGTGCCCTTTGGAACGACCACAAGTTGGAGACAGAGGCAGACATCTTAAGACAGAACAATTTCTATGCAAACGTGTTAGCCTCCGCCTCACGGGCTTGGCAAGGAGGCGGAAAGCAATATATCGAACAAGGCGGAACCATCCTTCCCAATGAAGGGGAGGAGTTTGAAGACTTCAAGGATTGGGAGAACCGTTTCCTTTTCCACAAGGCCCACTGCCTGAAAGATGAGCCCATCCCGTATGTTCGACAGACGAACGTCGTTTGGGGACTGTCCGACAGGTTGTCAAAAGAAGGTCGTCCTCTGGATCCGCAGCTTATCACCGGTGCGGGCATCTATCTCCGCCATACATGGGGAAAGATCGTCCCTGCTGTTTACACGGACAAGCCGATGGGTGACACTGCGTATGTATGGACCTGCATTTACTCACCAAAAGAGCAGAATGTCGGGGCTTTGATCGAGTTCCAAAATTATAGTCGATCGGAACAGGATAAGGCACCTGAGTATGGCAAATGGGACAGGAAAGGATCCCGTGTCTGGCTGAATGATGTCGAGATCCTGCCACCTGTCTGGCTACATCATGGAGAAAGGGTTGACAACGAGACCGCCTTAAAGGATGAGAACTTCACGGGAAGGAAGCCTGTGGAACTTCATCTCAACCAAGGATGGAACAAGGTATTCATGGTCCTTCCCAACCAAAAGGCAGATGGTATCAGGCTGAACAAATGGATGTTCACCTTCGTCCTTACTGATAAATATGGCGACCAAGCCCTGCCTGGAATCGTCTATGATCCCTTCATGAAATACCAACCATGAAAAAAGTCCGGCTCCCAAGAAGTCGGACTTTCGATACGGTAACATTTTCCCCTAAAACTGATAAACAGCGAAGGTCTTTGCCGGGACCTTGACGGTGAGGGTATTCCCGCTTGTCTCCACCTGTGAGGTAAGAGGCACGACCCGGTTCTTATGCCTGAGGGAGTTCGTGGACGTAGGATCATCGCTGTGCAAGGTTATCACTGTACCTGCATTCAGTCGCTTGATGCCTTTGAAATGCAAAGTGATCTTCCGTTCTTCAGCGGTGGTATTCACGACCTTGACGATATATTCCTTGCTATCCCTGTCAAATACCGCACTCGCATAGAGCCCGTCTTCGCCTTCTACTGCCTTTCCTTTTTCCGTTAAAGAGAGGACATTCGTGCCCTTATGGGTGGCATATAGCATCTGTACATACCAGTTGACCGTGCGCACGCTGGACAGGTTATCGAACCAGATTAGGTCAGGTCGCCACTGCCAGCCCTTTACATGCGCGAAGAGCGGGGCATACGTTGCCTGGTAGACAACATCGGCATTGCGCTCCAATCCCGTCATGAAGGCGGCTTCGGAAAGGGCTGCCTCGAAGTTGTTCATCGCCACATCAAGCCTGTTCCCTGCACCCTTCACATGACTGGCGTATTCACCGGCAAAGACCTTCGGACCCGTGCGAGGATAGTAATCATACCGATTGGCATTCTTCAAGAACCAATCGGGCGACATGTAAAAATGCTCATCCACCAAGTCGACCTTTAGCTTGCGCATCTGCTCCCAGCCATAGTCAAACTTGTCGCCTTGAGCTGAAGGACCTGCCGATCCGCAAATCTTGACCTTCGGGTATTTGGCACGGATCTGCTTGACGAACGCAGCAAGGCGTTCTGGATACAACTTTCCCCATTGCTCATTACCGATGCCGATCTCTTTCAAGTGAAAAGGAGCGGGATGTCCCATCTCAGCTCTCAGCTTCCCCCACTTAGTGTCTGTCGAACCATTGGCAAACTCAATGAGGTCGAGCGCATCATCGATATAAGGCTGCAGGTCTGCCAAAGCCACATGCGCTTGAGGGTCATCGTCACGGTTCTGGTATTGGCATGACATGCCACAATTCAAGATAGGCAAGGGTTCCGCGCCTATTTTCTCACTCAGGAGGAAGAACTCGTAGAACCCTAATCCATAGCTCTGGAAATAATTTGGATACATCCTATGGGCGAAAGTATAGTTCCATCGATTCTCATTCAGCGGGCGATTTTCCGCCGGTCCCACGCTATTCTTCCACTGATAGCGGGTAGCCAAGTCGGTCCCCTCCACGATACAACCACCGGGGAAACGGAAGACACCAGGATGCAAGTCCTCTAAATCCTTAACGAGATCTGCCCGTAGTCCGTGCCAGTTGTCGGCAGGCATCAAGGATACATGGTCAAGATCGACCCCTGTCGCAGTCTCTAAGAAGATCCGCATGCAAGCGTTGGGACACGTGGCGTTGGAGACCAATCTCGCTGTGTACTTCGTCCAATCCTTGCCAACGATAGCTATGCGCTGCCGCGTGATGATATCATTGTTGCCATTCACGAGCTCAACCCGGATCCGAGCCTGGGAAGATGAGGCATCATGAAGGCGGGCACAGACAGAGAAGTCATACTCCATTCCCTTCTTGACGCCCATGCCGAAGAAGCCGTCGTTCTCGATTCCCGTGCGCTTCTCCACATGTCCGGAATCGGCAAGGGAGACATAATGCGGGTTCCGGTCGAAAGCCGGCTGCCGATCGTTGACAGTCACATTCCCGAACATCTTCCATCCCATCAGGCGGTCGGGAAACTCAAAGGAACGATTCTCCACCATCTCGGCGTACAAGCCACCGTCAGCTCCGAAGTTGATATCCTCGAAATAGATGCCATACATCGTAGGTTGCACGGGGGCTCCAGGCTTAGTGCTAATGGTAAACACGTGTTGTGCAGACGCAATGACCGGATACAGGAAAGCCAAAGCCCCTAAGATTGTTTTTATTCTTTGCATAGTAGATCGTTGAAAAAGACAGGAGCAGAACTTAATATCCTGCTCCTGTAGATAAAATCTTGTTTGTTATTTCTGAGTGGGTACCAACCAGAAGGTAAAGGTACGATCCTGATATGTGCAACGGTACTTAGGCAGGGCCAGTGCGTTCTGACTCCAACTGTCGATACCACCGACACCAGTCTGGAGGGCATCAATGCACAGTTCCGTGTTCTTCGACTTTGGAATAGAAGGAGAATGGCGCTGAGCCTTGTGATCACCTTCACTCAGATCAGAAATATTATAATGCAATGCGCTGGCAGAGAAAGCCTTGTCGGAAACGATGGTGAAGCCTAAGCCAGAAGGACTGGTCTGCTTCCACCAACGGATATCGCTCTTCGTGCCTGTTTCCTGCGGACGGACATAAGGGAAGAACTGCTCATCTGCCGTCTGCTGATAGATACCAATGTTCTGGGAGAGCTTACGGTCACTGTAGTTCTCGATCGGACCGCGTCCATAGAACTCGCTCTTATCCATAGCATAAGGCAGGTCCACGACAACGCCATATCGGAACATATCCGACACCTTCGCTGTCTTGTTCGTCGTCATCTTTTCCGTCACCTTCATGACGCCCTCATTGTCGATCTCGTAAGTCATGGTCAGCAACGCGCCGACAGTAGGCAATGTATAATGCGCGGTCACGATAACCGTATTTGCCTTTTTGTCCTTCCTTGCCGCGATATAGTCCAAGACCATGCGTGGATGCTTCCATACCTTATAAGCGATGTTGGCACCTGCGCCCATGTCATTATCTGTCGGAGCACGCCAGAAATTCGGCTTGATGGTACCAGCCTCAGCCAACAGGGAGCTGCCACCCACCTCATAGCGTTTCAGCAGACCCGTTGCCTGGTCGAATACCACAGTGTAGTTGGCTGCGGTAACCGTCAGATCAGCCTTTTTCTTATTCACAATCTTTACTTTCATCTTAGCCGTGGAAGCTGTCGGGACGGCTGAAGCGAAGTCGTAATCCTGGATAGGCAACTGGTTGTAGGCAACCGTCTGCCCTGCATCCATCAATGGCTCTGCGTTCTTCAGCTTAAAGTCGATGTTCAGGAGAGCCTCATCCGTAGCCTTGATCCCATTGAGAGAATACTGCAATGTATAGTCTGCAGTCTGATGAGCTGGGATATTCAACTGGTCAACAGTACCTCTTTGGACAGGTTTTCCATTGACAACCAAGGTCCAGTCCATCTTGTAATTGCTGAGGTCTCGGAAGAAATTCTCGTTATAAACACGCACCTTCCCACTCTTCAGGTCGACCGGTGTTGCCCAAATGCTCTGGTAGTAATGCCCTACCTCATAAGCCTCTGGATTAGGGATACGGTCGGGGTTGATGATACCATTGCAATTGAAGTTGTTATCACTGGGATCATACCTGTTATAGTCACCTCCGTAAGTATAAATCCGGTTCCCTGCGGTATCCTTTCCGTGAAGGCCTTGGTCTACGAAGTCCCAGATAAAGCCTCCCTGATACTTCGGATACTTACGTACCAGGTCCCAATATTCCTTGAAACCACCGCAGGAGTTACCCATGGCATGACTATATTCGCACTGGATCAAAGGCCGCTGGTCTTGAGGAGCCGTGCTTTGCGCATACTTCTCGCAGCTTGCCTGAGACATATACATCGGACAGAAGATGTCGGTATTCTCTCCCTTGCCTCCGCGCTCCCACTGAATAGGGCGAGAAGGATCCTGACTCTTGATCCACTTGTAAGCTGCCGTGAAGTTTTCGCTGTCTGCAGTCTCATTGCCCAATGACCAATAGATAATGCTCGGATGGTTATAGAAGCTGGCAACGTTATGCTGGTTGCGCTGCATAATAGGCAAAGCGAATTCCGGTTTCTTGGAGAAAGCATCATCCCCATAACCGAATCCATGGGATTCCTGGTTCGCCTCAGCACAGAGATAGATACCATATTGATCGCAGAGCTCATACCAACGGGGATCATCTGGATAATGGCAAGTGCGGACAGCATTGATGTTAAACCGCTTCATGAGCTTGATATCTTGGATCATACGGTCGACACTCACATTATAACCCTCATCTGGGTCCATCTCATGACGGTCGACGCCCTTGATATAGACTGGCTTTCCGTTTACAAGCAGTTGAGCGTTCTTGATCTCGACCTTGCGGAAGCCCACCTTCTGGGGCACGACCTCGATCACCTTATTCCCTTCCTTGACGGTAGCCACGAGGGTATAGAGATAAGGAGTCTCTGCCGACCAGTGCTTGACATCTAAGTTCGTGAAGGTCGCATTTGCCGTAGAAGGACCAGCGGGCACAGCCTTTGCCCTCTTTCCTTTTTTCTTTGTCGCTTTCACGACAGTGGTCGGGGATGCCTTAACGGTCTGCATGGCAACGGAGTTTCCATCCGCATCATACAGGTTATATTCAACTGTCACGTTGCCCTTTACCTGCGTATTGACGGTCAAAGATCCCTTATCATAATTCGCATCCAAGTCGGGAGTGATACGGATATCCGTGATCTGAGCCTTCTTGTTGCGGGCATAGAGATAACAATCCCTTGCGACACCGCTCAGGCGCCAAAAGTCCTGGTCCTCGGAATACGACCCATCGCACCAGCGGAAGACCTGGAAGGCGATCAGGTTGCGCCCCTCCTGGAGATAAGGAGTGATATCGAACTCGGCTGCTACCTTGCTGTCCTCGGCATAGCCCACGAACTTACCATTAACCCACAGATAGATATTAGAAGTAACGGATCCAAAGTGGATGATCACCTGACGGTCCTTGAAAGCCTCTGGCATTTTCACCCAGCCTCGATATGAACCCACATGATTGTCCTTTATGGGGACTTCAGGAGGGTTATTCTTGAAGTGTCCGCGCCAGGCAAAGCCTACATTGACATACTCCGGGTCGCCGAACCCGTTCAGTTCCCAGATGCCAGGCACCTTCATCAGTCTCCATTGGGAATCGTCATAGCCCACGGTATAGAAATCCGTCGGGCGCTGATCCGCGTTCTTCACCCATTTGAACATCCATTTCTCGTCCAAGGAGCAATAGTTGTCCGAAGCCGTCATGTCACCGGCAAGGGCCTTGTCCAACGACTCATAAGAGAAGAATGCCGTATGAATAGGGAATCTGTTCAATTCATTTACCTGCAGGTCGTGCCATTCGGTAAACGTAGGCTGCACCACATCGGCAGCCGAGATTTGCAACGAGGACATCGCCATCGCTGCCAAAAAAAGTAGTTTCTTCATAGACATTGATAGTTTGATCATTTATATTTTATTTTGCAAATTTACTAAGAAAAATACGGAAAACAGGGAATAAACGCTTAAAAAACGGAGCTGAATCTGGAATTAAACTTAATTTAACGTGTTTTGCATATCCTTTGTTGGATCAGTTCTAATTATGATCGGAGTTCATACAAAATTTTAGTCAATTGTAATATGTTGTAAAAAATCACCCAAGCTGGTACCCTCTTTAAGCTTAAGTTTTTTCCGCAATCGATATCGACTAATTTCTACGCCACGTAACGAAATGTTTAGCAATGGCGCAATTTCCTTTGACATAAGGTTCATACGTATGTAGATACACAGCATTTCCTCTTTATGTGTGAGATTGGGAAAACGTTGACGTAGCAGCGACAAGAAGTCATGATGCACAGCATCAAAAGAAGTCTGAAAGGCTTCCATATCATCATCGTGCTCAATATTGGTATCTATCTGCCCTATGAGACGTATCACCTTACGACGTATGGACGGAAGGTTGTCTTCGTTAATTGCATTAGAGATGCTAACAGCCGTTTTCTTTATTTCCTGTAGCATTTCATTCTTGCGTACGACGTTCATTCTAGACCGTATCAACTCCTCACTCTTTGAACGTAATTCTATCTTTATTTTTTCGTTCTCCAAATCTTCTATTTTTTGATCTTTCACGCTACTCTCTGCTTCAAAGCATTTTTGCTGCTGTTCTAACTTTTGCAGACCTTCTTTAATGAGTTGCCGCTGTTTCTGTCGGTAGCGCTGGATTAAGAGCCAAACGAACACGCCAACTAAGAGTAAACAAGATAGACGTGCCCACCAAGTAAGATACCAAGGTGGCAACACATCAAATGCGACTTGCGCAACGATAGGTTTGGCACTGCGTGTGGTTATGACGCGTACACGAAACACATAATGACCTCCCGGAAGATCAGTGTACTCTTTCGAATGCGAGGTAGAATAGGCACTCCATGGCTCGCTTTTAGGACCTTCCAGACGGTAAGCATAAAGCACAGTCTGTGACTTGTCATAGTTGCTCGCGCTAAACTCTATTTTAATGGAATTATCTCGATGAGAAAGCGTCAATTTACCATTCGTTCCAGTGATACTATGGGCGTATACTAACGAGTCACGAAGTCCACGAATCCAAATATAACGCACTTGCACTGCAGGACATTCCTGCTGATTATAGTGTCCGGTCATGTGCAGCATGGCATAGCCATTTTCGGTACCAAAGACATAACGATTTCCCGTCAATTCGCACAAGCTCTCAAAGTCATCCATTAAATCTCCTGCGAGGTAGACTTCACCTTGGCTTCTATAATAGCGATTATGAAAAGCATCGTAATGCAGAATGTGCATCATACCCTGAGAAGCATACCAAATATTACGCTTAGAGTCTTGATGTATATACGTGTATGACTGGCTTCCTCCAAGCCTTTTCTCAAGAGTCGTATAGCGTTCAAGTCGATCAGCAGCATAATTATAACGAAATAAGCCTTGCCGTGAAGCCACCACTACCTGATTATCAATTTCCGCCATACACACGTTGTTGCCTTTGGGTAAGACTGTCGAATTATAACACTTTTGTTGCAGAACGGTTTTATAATCAGCAGAGAGTTTAATGCGGTATAATCCTTTTTCTTTATTGGCCACCCAAATAGCATCTGTTGCTCTTTCAACCAACATGGTCTTAGCTGACAAGCCATTACCTTTCACCTTATCCATCAGACGCCACTCTCCATCTTGCTTTTTCATTACATATAGTCCCCAGTAAGTACCAAGATATAAAATATCAGGTTGACGTTGACTTGGCATGATATTCCACACACCTCGCAAGGGGAAGGAAGTTAGATGCCCATGGTGCATCATAATAAAGTAATTTCTTCCTCCACAGAAAAGACGATCATCATACACGCTCATACCCAAGTTCTGCCCGCCTGTGCCTTTAACAAAAAGAGTACTCACTCCCCTGTTTGTGTCGAGAGGTGACGATGTGGCATATACGCCTTGATTTGTACCAAGATAGAGAGTGCCATCATAAAGTGCTGAAGCATAACCGGATCCCACAGGAGATAGGCGGCTATCGAGGAAAAACAAGTGCGCATTAAATGATATGCAATCAATACCATTGTCGAGGCCCAACCATAGATTATTTTCGCGATCGAACAAAAGAGAAAGCACTGTCTTGTTTTGCAAACCATTATGGGTGGAAATACAACTAACATTACCTGTCTTGATATTTTCTAGTATTACACCATTCTGCAGGGTACCTATAGCCAAATGACTTGCGTTGACAGCTGCACAGGAAAGTTGCTTGCCTTGTAATAGAAAGTCGAGTGTAGAATGATAAGGAAGAAAGTTTCCACCTGATGAGACAAATAGTCCGTGGCGTGCCGTTACTGCCAAAAGTTGTCCTTTAAAAGGCAACAATGAGATGACTTGTGCGTGTGTGATATTTCTTGTATGTGGAATAAGCTCGAATTTATTACCAACCAGTAAATAGATGCCATCACGTGAGACCGCATAGAGGCGACCATAGATAACATTGGAGTAACTAATTCCATGTTCACAATGAATGTGTCGAAGACGTCCCTTATTATAGACATAAACTCCATCATCGCTCTGAAAATACACGCTACCATCCAATAGATGGATGTTCCAAATATTGATCACAGAAGCTCCATCCTCCTTTGGAGACAAATCTTGGTACCGTAGTTGTCCATAAGAATTAGGTTCAAAGAAGCCGAACCGTCCCAGTCCACCTACGTACACACGCCCCCCAACAGTTTGTACCGCACGAGCCTTAGCCCCGTGCGGTAATGGATACGTATTCCAATACACGCCATCGAATTCAAGCAAACCCTTATTATTAGCAAAATACATCCAACCATTCCCAAGTTGGCTAACTTGCCAATTTTGATTGCCAGATAAATACTGTTGCTTGGTATAGTTAGTCACAGCCCTTTGCCAAAATACCTGTGACCAGGAAGGACAGGAAAGAAACAACAGTATGATGATAAAGGATAGGTACTTCATTTGTAGATTCTTAATCATACACAAAGGTATGAAATTTTATTGAACCTCCCAAAAGTTTAGTTGATTATTTATAATAAAAGTTGAAATGAACATGATATGCAGGAACTGTTCAACTGATCCTTTTACCGTAAGCAAGTAGGATATTATCTTATGAGAAAGGATTTTTATCAAGTATATATTTATAATTACCTTATTATCATATAGTTATATTTTTTATGAGAAAGTAATGATGTAGTATAAATACTCAATTGATGTACTTTTGTATAGATACTTGCGGAAACACATTCCACATTTTTTTGTATATTTGCCCAGAAAACTTATCGTTAAACATAAAAAAGCAAAACATGAAAAAACTATTTGTAGCCTTACTACTAACCAGTATGTCGCTCATTACAGCACTCGCTCAAGACATAGATGTCCGAGGTACCGTTGTGAGCAGTTCTGATGGAGAACCTTTGCTGGGCGTAAGTGTAAAGCAAGAAGGCAATCCATCCAATGGTATAGTAACCAATACCGATGGCGTATATACCATCAAGGTACCTGCAGATGCAACCCTAACATTTTCTTATGTAGGCTTTGTATCACAAAAAGTCAAAGTGTCCGGTCGCAAGACACTTAACATTACGCTACGCGAAGACTCGAAGCTACTTAACGAAGTAGTGGTAGTAGGCTATGGCACCCAGAAGAAAGCTGA
>CAJLYG010000069.1 GCA_905210845.1 uncultured Prevotella sp.
AGTCGGAGGAAGTTAGTCTGAGGTACGAGGACTGTCTTTCTTCGACGACGGCTGAGTTTTATATAGAAGTTGCATACCGTATTTATAGCTTAAAGTTGTTTGGACTGACACTCTGACATCATAAAATCCTCAAAATAAAATAGGCATGATTTTTGTAATGTATATATATGATTTTTGAATGATACGACTCAGCCAACAGACCCGGCTAAGCCGGAGAGGATTAAAAGGGACTTCAAAGATATTAATACCAAAATATCTCAATGGGCTTCTTTATCAGCAGACGCAACTGTTACAAAGGTTACGCAAGAGATTAATGGTGGGACAAATGGCTTGCAAGCAAGAAAGGATGCATATGCAAAATCAAAGACGATATTTAAATAGACAAAACGGAGGTTTGCCAAACTTGGCACACCTCTTGTTACTATTCATTATAATATTGGTTATACCAATATCGTGTATATCATGCCAACAAAATAAGCGTGTTGTACCAATAAGTAAGCATAATGACAGTATTCATGCCAAGATTTCTAACGATACATCATTGATTCATAGCGATACATTATTGGAGGGAAAAATATTCCATATAGATAATACTGTGACAATAGACAGTATAACTCATTTGCCTGACACCAATAAAATCTTCGTTTTTAGAGATGAAAAAAAAATTCAGACTATCATATATAAATATAATTGGGAAGAATATGGCTCTCCTACCATAGGACGAGATTCAATAGGCAAAATTGATTTTGTGGATGTTGATTTTGATGGAAATAAAGACCTTTTAATCTACAAAGGAGGTTTTGGAAATCAAGGAGCCGATATTTATGATTGTTTCCTATGGAATGACAACAAACATCAATTTAAAATTGCCCCTTCGTTTTCTTATATATTGAATCCCTCAATAGATAATAGACGGAAATGTATATATTCTTTCTCCAGAGAAAATGCTTCTACTTACGTTAATGTGAAATATAAATTTCAAAATGGGGAGTTTCGTGCTATTTCAACTTTGAAGGAGAAGGTTGATAATGGCAAAATGGTGTATATATTAGAAACTTCACAAAATGGTGTTTTGCACAAAAAAATATTGCGGTCTGCAGATTTGGGAGAATGGAAGGAAAAAATATTGACAAAGTAAGGGCGTTGCCACTTATTCGTATAGTCATAATAATGTTGTTCACTAATATGTGATGAGCAATATTATTATGACTACGATAATAACAGGGATGAGAAATTTTATAGAGAAACATATTGGAGATACACTACTTTCATGCCGTTTGAATTGTGAATAAAAATGGAACTGCGAATTGTGTCTATAAAAGTCAGCCGTGCCATAGTCGGAGGAAGTTAGTCTGAGGTACGAAGACTGTCTTTCTGCGACGACGGCTGACTTTTATACAAAACACACTAAAGGATGAGAATATGCAAACGAAATAGACCATTCAAAACAGGAACCCTTGCCACATATGCTTGAATGGATTGAAATGGAAATAGCAAAGAATAGAGAAGAATATGGTTTAATAAAAACAGATTTACCCAAGCCGTTTCAAGTTTATGGATGAATTGCAATAAGAATTAAAATGGGCAAATACGACGACATCATCAACCTGCCGCACCACGTCTCGTCAAAGCATCCGAAGATGAGCATGTATAACCGTGCGGCGCAATTCTCCCCCTTCGCTACCCTCACTGGCTATGAGAAAGCCATTGAGGAAGCGCGGAAGAAGCAGGAAGAGGCTGTGAGGAGAAGGAATGCCCCCGTGGATGAAAACGGTGATAACAGTATTTGAAGAATTGGAAGTCTACTCTGCGTTAGCCTTTATCTTCTCAGCCATTCGTTTGCCGGCATCAAAGGCTTGCTGAAGTTCTTCCTCCCAGTGCTCGGCGTTATATTTCTTTCTTCCCTCTGGATTCATCGCATCCATCTCATAACGGTCGTAGTTCTTCACCTGTAGCGTGTTGCAGGCATCAATGCGCTCTATGTCGCCGAGTTTGGCAAGAATAAAATTCTCCTCAGTATTCATTTTGTTGTGGACAGCCTCAGCATCTGACGGCATGCCATTCATCGTAAGAATCAGTGCCAAGGGCATCTTCCGCTGTGGGGTTATCGAGAAATCCTCATACGACAGCCATGGATAGGTGAAACGTTCTATAAAAGTCTGCATCTGACCGGTCCAACGGCCAAAGAAAACCGGTGAGGCCAAGACGAGGCCATCGGACTGGTTGACTTCCTGGATGACAGGGAGAAGACCGTCCTTTATCTTACACTCGTGAGAGGCTTTGCCGCGTACTTTACAGGCCAGACAAGAATAGCAGCCCTTATAATCAATGTCGTAGAGCCGGACATGCTTCACCTCAATAGCCTTATCAACGGATTTCACTCCTTCTGAGAACTTCTCTATCATGGCGGCCGTATTCATAGTCTTACGAGGCCCGCCATCAATAGTCATTATCTTCATATCAATAAATTTATCTTGTTTATGGTCGCAAAGGTAGATAGATTATGCGTTAAAGTAAAGTTAATATCGAAACAGAATATGTCTGAAACGAAACAATTACTTAAATTTGCAAAGGATTAAAATATTCCGTTATGCTCACACTTCGACAAATGAGACAGCTCTATTCTGGGCTGCACCCGGAAGAATACTGGGAAGACTTAATATGCTGCGGCCATATCTTGGGCTGCGATATTGAAACCGGCAATCTGGAAGGATTCTCTCTGTTCTCGTTCTTGCTGATATGCCGTGGCAGTGTCAGCATCAAATATAGTGACCGGCAGTTTACGCTCAATGTTGGCGACCTGCATGTCTATGCACCGGGCATACCCACTGAAATCGTACATATGAGCGACGACTATGAAGCCTGGATTCTCAACATAGATGAGCAGATGGTCTATCACACACCACAATTGGAGCATGTGGTGAAGGTGGCTTGCTTCACGGTATCACAACATCCCTGCCCTGTGCTCAACCTTTCTGGTGAAATTGCCGAAAGAATCAGGCAACTTATGGTACTGGTTCATAAGCATATCCTTGCCAAACCGACGACCTATACAAAAGAGTTGCTCCTGACAGCTATTCGACTGATGTGCGTAGAACTTCTAAACACTCAGGACAAGGTAGTGGTCAAACATCATTATTCAGAGCGCCATGAAAAGACATTTGCTGACTTCTTGCAACTCGTCTCGCAGCATTTTGTCAAGCACCACGACCTTGCTTTCTATGCCGGACATCTTAATATGACAACCACATATTTTTCACGTATCGTCAAACAGATGAGTGGCCATACCGTTCAGCATTTCATTTCCCAAGCATTGGCTTCTGAGGCCACTGTCCTGCTCAAGACCACCAGCATGAGTATAACTGAAATCGCATTGCGACTGAATTTTGCTGACCAAGCCTCTTTTACAAAGTTTTTCATCCGTATGAAAGAAATGTCTCCAAAGGCCTTCAGAAAATCATGAACTGACGCGAAGCCGCTACTCTTCCAATAGCTCAAGGAAAATAACTTTTTCAACCAAGACCAGGAAAACCTTTAAATCAGGCTGGTGCGCTAAAGGCAGAAGTTAATAGTTAGAAATTAGCAGTGGGAAGTCTCGTGGGGGTTGATGCTCTCCATACGGGGAAGGGACGAGAACCGTAGGGGCGGGGGCAAACCGTGAGTGGAGGATGGGAAGTTGAAAAGGTTAGTTGAAAAACTATTGAAAACATTTCGTTAATTGCAGGGAAAAACTTAATTTTGCAATGATAACCGCAGAAAAATGTAAACCGCTACATGCTTCCGCACTTAAAAGTGTAAGGATGAAGATTGAAAGGGACATGTCTATTGGATCTTAAAATATAGATCACTTGCAATTAGAATAATGTGCGAAAACGGAATGCGCCAGTTGATGAAGTCAATAACTTAAATACAGAACAAGATGAAGAATTTTAATCCAAAAGCGTGGTTTATGCCACAAGCAGTACTGGTTATCGGCACATACGATGCCGACGGAACACCCAATGCGATGAACGCAGCATGGGCAGGTCAGTGGGACAATGACAAAATCATGATTTCGATGGGCAGCCACCAGACCACTGTCAACCTCAATGCCAATCCCGACTTTACCGTTGCCTTCGCTACGACAGATACGCTGGTGGCTGCTGACTATGTAGGCGTTGTCAGCGGGAAGAAAGTGAAGGACAAGGTGGCAAAGACCGGCTGGACCGTCGAGAAGGGCGAGCAGGTGAACGCACCCGTGTTCACTGACTTCCCCATGACGATGGAGTGCCGCATCGAGCGGAAGATTGATGAGTCGGAGACGGGTTACTATATCGTGGCCAAGATTCTGAACATCAGAGTCAATGAGGAATACCTTGCCGAGGATGGCAAGCCCGACTTGGAGAAGATGCACCTGCTAATCTTCGACCCCGTTCACCTCGGCTACCTTGAAATCGGCAAGCGTGTGGGCAATGCCTTCAAGGATGGCACACAGCTCAAATAACGCTATCAGTTGATGAACATCGAAGAAGTTCGCGAGTATGCACTGTCCTTGCCCGGCACGACAGAAGACCAGGCCTATGGTGAGGACTGGGTATTGTTTCGTATAGAAGGAAAAATTTTTCTACATATATGGTTGGACGCTCCAGAGCCTTCCTGTGCCCTGAAGCTTCCTCCCGAGCAGGGGCAGACGCTGCGCGACCACTATGACGGCATCCGTCCGGCGTATCACTTGAATAAGGTGCATTGGAACGATGTCCTCCTTGATGAGATTGACGGTGAGATGGTCAAAGACCTGATCCGACAGTCTTACCAGCTCGTCCTCAGCAAGCTGCCCAAGCGGCTGAGAGAGAAATATAGGATTGAACCATGAACACAGCAGACATTGACACAACTAATATGTGCTCGCACCTGCGGCATAAGCTGATGGACATCGATGGTGTCTATCATCATCTTTGGCAGACGATTAACGACGACCCTGAGCTGACAGCCGTGGTGCGCTCCCGTCAGCTCCACATCTACCGCAATGGCAAGAAGGTGCTGGTGCTGAAAGGCAAGGCAGAGCCACAAGTCATTAGGGAGGATGCCATTTGCCACCTGCTAAAGAACAAGGAGCGATGAGCTGGAACGAGACAATAGACAATTACCTCTATGACGAGGAGAATGAATACACGCAGGCCGACGATTTGTGGGATGACTTCTTTGTGGAGAGACGCGATGAGATCGACGAACGCCCTTGGAACCAAGCCGACGCATTGGCTCATCGCAACGAGCTCAACAAGCAGGTCGGCGACATGCTTGACAGGGTATTGCCTGAAGAAGAGCGCGAACTGCTGCGCCTCTACTTCGGCATCGGTCGTCGTCGGCATTCTATGGACGAGCTCATTGCACTCTTTGACGGGGAGCGCAAAGTGAACACATTGCTACAGTCAGCCCTGGAGCGGTTGCGCTATTCCGACGAGATACTCGACATCTATAAATATCTGCACAGGTAATTTGATTAATCTTAGAAGAGCACTCTTTACTTGGTCATTCGGATAATATTTTGTACTTTTGTTTTCCAATAAGAACAATGTGAAAAGAACAGATCCTGATGATACAACAATTTGAATTTACACTTCGAGCCCAGCCCCGCGGCTTTCATCTGGTAACAGATGAGGTTCTTCGGCATCTTCCACAGTTGCCGAAGACGGGACTGCTCAACCTGTTTATACAGCATACGAGCTGTGCGTTGAGTATCTGTGAACTGACGGAGCAGCGAGAGCAAAGCCAAGCTTGCTTGAGCTTTGCCGAGTCGCGACGGAAGAAGGCGATAGCCAAAATTGGGACCCGGAAGTAAGAGAGGACATGGAAACCATTTACGACAGGCTCATTCCGGAGAATATGCCTGACTACCGCCACGTTCTTGAAGGCTCCGACGATATGCCAGGACACGCAAAGTGCATCATCACGGGTGTGAGCATCAACATCCCTATCACCGACGGACGACTGAACCTCGGCACATGGCAGGGCATTTACCTCTGTGAGTTCCGAAATGACGGAGGTGCCAGGAGAGTCGTGGCGACAGTGATAGGATAAGTGCCTGAGACAAAGTAGTGAAAACAAATAAAACTACCTTGGGGATACGCCCTCTTCCACCGCAGAACTTTGTGGTGAGACCAATGATCCATTTATATGATCGTCTCTCTTACTTATATATGCTATCAACACATGCCAACAAGTTAGCAACTCTGTTGATTGCAATGCAAAGTTAAGTGATTTATAAGGATTATGAAATACCAATAATGTGGGATTTTTTACTTGTATGCGGGATTGAATTGCGAACTTGCATCTAACTTTCCGCCGTCAGGTACTTATATGGCACATGACATCCCTACATCATTAAATTCATGTTCTAGATAGAATCATTAAGTATAAATTTCAATCTTTTTGTTTTTCTATCCATTTTTGCTATCTCATCAACTGAAATCAAACATGAATCTAACTAGCTGAAGAACCTAAAAAAAGTTAATTTGCTTGCGAATTACAGATAATTTCGTAAATTTGTCAAGGATAAAAACAACCGAAATATGGACAAGAACGAAGAAACCATTAGCTTAACGAAGTGCGACAACTCTATTCTGGCCGATGAAATCGTTTCTAAGCTGGCCAACGCTGGTATAGCTTCATCGCTCCACGACGAGCTCAACGACCCCGCTTATGGCGCTTACGGGCCTAATCCCGGGATTGAGGTGAAGGTGTTCAAGAAGGACTTGGAGCGAGCCCAGAGCATATTGCAGGAGATAACCGAAAAGCGAGAGAAGCAACTGCCATGGTGCCCCAATTGCGGCAGTCAGAATGTCATAGCGTTAGGCAAGGTAAGGCCCAAGCTGTCGAAGTGGGCGGTCATCATCGGCGTTCTCTTGGTTGTCATCGGAATCGTCTGCATTATCCTACCATTCTGTGTGAAGTCTCTAAAGTCAGCTACGGTTAGCTTTCTTATTATATCACTGTTCTCATTGGCGGTTGGCGTTGTCCTAGTCATACCCCAGCGAGAGCGCAAAAACTACAAATGCAACGAATGCGGGACTGAATTCTATAAGGAATAATTTTTAGACCCAATAATAATGTGGCAATCCAACAACTTATCTGCAAAAAGATATAAACCACTTACCTAATAAATCTCTGAACTTATGAGAAAGAAGACAGATATTAAAATAAGATGCAATGATATTGAACAACAGCTGAAGGAATAGGGTAAAGTGCCAACTAATAGCGAGGATACCAATCTGCTTCATAAAGTCAATAATCTTTATCGTGAATTAGGCGACAAGCCGGAGGTACAACGACTTATGACCTTGTATCCAACAAATCAACTTTATTCCAAATGGGGGGGCATCCGTTGATCCAGAAGAACATCCTGAGATGGAAACCCTTGGCTTCATCAATCGCTCTGTAGAACTGCCTTACAGTCGAGCAAAAAGGTATATAAAACAGTGTGTAGAAAAATACGGAGAATTGCCAGGGCTGAATACTTGGCCAATGTATTTTGTGTTTCAGGATGACTTAAATCGAAGAAACTATTATTACGGATTCTCAAAGGACCAGCTCGATTTCATTGGCAGTTTAATTGACGGGGGCTACCTAACCGATGAAAAGTTAATCGTCAAGTACTTTTCTTGCAGGTTGAATGACAAGTCCGTAATAGAGAAAATTGATGCGATACTGGATAAATACAAACTTATCACACTTGGTTATTTGGCAAGGCACCTCCATGAGGGACTTGTATTGGATATCTCGTATCTGCATTCATTCTTTGACGAAATGACACAAAGCAATGGAAATATACCAAGAGGCATTTGTAAGGAAGTGAGGTCGCGTTATATGCTCATCGAACCATCATATGGACAGTATGCTCAAGAAATAATCATTTGTCGTGGTTATGAGGACCTTGCCAAAGTGGACTTAAGGAAGCGGCGCACCTTCTGCCTTACAGGGTCTTACCTAATTATTCTTTGGACTTTACTGATGCCGATGACATCAATTATGCACGTGCCTTTCTTTTCCACATGCCCTCAGGTATTTATTGAGTCTTGCCAAATCTTTCTCCGTCACTTCGCTAAGCCTTCGTATGTCCATGTTGTCCTCCAGGTCATGTGTTTTCACTTGCTTGGAGATGGGATTGAGACTTGCACGGCGGACGAACTCCTCATAGGTCTCGTCATCACGGCGGGTAACACCTAAGACGGCATCAACAATGGTGCGCGGGAAACCTTGCTCCAACAGATACTCCGGGGTGACGGAAGTATCCTCAATGGTGTCGTGGAGCAATGCCACGATCTTTTCCTCTTCCATGGTGCAGCGTTCTGCCACACGGATGGGATGGAAGATGTAAACGGCTCCCGACTTGTCAACCTGACCTTTATGCGCCTCGGTTGCTATTTCCAAGGCGCGCTCTAATAGTTCGTACTTCATTTTCAATTCTCATATAGATGTGGTCGTATTTTCGGCTTCAACCTGAGTTTATATTTAGTTGAAGATGTGCAACAAAGTTACGACATTTTTTCGAAGTCATGACTCAAACAGACGAAAAAAGCCGGCTCCATCTAAATTTTGCACAGATGATACCGACCCGACACAATAGGATTTTGCTTATCTCTTTTGGAACAAAGTCATTTTCTCTTTCTTAACTTGGCAATGTCTTTGATTTCCATTTTTGTTTATTGTTAACCCAGTAGTATGTAAGCCACACAAGCAGCCAAGAGTAATGCCATGACTGTGTTTGTCCGTTTGGGATAGCGGTTGTAGAAATCATGAAGTTTGGATCCGGCAAAGAGATAGACGAGGTTTGCACCAGGACCGGCTATCTCAAGCAATGCGGTGACAACAAGCAAGTCGGAAAGCCGATTGGAATATGGTAATACGAATGTGGTGTATGCCATCAGATCAAAGAGGATAATCTTTGCGTTGGTAAGCTGCACTATCATTCCTGAGAGGAATGTGCAAGTCTTGTCGCTTTCCTTTGCCTTGCCGGAACTGCGGTAGATCTGCCATGCCAAATAAAGTATGTATGCGCAGCCGATATATTTTAGTATTACCACATATTTACCCATCATCGCTCCGACAAGATGAGTGATGATTGCCACAATGACTGCTGCAATGGTAAAGCCAGCTAGCAGTCCGAACCACATGGCCGTGGCTTTCCTCGTTCCATTCTTCATTGAGCAATGAAGCGAGAAGAGATTGGCTGGTCCGGGCGTGAAGCCTATAAGGACTATTGACAACAGGAGGGAAGGAAGTAATGTAACAGGCATTTTATATTGTTTCTTAGAATAGAGTAAGGGCATTGAGCATGTTACCTACCAGGGTGACGAGGTCGTCATACCCCTTCACCCGTGCCTTCAGTATCGAATAGCCGTTCTCGCCATTCTGATACGTAATCCGCTCTATGACCGCACGTAGCTTCATAATGATGTTACAAAAGTACGAAGTTTTGGCGAGAATATATCGAAATATATGAAAAAGCCGGTACCATCAGTAAGGGCAACGGAGTCTGGCTACTGACAACGGTGAGCATGCAATACCTCTACAAACTGTTTCTGTACGCCAATGGCGTGACTCCCGTCTGTTTCTTGAAATAGCGGTTGAAAGCGGTGGGCTCCGGAAAGTTCAACCGCTGGCTGATTTCATAAATCATCAGATCGGTGTGTTTTAGCAGGAGCTTGGCTTCCGTCGTCGTTGTGCGATGAATCCAGTCCATCACAGACAGCCCGGAATGCTGCCGCACCACATCGCTGAGGTGGTTGGGCGTGACATGGAGTTGCTCAGCATAGAAAGGAATGTTTCGGTGGGTCGCTCCAAACTGCTGTAGCAAGTGGATAAAACGCGCCATTATTTTTTCTTCTCTTGACTGCCTGCTGTTATTCCCGTCATACATCGTCTTATTGAGGCTTGCTGCATCGGCCACCATAGCAAGAAAGACAAGACTGATGGAAGATTCGCTCACTGTTGACCGAGTCATTTGTTTGTGAAGAAGGTCAAAGTAAGCGCCGAAGCACTTGCGGTCGGCCTCTTCCAAGAACAAGTGCTGCACTTTCTTGGGCAGGAGACGATCTGTGCTGTCGCCGTCAATGCCAGGAAGATCAATCGCCGTCAAAGCCTCGGCGGCAAAGTCCTTACTGAGGCTCAGCACCTCTACGATCGTATCTGACGGTAGAACTAGTACCTCATTGGCTTGCAGGAGATGGTCGACGAGATTGATACGATACGATGCACTTCCGGCTAATATGTGCAGCAGTCTCCACTCGGCAAGTCTCATGGGCTGTCTGAAGGTTATTTGCTTTTTTACTATGTCCGACTCTCTGACAAGAATGAAATGCTGGCCCACCACATTCCGGCCATCTTGGTTGTGTGGCGCATGTTCTTTGCTGATGCAGTTTTTGATATCGGAAGCATCTATGGTCTCTATTCCTTTCATATATGTATGTGATCTGTTGCAAAGGTAATACTATTCCGTGAAATTGTACATAAAAGCGGGCTTTTTGTTTGTCTATGGCTTAATGATTCATAGTAATTTTGCATTCGAAATATAAAATATCAGAAAAATGAAAAGGTTTATAAAGTATTATGCGCTGGAAATTTACACCGTATTGGCTCTGTCGTTTATTGTTGCTGCGGCTGTTATAGGAAACTTGTCAACGATTCAGAAACTTGTGGTCGTCGATGCGCTGTTGTTCGTCCTGCATGAATGGGAGGAAGGGCATTATCCCGGTGGATTCATCAAACTGATTTCCGGCCTTGTCGGTATAAAGGTGGATGATGAGATGAGCCGTGCCAGCAGGATTCCCGCCGGTATTCTGCTGCTGACACTAAGCATCGTACCGTTTGTTTTCGACACGACACCTTTGATTATCGTCGCCGTGGCAACCTTCGGTTTCATAGAGTGTTTTGTCCATACGATGGGCATCCGACTTTTTCGCATGAAGCGGTTCTATACGCCCGGCATGGTAACGGCATGGTTGGAGTTTGTCGTAAGCGTGATGATGATAGCCTATCTCGCAATGTACAATATTGCCTATTGGTATGACCATGTCTTTGGCCCATTGCTCATGATTGTGTGTTTTGGCCTCCTCCAGAAGACCATGACGCTCATGGTGGGCATTCGATATAGTGATATGCCGAAAATGATTAGGACACAGTGGACGCGGCGTGACTGAAGTACGAAGCTTTGGCGAGAATATGCTGTATAGACGAAAAAAACCGGTATCATCTGTTTTGTACAGACGATACCGGCCCAATACAAATAGGATTTTGCTATGCTAACTCACAATAAAAAAAAGACTGCCTTTTGAACAGTCCCCGTGTTTCAGAGCAAAACCAACGGTTTTATATGCTTCCTATCAATTGTAATTATTATATGGATACTCTTTCACCTCTGTCAACTCTCCAGTAGTGGAGTCTATGATGAAGCCACGAACGATGATATTGTCGGGTACAAGCGGATGATTTTTCACTCGGTGCATCGTAGCCAATACGCTTTTCTCTGTGTCACCGAAGCCATTGAGCCATTGACTAAGATTAACGTGCTGTTCCACTTCCGCGACCTTGTCAGCAGCAATCCGCTCACGAATCAGATGCTCCATGTGCTCGCCGGTCATTTTGCCCGCACCGCAATCCGTATGGTGGATGAGCATGATCTCCTCAATGCCCAACTCATAGATGCCCACGATGATGGAACGCATGACAGCATCGTAGTCGTCGAGGATGACACCGCCCGCCACCTTGACCATCTTCACCTCACCATTCTTGATGCCCAATGCCTCAGGCAGCATCACACTCAGACGGGTGTCCATGCAGGTGACGATAAGCGTCTTGCCCGATGGTTTTCCGTCCGTGATATGATTCTCGTAACCTTTGCCGGCAACGAAGCGCTGGTTGTTCTCTAATATTTCGTCTATCATAATCGTACTGTCATTAAGTTACTGTTGGTCTGCATGATTGTCCTTGGCTTTGCGGGCGAACTCAAACAGGCTCTGGGGCAGATGGCAGTAACCGTCAGGATTCTTGTCAAGATAGTCCTGGTGGTAGTCTTCCGCCTTGTAGAAGTTCTTTAAGGGTAGGTTCTCCACGACGATCTTCCCCTGGATGTGCTTTTGTTCTTCGTCGAAGACCCTGCTGATCGTTGCCTCGTCGGCACTGTCGGTGTAATAGACTCCCGTGCGGTACTGCGTTCCTGTGTCGTGGCCCTGCTGGTTGATGCTCGTTGGGTCAATGGCCTTGAAGTACATCTCTAACAAGAACTTCAATGATACCTTGTCGGGATTGTAAGTGACATGGACTGTCTCAGCAAATCCGGTCTTGTCGGTGCAGACATCCTTGTAAGTCGGATTCTTGGTCGTACCGTTGGCATAGCCTACCTCAGTATCTACTACGCCGTCAATCTGCTTGAAGTAATGCTCAGTACCCCAGAAGCAGCCACCGGCCAGATATATCTCCTTCAAATTCTCTTTTTCCATATTGTTCCGTTTTATGTTTTGTTGTGCATCTGCCTGACATGATAACAGCAGCATTGCAGTCTGAATAACCACAAGGAGTGTACGCATGGGTTGGCGATATAGGCCACGAAAGGCAGATGCTGATATCATATTTCCAAATTTAGAAGTCATTGTTGACGATTTCCTTCCCGAAGGGTGCCAATGCCAGTCGCATCAGCCGGAAGTGCATCTTACCCCACGGGAAGCCGACAATGGTGATGCATAGCAACAAGCCAAAGCCAAGATGGGTCAGTGCGATCCAAAAGCCGCCGACAAAGAACCATAATACATTCATAATCATATTGAGGCAACCACTGTCCTGTGGCTTGTCAACAATATGTGAGCCGAATGGCCATAACGCGAGAAGGCCCAACCGCATGGTGGCGATGCCGAAAGGTATGCCGATGATGGTGATCATCAGCAACAACGAGGAAACAAAATATTCCACTGCGATGCCGAATCCTCCAAAGATGAGCCAAACGATGTTTCCCAAGATCTTCATGCCTGTAATTCTTGTTTCAAATGATGAATGATTTTGTTTGCAAAGATAATGAAAATCACTGAAAGCAAAGAATAAGAAGTGATCAATATTTGATGACTCATCATGCTCTACAAGATATTTTTGCAGCATGCTGCAATTTTACCTTGCATAGAGAATTCAATGCTTGGAAACCTTGGCAAAGCAAGGGCTTCCGAGTGCCCGAGTCGGACTGCCAGAAGATATTCCAACGTATGGTGTTCAATTTCTTGCCAACAATACAGATGATCATAACAAGAATTTCTCTTTCATCATGAGTGAACAAAGATCCTGTCCATACAGGTTTCTTTTCCTGAACAATTTTATAGTTCACAGTGTTTTTTTTCGCAAATAGGTTGACAGGTTGTCAAAACCCAGTGTTTATCGGGCTTGCAACCTGTTTT
>CAJLYG010000070.1 GCA_905210845.1 uncultured Prevotella sp.
ACATAGTCGAACTGGCTTTGTTCGGCTTTAGTCAGAGAAATTAAGGCTGCATGATAGTCCGGATAGACCTTCATTTGTGACAAGACATATCCCATTAGGCGCAAACGGCTTTCTGAATAAGTATTGAACACCTTACGGTAAATCTCGTCCTTGTCAATACCTTTCGACAACAGTTCGCTGATGATGAAATAGATTTCCCGATTATTGGAATTATAGGTGAACCCGCCGGTATCCGTCATCATCCCACAGTAGATAGGGGTAGCGATCTTACGGGTGATATTGTCAAATTCATTCAGTTGCCATAGGATCCTGAAGATAATCTCGGAGGTGCTGCTCATCTCGGGATGTGATATGGTCAGGACCGTATCCATCATCGGGTTTAAATGATGGTCGATCATCACCTTCTTTCCTGGAGCCTTCAGCAAGAGATCCTTCATGTCGTCGACACGGTCAGCGCCATTGAAATCCAGGCAGAAGACCAGATCAGCCCGTTGGAACTCATCCCCTACTGTATCCGGATGCTTATCGAAACGCACGATTCTCTCCACATTCGGCAACCAATGCAGGAAGTCAGGGAAGGCGTCAGGCACGATAACCATCGCTTCTTTTCCCCGCATACGGAGGTATTCCGCCCATGCTAGACAAGAGCCTAAGGCATCTCCGTCCGGGGATTTATGACAACAGATGGCAATACGGCTTGCCTCTGATATAAGGGATTGCAAGGAGGCATACTCCTCTTCTGTTAAGATGTCAATTTGCATAGTGGTTGCAAAGGTACTTCATTTCGTCCGATTACACAAAAAAAGGCGCACGAAAAAGTGCGCCCTATTCTCTATTGATCAAATAGCCTTGAGTATGCCTTAGAACAACTTGGCAGGGTAAACGCCCTCATCCACCAAGTGCTGGATCTTGTCAACGACACTCTGGCGGTCGGCAGCATAGGTAACGCCGAACCACTTACTGGTTGTATCCAACACCTTGACACTGGATGTCTTATCGTTGATGAGCTTGTTCACCATCAGGGGAATAAAATACTCAGCCTTCAGGTTGGTGATGTTCTTAGGATCAGAAAGGAACTCCTTGAAATATTCCTCGCTATGAACGAAATAATCAGGCGTAAAGCCCCACATGTTCATAGAAACCGGAGTATTGTCAGCCACGGCATTCCAGTTCCCATTCTCGTCCTTATAGCGCACCGGCTCATTGGCTGCGCCCGCATGAGAGCCATCTGCCTCACAGCGTACGATCTCCGTACGTTCCACAACGGTAGTCAAGAGATCATTCTCATCTTTTGAGCAGATACCGCGAGCCACCGTACCATTCTCACTTAAGGTGTTGCCGATGCGGAAGCCCACCATTGCATACTGGTCTGTGCTGCCCTCTGGGAGGTCGGCGAGGAACTTGCCAATCACCATGAAGGCATCCCGGTTATAGAAATCATCACAGTTGATGACACAGAACGGCTCGTGGATGACATTCTTAGCCATCAATACGGCATGGTTCGTGCCCCAAGGCTTTACCCTGCCTTCTGGGACCGTGAAGCCTTCAGGCAGGTCATCCAAAGCCTGGAAGCAAAGTTCTGCAGGGATATGACCCTCATATTTAGACAAGATCTTCTCTCGGAAATCCTGCTCGAAATCCTTGCGGATCACGAAGACGATCTTCCCGAAGCCAGCTTTGATAGCATCGTATATGGAATAATCCATAATCGTCTCACCATTTGGGCCCAGGCCGTCCAATTGTTTCAAGCCCCCGTAGCGGCTACCCATGCCCGCTGCAAGAAGTAATAATGTAGGTTTCATAACAATTTATTTTTAATTGATTAGCAATTCATACCTGCAAAGGTAACCCTTTTTCATGACAAATAGCCCGTTCCCATCAATAAATTCGCAGGGAACGTGCGTATTTTAATTGTTTTTTAATCAGAAAGGATATCCGATGGCAAGATGGATGCTTTGCCCATCCTTAAATTTAGCAATATTATAAAACCCGCTCTTGTAAGGAACATGCAAGCCAATGCCCCAGTCCAGTCGGATCACGAAATAGTCGAGGTCATACCGGATCCCCACGCCTGTACCTAATGCCATCTCTTTCAGGAGATTTTTCATCTCAAGCTTAGAGCCTTCCCGGTAGTTATCATCATGGATGGCCCAAATATTCCCGGCATCCAAGAAGACGGCTCCATACAGATTGCCAAAAAGCCGAGGGCGATATTCCAGATTGCCAACGATCTTGATGTCACCTGTCTGATCCAAATAGGACATGCCCTTGGAATCCGTATGGTAACTGCCTGGTCCCAAACTCCTCACCGTAAAAGCACGGATGCTATTGGCACCACCCACATAGAACTGCTCGCTATATGGGGCGGCAAGGGAATTGCCATAAGACCAGATCACCCCACCGGCAGCATGCGCCACAAAGGAACTGTGCTCTCCAATTGCCCATGACTTGGAAAAGTCGGTCTCCAACTTAACAAATTGCGCATAAGGATTCTTGAACATCTTCTTCCCCGACTGCCCCCACTTCTTCCCCGCAGCCATATATCCCAAGGAGAGGAGATTGGAAGCTTCGCTAATGACGAAGTTCCAATAGATAGGATTCTTGTATGTCGTCGGACTGGTATAGGTATAACTATACCGCATCTTGGGCACGAATTGGTCTTCCATGGCACGGAGCAAGTATGGATTCTCAGACATGATGACCTGAAAGGTATCCGTCGTATGCTTCATATACTCATAAGACAAGACCAAAGGACTCAGCTCATGGACGCTGTTTGCTGACGACTGGAAGCGATACGTGAATTCCCCTGAAACGACATGGCGCTTGAAATACTTCCTTCTGTTCAGGACATCGGAAGAAACTTTCAATATCGTAGAGGGCGTTGCGTACCAGGGATGCCGGTCCTTAAAGGGGAGAAGCAACCGGGGAAGTTCCAAGGAAGCACTGGCACCATACTCATAAGAATGGATCTTCGAACCGTCATTATCATCCCCATGGCTGGTCTGCCACTCATACATCCCGTTTAATTTGATATCCAACTTCTCTCCCCCACGGAAAGCATTCCTCTTGGTAAGGCCGACAACGACCTCAGGCCCTAAACTTCCGCTGGTCTTGCCCTTCATATTGGTTTCAACATAAAAATCATAGGGTTTATCAAAGGTGCAGTTTAACGCCAAATCCAAGGTGTCACCATCCTTTGTGCTGTCCTTCGGAGCATATTTAAAGTCTACCATCGTGAACAATCCCATACTTGACAACTTGTCGGCAGACTGGAGATAATCCTGGTAACGATACGGACTACCCGGACGGACTTGGACATTTTTCAGGATTACATGCGGGCGGATCGGCGGACGTTTCCCATTGAAATAGACTGTTACCCCACCCCTCGTGATAGAATCGCGAAGAGGTTCCATGAACTTCTTCCTCAATTGAAGTTTCACTTTTCCTATATACCACTTATGCTGCGCATTCTCGGGAATGCCATCAGCCATTTGAAAATGCAGCAGGACCTTGCCGGGCACAGTAACTGTATCTGCGAAATAAGAAGCATATCCACTCTGGTAATAATAATAGCCATGATTGCGGAACAGGTTGGTCAGCCGGGTCCTTTCCGCCTCCAAGGCGTTGACATCAAAGGGATCCCCATTCTTGATCTTAGCACTCAGCCGAGTAGCCTGTATCAAGCTGTCTGCGCTTTCTGGGAAGTTAATATAAGCCAAGGAATCTATCTGGAAGAGGTGCCCCATGTCAACAGTATATCCAATCTTCGCCTTCTTAGGGTTCCGCTGCTTGATTTCTTGGTAAGAAACCTTCCCCCGGAAATATCCATGCGCGATCAAGACCTGTTGGGCGACAGAAGCTCTCAGCTCCGGGTTCACCCAACTCATCAGCACAGGCTTCTTTCCAAAACTCTTTGCCATCCATTTACCCAATCCGCCCTTAGAATCAGAAAAGGCATTGTAGATCCAAAGTGCATATGGAAATGGCGTACGATAATAGCTACTGCCAAAAAGGGCACCATTCGGGGCAGCCGCCAGGGCAGCCTCGATCTCCTCTTGGGTAGCCAAGGAATGCTCATTGCGTTCATAATTCTCATACTTGATCTTTTCCATGCCAATGTACAGGCGATCCCCTTCCGGTACCTTGCTCGTGGAAGAGCATGCACACAGCAGGATGATCACTAGGACAGACACCGAATAGGAACAGAACTTATTTCTTATCTTCATGATTCGTTATTTTAATAGAATCACCCATGGCTGGCGAGGACTGTTTTTGCGAGTCGCTTCCAAACCTAAACAAATCCTTAAAATGCTGTAGCTTGCGCCTCCACATGAAACCAGCGCCAAACTCGCTCACGTATCCCTCAAGCCAGTCATAGCTGTCACGTTCATAGAATAGCTTGAGATATTTGTTGGATGCCTGGCTCATGCGGTACTCAAAGGTGACATTATCGAAGAAGGACTGATCCTGGGACGAGACATCATTGCCTGTTGACACCTTTCCTCCCACGACAATGCGTAACCTATTATTCCAAAAGCGCTTGGCAAACTTAAAGGAATAATCAGTATGCATGATGCCGTTCACATCCGTTGTATTGTCCAACCCAAAGCTGACATCCAAGGTTTTCAAGGCATTCCCAGAGATATTATTGATCTGGCTCTGCAAGAACGAGCTCAAAGCACTGTTCAACGTAAACCCGCTGGTATTGCCATCTGCCAAATACATTCCGGTGGTCAGCATGGTGACGGCAAGCTTTCCACGATCTTCTACCGACATGGTTTGCAGTTCGTTATGCAAAGACAAATCCTCAGGAGCATCGATAATAAACTGTAACCCCATATCTTTCAGGGTCTTCGTGATCACCACGCCACAATCGAAAGTCACGGATCGACTTGCCCCGCCGTCACCTGACACAGGTGCCTTTGTCCTTTCTGTTGCCGTAATATTCAGCTTAGGATTGTAAGGATCTCCCGTAAATTCAATATAGCTGCCATCCTGGATTGTAAATGTCTTCAAAGGAATAACAGGAAGGGAATACTTCATCTCGCCATTGCTTAAAGTATACTTACCTGTCAGACGAAGCTCATCAATCGTATTATACTGTAATCTCAAGCTCCCGCCCCCGATCAAATCCACGTAATTAGACTTATCGCTGTTCAAGGAACAAAAGATGTGGGCACTCTCGTCAATGCCAATTTGCATGTCCATGTCAAGCCCATCCAACTCCGGCCGCTTCACGACTTCTGCCGTAGAATCACTAAAGCTAGTGAACTCTACCAATCCATCCAGTCGGTTATCCGTAGACAAAGGAGAGTCTCGGAGCACATAGGTCATGTCGGTTGCCCCCAAGACATCTATTTTTCCTCTCATCTTCAAGGCGGAAACAGGACCTTGCATGATACCGAAATAATCGACATACGCCTTCCCATACGCCTCAGAGCGTAAGTTCTCCTTAGAATCTATCAACTCATAATTCTTCGCCCTCATCTTGACATCCAAATACATGTTATCCAAATGAGAGAAATCCAAATAGCCATAAATATCCAAAGGGCTGTCATTATGAGCATACATGGAAAAGTTCTCAAAGAGAAGATGGCTCCCTACAATACGGACAGGGTCATTGTCAAAACGCAGTTCTACGCCATAGGGCAAACTAAAGAGGTAAGCAGAATCCAAGTAAACCTCTCCATCTACCTGAGGAGTTGACAAAGGTCCCTTGACGGTTAGATTTCCTTCCCCGTATCCCTTCAATCCAATGATCTGCTTGGGAATCAAGCCATTGATCAACGACAAAGGAGTGCGGTCCATGCCGAGCGTCGCATCAAGGTAGCCCCCGCCAGACGATTGATAAGTACCCTTGAGCGTTGCCACTTCCACGCCACTACTCGTCAACATCCCATCTACATAATGGGAGCCGTCTGCTTTCGGCATATAGACAAACTCCGTTCCAATATCTCCCATAGGACAGTGCTCGTAAACCATGTTATCCACGGACAAGTCTGATGATATTGAGGTTTGTTCTTGGGTCTGGATCAGGTGGAAGTCACCGTTCATGATGCCAGATATCTGTGGGGTATACGGAAGCACACTCATCACTTTCTCCAGGTCAAACTGATTCAGTGTGAAGGTAATATCCTGCATGGCTTCCTTATTACTGTCATTCGTGTAAACCATCACTCCGGTACCATCATTCGCTTTTAACTTGATCTGGGCAGATACCCGTTTGTCATCCTCTAAGAAAACATAATTATCATCATTGACATGGAACGTTTTATAGCCTAAGACTGGGTCATCCCCCACGAATTTAAAGCGAAGTCCATTAGGCTCTAAATTGCCTGCGATGCCCAGGCCTATTCCCAATTTATCCTTTCCATCATAGATTTTAGTGGAAAGGTTAACGCCATTTGAAGATATGCCCCCATCAAACAAGGCATTAAAGGTATACTGAGGATTATCTTGATTGTTTCGGATTTGCCCGCTATACGTCATCTGGGTCTTATCCGAACGTAGATTCATCCTTACCGTATCCAACAAGACGCTATCCACGACAAGTGAAGTGATCTCCATTTTCCCATTCAAGCCATTGAGTGGAGATGACGTCATGTTCATATAGACATCATGAGCCTCTATTCCAAAATTCTTATGCAATAGATCCATGAAGAAATTATCCTTGCCACTGGTCAGATAGATATGCGCCAACGGTAATCGCTTTCGTAGCTGCATCTGGTCAATGGTCCGGTCGTTGATTTGCGCCTTGATTGCAGAGAACAACCTGTTGCCGGTCCGCAGCAATTGCTTATAACCACCCTTTGCATCCATATTCAAGTGGAAATCCCCACAGTTAGCAATAGCGTGCGTTGTATCGCGACTGGTAATAACGTCTAAATCAATATCTTCCGGTCGATACAATTTCTCTTTATTTTGAATGACCATATCGCCCACATTGCCATTGACCTGAAAATAGTCGCGCAGGTCACTCGTGATATCCAATTTTCCACATCCTGAAGCAATCATAGGCTGATCGGTGATCCGGAGGTGATATAAGTCTGCCTTACTTAAATCGCAAGACACTGTAGCCTGTAGCTTTCTCTTGCCTGTCAGGGCATCTAGGGTCATCACACCCTTCAGGAGGGAATTATGGCTATCGATGAAAGCATGTACAACGCCACGACGGACGGAAGCTTCTGCTTTGATGTTACTTAGGTCGTATCCATGATAATGGAACATCCCGATTTTGGCTTTTGCACGGAGATAGGTACTTGGAGCCAAGAAATCTGTACCGACACCCTTTGCGTCAATATACCCTGTAAAAGGATTCAACCCTTTTCGTGGGAGGAAGTGTTGCAACTGGAGATGGTTCGCTGATAACTTGGCGGTATATGCCATTCGTTTAGAATCAAGCGACGCTAATCCACGAATACTACCGCCCCCCTCTTGAGCCACAAACTTAGCCCCATAGATAGGCCCGTCCATATCAAAAATGCCTTTAAGATTAATTCCTGAAGGAATCCGAACGGTCCTTGGCAAGTCTTTGCTTAAGAATGAAGTAACAAAATCCAAATTGTAAGTTTGCGCGCCAACGTCCACATGGGCACGAAGATGCCTAAGATCAGAAAGATTCTCTACAAACCCGTTCACTTTTAGCCTGAATGCCGTTGGCAAAGAAACGGAAAGACCAGTGAGGTGGACCTTATTCATGTTTCCTTTTACGACCCCATCTACCTTTAATGGATAATTGGGATACTTCTTTATGAAAAGAGGCGGCAACCCACCCAAGAACCTCAGCAGATCTTGCTTGCCAAAAGACCCATGGACAACGGCTTTCAAATGACCTGGATTCCGGTCGGCAAAAGTATTCAGGTCAAAATCCACCTGCGCTGACAAATTGGACTCTGGAGTCCGAACGCTGAGTGCCGGCAATATCAACTTTGTTGAATCCAAGGAAACCGGACCTGTCAAATTCGAGACTTCAATACCCGACTTTTCTACAAACCCACAAGTTCTTAACTTGAATGATAGCTTGGGCTTGCAATAATAGAAAGAATCGACCCCTAAGATAATCCTGCTCAAGGCGATATGATTCAAGTCCAATCCCTTTGAATGAGTCTTGAAATGATTGTCATAAGCCAGCTGTCCATGATGCCAGTCAACCCTTTTTACACTGTAGATACCTTTGAATAGATCAAAGAATCCATGCTCAGCCGCAAACTGATCCAAATAGGCATAGACTTGAAGCGTATCTCCCGGCATGTGAACCGTTACCCCCGTATTCTTGAGGTTCAATCCATCGACATAAATTTTCCAGAAATTTTCTTTCTTAGATGTATCTGGAGGGACCGTGTCACTTAACTGAATATCTAACCGTGCGTCAGCAAGATGACTCTTGTTCACTCTTAGGATCTCTTTCCCTAAGTCGATTCCATGGCTTTGGACCTGGAGAGCGCCTACAAAACCTTTAATCCGTGCTTGATGGATAAAATGAGTCGTGTTTACTTTCATGTCCTTAAATGAAAGTTCGTCCACTTCAACATTTTTTTTGAACAAAGGTAATAATTGCACATTTGCCACCAACTGACGTATATTGGCAACCGTATCTTTCACTTGTGGCAAGGAGTCATTCTGTTGGATAACCCGGACATTTTCCATTCCCAAGTCAAGAGGGAATACCAAATGTACATGCCCAATGGATATTTCCATGCCTGTTTTCTCTGATGCATACGCAGTGACTTGCTTTATTGCCCAATTCTGAAAAGGAGGGAAATAAAGCAATAAAGCACATACAGCGAAAAGTAGAACAGGCGTTAATAAAACTATACCACCCCACTTAACAAGCTTTTTCATACGCATCCAAAGGGTTCAACCACGTGTTCTGGTTGTATATTGCTTGCAAAGTAAGCAATTTTTCGTGAATAAAATGAGATTTAGGTACTAAAAATGTTCTATATCCCTTATTTTTTTATCGTTTTCACGATCTCTTGCCATAATCTGTTTTCTGGCACAGGAGCTGTTACGTGAATAACTTCCTTTGAAACAGGATGGATAAACGTTATATCATGAGATAATAAAGAAATGCTTCCATCCGGGTTAGAACGTCTTGCCCCGTACTTCAAATCACCCTTGATTGGGCATCCAATATTAGCTAACTGGCACCGAATCTGATGATGCCGCCCAGTCATCAGATGCACTTCTAATAAAGAATAATGATCACTCTGACCTATTACGCGATAGGTAAGCATGGCTTTTTTCGACTTAGGCACTTCATGATCGTAGGCATAGCTTTTATTTTGCCTTTCATTACGCACAAGCCAGTCTGTCAACGTGTCCTCCAACTTGGATGGGCGATTCTGGGTGATAGCCCAATACGTTTTCTGAATATCCCCATCACGGAACATTTTATTAAGTCTCGTCAATGCCTTAGAAGTCTTGGCAAAAACCACCAAGCCAGAAACAGGACGATCAAGGCGATGTACCACGCCCAAGAAAACATTCCCAGGCTTATGGTACTTCACCTTCATATAATCCTTCACGGTCTCTGACAATGGGACATCTCCGGTTTTATCCCCTTGCACGATTTCTCCACTGTCTTTTGAGACAATGATAAGATGGTTATCCTCGTAGACGACTAACATCTATTACATATTCATTCCACCATCTACCTGGATCACCTGACCGCTTACATAGCTTGAAAGGTCTGATGCCAGATATAATGCTGTATTAGCAATATCCTCTACTGTTCCTCCACGACGCAAAGGAATCTTGTTAATCCATTGCTTACGAATATCTTCAGATAAAGCCTGCGTCATCGCCGTATCAATGAAACCTGGGGCAATTGCATTCGCCCGAATCCCCTTAGGTCCCATTTCCTGACCAATGCTCTTAGCCAAAGCGATCAAGCCTGCTTTCGAAGCAGCATAATTGCACTGCCCTGCATTGCCGTGGACACCTACAACTGATGCCATATTGATAATCGAGCCTTTACGCTGGCGCATCATAACTGGAATGCAAGCATGAATAAAATTAAAGGCACTCTTCAAATTGACCGCAATCACAGCATCCCACTGTTGCTCCGTCATCCGAAGCATGAGACCATCTTTCGTGATGCCCGCATTGTTGACAAGGATGTCAATGCTCCCAAATTCATCTTTTACCTTTTTCACGACCTCTTCTGTCTGTGCGAAATCTGCGGCATTGCTGGCATAGCCCTTACATTTCACGCCCAAAGCAGCAATTTCTCTTTCTGTAGCAAGCCCGCCATGCTCTTCATCAATAAAGAGATCCGTAAAGGCAATATTAGCTCCTTCTGAAGCGAACTTCAATGCAATGGCTTTTCCAATACCACGCGCGGCACCTGTAATGAGGGCCGTCTTATTCGTTAATAATCCCATGTTATAATATGATTTAAATGTTATATATGATTTTCTAATCTCAATCACATTTTGCTCGTGCTCTTTCCTAAAGCACCATAAACTACCTTTGCCACAAGAGGCTTACTGGATTCAGTCGTCAAGCCATGCCCCAGTCTTCCATAAATGAAAGGGACTTCAAGCCCTTTGATACAATAGTGTGTAATATCAGCGACGAGTTCAACATTGTCAATATCAAACTCACCATCTGCCTTCCCCTCAGCATATACCCTACGGAAAAGCTCTATTTCATCTTCATCGAAATTCTTACGAACCTTTTCTACCATCCAAATATTACGGAAGAACTCTGCCCGAAGGTTTCCATTGCGGACGACCGTCTCTTTAATCATACTCAAATGGGTATAAATAAGCTCAATAATTTTATCCTGAGGACGGATCTTCATCGCAGCCACTTCATCAAGCTTATCAGACAGACGCTCAAGCTCCGACTCTATTACCGCAGAATAGACATCCTCCTTCCTACTAAAATAAGTATAGAGAGTACGACGCCCCTTACCAGAAGCTACGGCAATATCATTCATCGTTGTATTGGCGATTCCATTTTTGGCGAACAATTGTCTTGCTACGTCTACTAATTTCTGCCTTGTTTTGGATATTGACATACTATTGTTCCTCCTTTCTTTCAAAATTGCACAACCAAGTTTTCATGTGCAAAAGTATTACATTTATTTGAATTAAGCAAATTATTTCATTGACAATTCATAAAAATAGGCTTTTTGAGACTGAGAAATAAAAATAATGATCCTAATATTTGGATATTTCAATGAAAAGCAGTACCTTTGCACTCGCAATTAAGAGGATGACATAATCCTAACATCGCGGAGTGGAGCAGTTGGTAGCTCGCCAGGCTCATAACCTGGAGGTCGCACGTTCGAGTCCTGCCTCCGCAACAAAGCAAAGCGTAACTCGTTGATCATTCAACCGGTTGCGCTTTTTTCGTAACCAACATTCAAACATCATATTTGTCAAAAAACGGCTCAGTAAAAAAATAGTGGGGATATGCGTATTAGGGCACAGTAGAGAATTAATAAGTCTTAGGCGCGCCAAGTATCAAACTTTTGAGATCGGAGGCTACCTATTCTAGAGTTTTACGTCGATCGTCATAGTGCCCACACATATTTATCAAGCTCCTCCACACTGGCAAATGACTTCAACATACCCTGTGCAACCTGCTCCACACGTGGCATGAAATCATCACGACTCATGAGCGTTTCATTCTTTTCTTCCACCTTATTAACAATTCAACTCATAGTATTCTAATCTTGAACATACTTTTTAAGGTGGAAAGCCCATACCTTATAACCAAATGGAGATAGATGAATGCCATCGGAAGTCATGGAAGGAAGCAACTGGGAAGAACCGTGGCGAAGAAATTTTGAATAAAGATTAATAAAGCCTATATCATGTCTCTTACAATAGATATGTAACAAGTGATTCACCTGCAACAAATCATTAGATTTGTTCTTCAAATGATCATCGATTTCAAAAGAAACATCATTAATAGGGAATAGTGTTTGAACATACAATTTAGTAGAGGGCGAGCCAGAACGGATTTTAGAAATAACCTGTCCACAAGCATTGACAACCTGCAGTGGTGACAGTCCTTGGGCTAAATCATCCAAGCCTATTAATAGTACGATAACCCTCGGCTTTCCCGGAAGAATCTGTCCTAACCGAGAGTAAACATCCATCACCCGATCACCTGCAATTCCTCTATTTCTAATATGCCTTAAGCCTAATAACTTACTCCAATCCCCAGCATACTCTATCGCACTACTACCTAACATCACGACATCCGTACTGTCAATAGGACGCATAGAATCAAATTCTCTAACTCTTTCTATATGATGGGATGAAAAGACCTGCTGACTACTGACTTGAAGAGAAATCAAAAAGGGGAAGAATGACAATAGAAACTTATTCATACCGACAAAATAAATAATTGAACATGCTGCAAATTTAGATAAAAATCCTAAGTTAGGATCCGGTTAAAGCAAAAAATTAGAAATCGTTACCATATTTTGGATAGTAATATATAAGTTGAGTTAAAAAAATCCGGCAACTGAACAAAAAAGACTGTTGCCGGATAATAACCTTAATTCATAGCGTTGATCACTTTCTCAAAATAGCGCTGCGTTCGCTTTACACTATATCGAAGTCCACCGTTCCATGCCCGAATAGCCTTTTCTATACTATTAAGAGGATTATAAGCCGATTGAATGAGCAGAAACATTTCCTTGGACTTTGCTATGCTAAATCTGTCTGATAGCTTGAATCTCTTTGTACTTTTCCTCCTTTTTAAGATCTGATTACATTCAGCTACCAAAATAGGAGTGATCTGCATCGCTCCAACTGAGTTACCACTTTTCGCACGTGGGTTTCCTTCACTTTCTACCTTAATAATTGCATTCATCACAGGAGTCCAATCGAATGCAGTTGTTGAGTCACTAACATCATCATTAACGGCTGCAGACGCAATAGTAGGATTAATCAACAAAAAAGAAAAACATAAAAATACCAATCTAATTATTCTCTTCATAACTAACAATTTATGGAACCTGAGCATAGAAAAAGCCCGCGACTATTGCCGAAAAGAGAATGAACTAATAGTCTAAATTCCGTTAGATACTTTCATGAGAGATCACCACACCACTACAAATCTGATGACACTCTCATATAATTATCAATTGCAAAAGTACAAAAAATTATTGAGAAAACAAAGAAAACAGAGTGAGAGTTGACTATTTTTAAGAAAACTATTACATTAGATAAACAGTTGATTATCAAGAGTTAAAGAATTTTTAATCAATGCAAATTGTAAATAAATACAAACAAACATCAATATCAGTCCATTCCATACGGATATAAAACGCAAGGGCCCCGGGGATATTGCATCCCC
>CAJLYG010000071.1 GCA_905210845.1 uncultured Prevotella sp.
GCCTCACAGAACGCGTTGTCCTGATGGTTGAGGCGGGTCAACTCTGATGCTTTTTTATTTGGGGACGGATTCAGAATAAATAACCTGAACCATGGTCTGTCCTACAGCTTTCAAAGTGTTCTTGTCGATATTCTCCATGTTGTCCGCAAGGGTATGCCATGTAGGACCGAAGCTGCTTTGTTGGCAGTCAGGATAATAGGGGATAACGTCAATGGTCGGTATTTTAGCTACTTGGTTGACAGGGATATGATCGTCGGTGATCATACCGCCATCGCTTTTCGGGAAGAAAGACCCATAACCCGCTTTCCTTGCAGCACTCCATACTTTCTTGACAATTTCCGGGGCATATTGCTTTGACATGCCTTCTTGGTAGAATTTTGCGCCCAAGCCTCCTACCATATCCAATAAGATCCCGTATCTTGCCTCATATCCTTGTGGAAGGTGGGCAGCAAAGTACTGTGCGCCTAATGCCCAGCTATTGTCGTCCTGGTTCCCGCTCCATTGTGGCGATCCCCAGTCTTCTGTGTCGAAGCATACGAAGTCGATGCCGATGTTGACTTTCTCTTTCTGCAAGAGCCTTGCTAACTCGATCATGACCGCAACGCCACTGGCAGCATCGTTGGCGGCAAGGATGGGCTTATGCCAGTTGGCAGAGTCGGGGTCATTGTCTGCCCACGGCCTGCTATCCCAATGGGCGCAGAACAGGATCCGTGTCGTAGACTCAGGCTGATACTGTGCGATGATATTCGTACTCTTCAAGATTGTGCCGTCATAGCCTTGCAGGTCAGCATCCTGCAATGTGACCGTACAACCGTATTGCTTGAACTTGCCAATAATCCATTGCTTGCATTTCTCGTGCCCAGGAGAGTTCATTTCCCTTGGTCCGAAATCACATTGTGCCTTCGTGAAGGCATAGGCGGAATCGGCATTGAATGCCGGTCCTACGGGATTCACTTTCTCTGCCTCTTCCGTATCTTCCACTGCTGCGGAAGCAGTGGCGCGTTTATGCTCTATGATAAATACGATCCCTAAAGCGAAGAGCAAGAGGATCGCTACGATAGACTTTATTCTTTTCTTTCCCATAATCAACTCTTGAAATTTTGTACTTGTGACATCACTCTCAGCCAGTTGCCTCCCCAGATCCTCGCAATATCACGCTCGCTGTACTTACGGCGTAGCAGTTGAAGCGTGAACTGGATGAGCTCGCTGCTATTTTCCATACCTATTACCCCGCCATCCCCATCGAAATCGGTGCCGATGCCGATATGGTCGATGCCCATGACGCAGATGGCGTGTTCTAAGTGATCAATGACATCTAAGATGCAGGCTTCTCCATCCTGTCTGAGGAAAGCAGGATAAAGCGTGATCTGCCCGACAGCGGCAGCAGCGGCAGTGATCTCGGAAAAGTTAGGGGGCAGCATTACTTCGCTGACCATTTACACGATCATCGCCAACTGCGTGACAAGCGTGATCATTCCCCTTTTCTTCCCCTTGGTCGAGAAATCTGCCGACATCCCGTTCCTCATCATGTCGTTCATGATCCTGAAGAGGGTTTTCACGGTGTTGATTATCCCCTTGGTCTTGGCTTTTATCACCCGCAAATACTTCCATCGCCTTGCCGACAAGATCCGCTCCACCAAGAATCTCGGATTCTACCTCTGGTGCTTTAACCTTAGTATTGTCAGTGGTGTCACCATGCATAATATCTTGGCATCCACGGTTTCTGGCATCACCTTATGGGCACTTCTCATCCTCCCGCTGTTCATATCCATCCTGCAGTTTACCATCGGAAAAGCCGTTGGGTTGCCTTACGGGGAGAGCATCACCGCAGGGCAGGCACTTGGACAGAAGAACACTGTGGTAGGCATCTGGTTGACCATCACCTTCCTCAACCCCTTGGCTGCCATTGCAGCCGGCGGCTACTTAGTTTGGCAGAATATCATCAACGCCCTCCAGATCTGGTATAAGGAAAAGTATGGGTATCTAAAATGGTAAGTGCCTATATCTTGTCTAATCCTTTCCTCGTGTTTTTCTCCAAGGTCTTGAAATGAGAAGGAGTCATCCCCGTTACCTGCTTGAACTGGGAAGACAGATAAGCCACGCTACTGTAGTTGGTCTTCAAGGCGATTTGGGTCAGGGACAGCTCATCGTAGGTCAGGAGTTCCTTCACGCGTTCCACCCGCTGAAGGATATAATAATGCTCAATGGTCATGCTGGTAAACTCACTGAACAGCTTGCTGATCGTGCTATAGTCCATGTGGAGCTGTGAGGTGAGATAGTCAGACAGGTTGAGCGTGGAATTATTATCGCGGTAATGCACGAGTTGGATGATCAGGCTCTTGATCCTGTCAATGGTCTGTTGCCGCCTGTCGTCCAAGAGTTCGAATCCCAATTGTCGGAGACTTTCGCGCAGTTCCTCCTTTTTCCCGTCCGATATCTTGCCTTCAACGACCGCAATGCCTAAGTCAACGTTCAACGGTCGCAGCTGAGCCTTTTCCAAAGTTTGCCTCACTGCCATCTTACAACGGTCGCAGACCATGTTCTTAATATAGAGAATCGTATCCATATTGCCTTTTTTCTTATCTTTTTTGATCATACAAGGGCGCTTGCCGGGTTGTTCCCTGGACGTTCCTATCCCCTCGGGAATCCCGGCTCCCCACCGTCATGCATTCCAGTCCAAAAGGATCTGCACGATCCGCTCGGCACTACGTCCATCCCAACGGTCGGGAATACTGCTTCTCTTCCAGTTGCCCGATGCCATTTCCTTGACCTTCTCAGCCAACAAGTCGGCATCCTCCCCGACCAAGACATTCGTTCCCACCTTCACAGTCTCGATATGTTCCGTATAGCTATTAAGGGTGATACAAGGGACGCCATTAAACGTAGCTTCCTCAGCCACGTTGCCGGAGTCGGTGATAATCCCCTTGGCATGCGCTGTCAGGTAGCTAAAGGCAAGATACCCTTGTGGCTCGGTCAGATGGAAACGGGAAGGGCTGACCTGATGATGGTGCAGGATCTTCCCGACAATGGCCATCGCCTTCCCACGCAGGGGAGCGATAACGGGGACGTTGCCCGCCTGACCAACGATCGCCAAGACCATTGCTGTCAAGTTCTCTTCGTCAGCGATCAAAGCCTTCCGGTTCAGGGTAAAGACCATATATCCCCCCTCCTGGATGCCTATCGCCTGCATGAGAGAAGGTCGCTTGACCTTATCGCGCAGGAACCGGATATTGTCGATGAGGATATTCCCCACCATGTAGACCTTGGACAGTTCTGCTCCCTCACGATTGGCAATGCTGTTATTGGACATGCCCGCCGTGAAGAGGATGTCTGACAGACCATCGATCACCAACCGGTTGATCTCTTTGGGCATGGAGATATCAAAGGACCGGGTGCCTGCGGCAATATGTGCCAGGAGCACCCCTTGCTTTTTCGTGACGATCGCCGTCGCCATGGTAGATGCCAAGTCGTCGACCACGATCACCACGTCCGTGTGGCGATGCTGGAGATAATGCTCGAACTTGGACATCACCTGACCCGTCAACTCATTCAAGTTCTCACAGTCTACGTCGAGGCAGACATCCGGACGGTTGATCTCCAAGTCATCGAACAAGGAATCCTCAAGGGTAGGATCATCCCCCCGCCCTGTGTAGACAAGGTTGAAATTGACCTCTCTGCCCTCTTCTTGCATTTTCCGGAGGACGCGGATAATAGGAGCGACCTTGATAAAGTTAGGTCGCGCCCCAGCTACAATACAAATATTCATCTCTTAGTCTTTAAAAAGATCCTTGATGCCGCCGATGGATCCCATCAGGTTCGTTGCCTCATACGGCAGGTAGACAGTCTTTGTCTTGTCCCCTTGAGCCACCTCTTGCAGCATCTGGATATATTTCTGTGCCAACAGATAGTTGGCAGGATTGGTACACTTCCCTACGGCTTCCGTGATCTTCTGGATGGCGATGGCCTCGGCTTCAGCCTTGCGGATCCTTGCCTGCGCCTCACCCTCTGCATGCAAGATCTCCTGTTGCTTGACAGCTTCTGCCCGGTTGATGGTCGAAGTCTTCTCGCCCTCCGACTGCAGGATAGCAGCTTGCTTCTCGCCTTCACTGGTCAGGATGGTCGCACGTTTGTTTCGTTCCGCCTGCATTTGCTTCTCCATCGCCTGAAGGACGCTCGAAGGCGGGATAATATCCTGGAGCTCGACGCGGTTAACCTTGATGCCCCACTTATTGGTAGCATCATCGAGCACGGCACGAAGCTTGGTGTTGATGGTATCACGTGATGTGAGCGTCTGGTCAAGTTCCATCTCACCAATAATATTACGCAAGGTCGTCTGGGTCAACTTCTCAATGGCGTTGGGCAGATTGTTGATCTCATAGACAGCCTTGAACGGGTCGACAATCTGGAAATACAGCAGCGCATTGATCTGCATCTGGATATTATCCTTGGTAATCACGTTCTGTTTATCGAAGTCATACACCTGCTCACGAAGGTCGATCGTGTTGCTATAAACATAACGCCCGCGGTTCAAGGTAACGATGACCTTGGCCCTGTCGATGAACGGAATGATGACGTTGATACCCGGTTTCAGGGTCGCATAATACTTTCCAAGACGCTCAATGATCTTAGTTTCAGACTGTGGAATGATGACAACAGCCATCTTCACGAAAATGAGTGCCAGTATGACAATGGCGATTAAGGCATAAGTTAAAAACATATTCACGGGATTTTAGATTTTCACTACAATGACAATAATACTCTCCATGCTGACTACCCTCACCTGATCGCCTTTCGCAACAGGCGATCCATCCTGGGTGACGGCCTTCCACACGTCACCGTCGATCTTGACATATCCACTGCCATTCTGCACGATAGGCTCCACGACCGTGCCCTCCCTGCCCAAGAGGGCATCTGCATTGCTGGGCCGGTCCTCCCCGCTCGCATGCAGGCTCTTCAGCAACTTGGGACGGATGAGCCAGATACTGAGCACGGAACAGATGGCAAAGACCACCACTTGCACCCAAAAAGGAACGCCAAACAGCGAGGTAACCAAGGCACACAATCCACCAATGGCGAAACAAGTAACGAAGAAATCACCCGAACTGAGCTCGAGGATCAGGCATATAACGGCGATGATGAGCCAGAATAGCCAGAAATTAGATGTGATATACTCCAGCATGGTATTCCAGTTTTTCTGTTCCAAAGATACATCTTTTTTTCGAAACCCCAACAAAAAACTTGCATTATTCATTCTTTTTTCCTATTTTAGCCCCAACATTATGAATAAAGACAGTATTGTCATATTGTTGATCGCTATGATGATGATGAGTACGAATTCATGTAGTGGCACCGAGCCCAAGACGGGCGAGGCTGTCAGGCCCATGGCGGTAGCTGGCCAATTTTACTCCGCCGACCGTGAAGAACTTCTCCGGGATATTTCCAAGGCTTATCAGGCAGCAAGGAAGGATTGTCCTATGCTTGCACCCCAAGCCTCGTCTTCCGTCGTGCAGGCTGTCATCGTACCGCATGCGGGGTATGTTTTCTCTGCGGAAGTGGCTGCATCTGCGTTCCAGCAGATCCCAGAAGACGCAGCATACGACCATATCTTCCTGTTAGGTCCCAGTCATCATGTCGCCATGAAGGGGGCCTCCGTATGCAATGCCTTCGATGCCTACGCCACCCCTTTGGGGAAGGTGGAAGTGGACCGTGCCCTGTGTGATTCCCTGATCGACCTCCATACGGTCTTCTCCTACCAAGAGGCTGCCCACGCAAAAGAGCACAAATTTTGCAGTATCAATTTGTATAAAGATACAAATTATTGGAAACTTATAAATAAAACTATTGACAAAATTATGATGTTGATTTAAGATATGAGTGTACACGAAAAACATCATATTTTGACATTAGGCAATAACGGTATTCATATCTGTTTTGCTTTACTTTGTATATAAGGTCGCTTTTTGATGTTTTTCAAAAGGTGGCTTTTTTATTTATATGGTAAAAGGAGTGGCAGATTTGAATGAGTTGGATTTTGACTTGATGGTACGATTGATAGCATGTGGGCTGTATGAGAAACGGCAGTGCAACGATAAGTATAGTTACAGTAGCAAGCTTTTTGCTGGGATAAATAGGCTTGCAGCTTTGGCTGCTGTGAATGAGCAATATGATATGCTCTCAGATCTCCATGAATGTGCTTTTATTGAGAATTATGCTGTGAAGCCCGTGAAAACGTGGTTTGAGGGGTGGAATAGTTATTTTGTCAAAATGGTGGAAAAGTTTGATCTTTATCATACAAATGCGCTGATAGAGTTAAGTGAAAACCACAGATATACTCTCACCGACGATTGCGTTGATCTTATTACTGATTCAGAGAAAGATTACGTAAATGACTTGGAGCAGCGTTACATTTATACTCTTTTGACTAATCTTCCCAATGAGTTGTATGTGGCTGTGCGTCGGTTTATTGTGGAAAATCCAATTTGCGCTGTTGAAAAAATGAGTGAATTTAAAATGGAGCATTGTCAAGACTTTAAGATGATAAATAAGATATTCTCGGAAGCCTACGAAAATGTTCCAAACTGGAGTTATGTTTGTCCGAAATGCGGCTGGACAATGACTTTTTATGGTGCGCAGGCACAGTGCTGTAACAAAAGCTGTTTGAAAAATATACCGAAAAAAGATGATTTGAAGCCATTGAGATTTCAGGACGGCAATTGGCGGCTTAGGCATGGTGTTATGAGATATATGTGTTTGCCTGGGCAGTTGGAGTTGAAAATACAGAAAATTGCGGAAAAATGTGGTTGTGGGGCGGAGCTTTGGCCTGACAGAGATAAGTATGATGTAAAGATAACTTTGCCTGACGGGCAGGTTTGGGCTATTGACGCAAAGACCCACAGAAACCCTTATATGCTGAAAAAGAGCATTGAAAATGACTATGTTTTTACTCATATTAAGGCGCAAAAAGTTTTTTATGTTGTGCCTGACGATTGTTTGACGGATTATCCTGATTATTGCAAGATATGCAATGATGCGTTAGCAAGCAGTTTTCCTGATTCAATTGCTAAATGCGTTTCCATGAGAATTTTTTCAAAAGAGCTGAAAGGAGAGGTGTAAGATGTCAAGCATAGAAACTATCAAAAGAAGTCTTAGAAATTATCTTCCAACTTCTGTGAATATTGATGATTTCATCAAGGCAGAAATGACCCTTGCTCTTTTGGAAAAATGCAAGCCCGAGGGCGACCCCACAAAGGCGTATCTTCTGCTTCATAATTACAGCCTTTTGGGCGAGGTAGTTTGCGATGAAACTGCTTTTCTGCTTCAAAAAGCTCACAGACTTTTACATTCTTGCAGTTCAAAGATGAATTGGGCAAAGGTTCTTGAAAATTACCGCAATGCTCAGCCAGAGTTTTGTTTGTATATTTTTACAGAGGAAATCGAAAAGGGCAGCAAGGTCTTGAAATTTGCCCGAAACACCGAGCTGGCAGTTGAGCCTGACCGTGCGGACGTTTACTTTGAATATATCAGAAAACACAAGGAAGAAAGGCATTTTGAGTATGCAAAGGGCGGGAAATACAGCTACAGCATTAAGGACAAAACAAGCTCCACTGTGTACAGCGCTGACGTTGAGATACTTGACCGCACGCCGCAAATGCCTATAAGTCCTCCGCCTAAGAAAACCAGAAAAAAGATAAGTGTTTCTACAGATGAGTTGCTTGCAAGTGCAGCTGAAATGGCTGAGAAAAAGCCTGATGATTATTGCTATTCTATACTCAAAAGCAACACCCTAAAAGCTGTCACGGAGGGCAATGTTAAGAGTGCAAACAGGCTTGAGATCGACAAGATAACAAACCTTGTTGGCATGGTCGGTTCAGGAAAATCCACTCTTATGAAAGTGCTGTCTTATCATCTTGCAAAGGCTGATAAAAAGGTCGTTCTTGTGCTTGACACTGTTTCAAGTGTGCTGGAGATGTGTTCTTATTTATCTCAGTTTGGAGTTAGTGTTTCACCTGTGATAGGCAGGAGCGGACGTGAAAAATACATTGATCAGGTGGCGAAAGCTCATGAAAAATATTTGCAAAATGAGTATTCTAAGTATCTCACTGCCCCTTGTATTATCGACGGCATGGCAAAAAATAAGAGCGACAAAAGTTCTGCTCCAATGTTTGGAAACGAGCCGTGCAGGTCGCTTATGAAAAATAAAAAGCACTATAATTGCCCTTATATGGATATTTGTCCTGCGGTGAGAATGTACCGAGAGGTTTATACGTCAAATGTTATCGTGACCACTGTGCAGGGGCTTGCGGCAATAAGGCTTCTTGGGGATAACAAGCTGTTTTTGGAATATGTGCTGGAGCAAGCCGACCTTGTGATATTTGATGAATGTGACAAGGTACAGAAAACACTTGACGAGTTTTTCACGCCGTCGGCGAGCTTTGATAAGTTTAGGCAGAATGCGGCGACTTTATGCAGTGAAGCAATGAACAAGGAAACGGAAGCTCTTGACGGCATGGAGAAAAATGAATCGGGATATATCCGTAAACTTATGAGATCTTTAGGAGTTGATTCATGCCATCTCTACCTCGAGGCTAGCCCTAAAGCTATTTCGATGGCGAACGATACTTAGCAGGACGTTTTCAGCAGAAATATTGTATCAGGCAATTTGCAGAGAAAACCAGAAAAATAAATACATATCTGACAAATCACTTGAGCATATGCGGCGTGTGACTATTGGATTGGATCATGACAAAGACATTGAGCATATATTAAAATTTGCCTTGTCGGAAGATGATATAAAGATTTTTTCTTCCGATATAAGCGATTGGCTCACGGACAATAACTGTAAGCCTGACAAGACTTTTTCTGACCATATCAAGCTTTATCTTGTGGTGGCGGCGTTCGATAATTACATCAGGGAGATAAGCGATTCCTATTTGTTTTTGCCGTATGAGCGGAAAACACAGCAGGAGCTTACTGACTTTTTGTCTACACGTTTTACCGCACAGCAGAAAATTCTCCCTTCATCTGCAATGGGTAATCTTTTCGGAATGAAGAACGACCCGCAAAAGGGGCTTATTCTTTACCGTCAATACGCATTCGGACGTGCGCTTATGGACCGTATGCCTTGGCTTCGGCTCACGGAGGAGGGTCAGCCCGCAGGACCTAATGTGCTGATGCTTTCAGGGTCAAGCTGGGCGGACGGCTGTTTGCAGTATCACGTCAATGTGCCTGTGAAGTATCTTCTTGAAGCGGAGGAGTGGAAGCGCAGGAAGATAGCGGAGTCGAAAATGATAGACCTTGGAACTGCAATAAGGGTTTCAGGCAGTGGCAGTGAAGAACGTGAAGAAAACCTTACAGAGGTCATAAAAAAGATAATGGGAACAATAGAAGCGGAGCTTCGCTCTGAGGGAAAACTGCTTATGATAGTGAACAGTTACAGTGAAGCACAAACTGCGGCAAATTATCTCAACAGACTTTTGTCGAATGGAAAGACTGTGGCATGTATGTGCAGGGAAGCAGATGAATTTGACGAGAACATGATACTCAGAAGCGAGATAGCAGACTTTTCAGATCATTCGGCTGATATAATGGTAGCCCCTGCGCAGGCGATAGAGCGAGGTTATAACATTGTTGACAAGGACGGCCATTCGGCATTTGGAAGCGTATTCTTTTTGGTGCGCCCAATGGAAGTTCCTGACGAGATATCTTCAAAATGCACAAAGTTAAATGGCTATCTTGAAAGGCACTGTGTTCTGTCGGGGAAGAAAAACGCTTTTGACAGGGCGGCAAAGCTTCGCAGTGAAGCCACAAGGCAATGGTCGCTCATGGAACGTCAGGGGAAAATGCAGTTAAGCTCTCTTGACCCTGTGATGAAGCTTGACGTAACGGCAAGCTTGTTTGTGCTTATTTTGCAGATATTCGGACGGCTTTGCAGGATAACGGACGAGAGCAAGCCTGCACCGAGAGTTTATTTTGCAGACGGAGCTTTTCGCCGTTCTGAGAAAAATACTGCGGGCTACGACCTGCTAAACGAGCTTATAGATTATCTTGACAGCATGATTGACAACAAAGAAACGGGAAAGATAGCAGAAACGCTTTATCAGCCGTTTTATGAAGCATTCAAAAAAGGAGTTGAAAAAAATGAATTCGTCGATATATCCGATGACATTTATTCCGAAGAAGAGGAATTTTAAGCTGTATTATCTTGCTTTTCCAAAGCCTTGGAAAGAACTGCTCATACAGTTGCAAGTTTCTGCCTACAAAAAATACGATCCGGAGTATTATATGAAGCTGTTCGGCTTGAAAGCATGCCTGAATGGGTGGCTTGACGAAGTTGTAAACGTGGGCAACATGAAAGCAAATTCTGATGACAGCAGGTGGTTCGTGTCTTTGAACGAGCCTGATGTTCAAAAGATATGCAAGATAATGAAAATATGGGTCACGGCAGAATATGAGCTGAATGATAAGGCGACCTCGGAAACAAAGGCGATAGCAGAAAAGTTTAAAAGAGAGATAGACCCTGATGTGCTGAGACATGGTATCACCTCGGAAGAAGTTTGCCTTTTCAACGAGGACGGCACTGCGGCGGTGGACTATGCCTTTGACGCCTTTGCGCTATATGTGGCGAACTCTCTTAATGGAAAGACCATACCCTTTTTCGGTCAGAAGCTTACGTTCAGCAATTGTGGCTTAAAAAAGCTTGTTAGCCAGCCTATAGAATATAAGGGTCAATATTATTCCTACGGGCTTGAATTTTCAGTTCAGACTACTCCGCCTCAACGTGAGTGTATGCTTCTTGTTTTTCCAAGTGTGAAACGCTTTGTTTCAAATGCTTGGAAAAAGAAGATATACCTTAAAGAGAACATAAACGCTCTTGTGAAAATGTCTGAAAATAAATACAGAGTTATGAAAATGAAGCAGCAGCGAAAAAATATTGATAAAGAAAAGACAGAATATTTTCGTGATTGGAACTATGCTGACATAAACTGCTATGGATTGTATCATAGTAACTCAAATTTTCCTGCCGCTGAGGAGGTGCTTAAACACCCTGAAATTTATGTGGGCAAAAATGCGAGATCGCAGATACTTTTGCCTTATAAATTTGGCATGGATTTCACTAATATGAAAATTGGCACAGGCGTGTCAGTAAAGGAAAAATATGAGTTTTATCATGAGCTGACGCCGCTTCTGAAAGATATCGCAGAGCCTATGGGCGAGGTGCAGTCTGTGCGGGCGATACATTATAATAAACCTGACAAAAAGCAATTTGAAGTGGCTGATATCCAGAAAATGCGCAGAGAAAGGCTGAAAGTCTGCACGGGCAGGGATAAGATCACTCTCGAGATATACGGTCATGACAGCGACGAGCCTTTGAAAAACGCTATTATGGAGGATATCTGCCAGTATTTTGGCGACACGGACGGCTCAGATGTGAAAATAGAGATAGAAAAGCGCAGTATAGGCTCTCTTGGGGATATGATGAACGGCAAAAGCTATGAAGACCACCTTTTGCGCATAAAAAGGGTGCAGGAAAGCGTTGAGAAGTCGGCTGAGATAAAGGGCGCGGTGGTTATCCTGAAAAACACTTCTGAGGAAAAGGGCGACCCGAAAGCCGCACTGAGGGCAGGTTTTGCGGACACAAACCGCCTTACGCAGTTTATTGTCCCTGATGTTTTAGATGAGAAAGCTAAGGATAAGCCTTCAAAAAGCAGGATACATGGAGCGGTGCTGGATATTTTCAGACAGTTTGGATACACGGAATTTGCTGACAACAGGAACACAGTGAAAAATCCTGCCTGCGCCGCTGATGTGATAGGTGTGTATGCTTATCAGACTTTAAGACCTTTGTGGGCGGCTGAAAGCAAATCGCCGGAGTTGACGGCTAAGTTTCTGCCTGCGTATGTGACTTTCAACGCACGAAGCGGACAGGTAAAAGCCGAGTGCGGTCTGTTTGATGAAAGAGAGCTTTCTTATCCCGAAGCGCTTATTGCTTTTTCAAAGCTTTCAAGAAAGGACGATTTTGTAGACAAGTGCAATAAAGTCGCAAGGGGTGGATTTGTCACTAAGCTTTTGGGCTTGAGAGATCTTTATAAGGAAAGCGACGGACTTGTGCTTGTTTCTTGCAATGGTTTGACAAGAAATTTGTGGCACGGAATATCTGACACAAGCATTTCAGGCTATAACATGAAAAAGCCTTTTGTTCCTGAGAAAATTAAGATAGGAAATTCTATCTCTGAAAGGACGGAAGCTTTCACAGACTCACATCTTAGAATTATCCGTCTTAGAGAGGGCGTAAGCACTTTGGAAGTGCCTGATTATTATACTGAAATAAATGCAAAGGGCGATTTTACTCGTGCTTCAGGCGTTTATCGTCATAAAGATGTTTTTTGGGGAATTGACCTCTGTCCAAACAATTTTGAGTTTAAGGACAGCTATAAAAAATGCAGGGCTGACAATCCAAAGCTGAACTTTGACGAATGCGCTCTTATGGAGTATTATCCTCTGCAACTCAGGGAGGAGGACGACCCTAAGCAGTGGGTGGGATATGCAAATCTACTGAGAGAGCTTATGCCTGAAAATCCCTCTAGGCAATCTGTCCGCCTGCCTGCGCCGTTACACCTCGCCAAACTCATGAGCGAATATTTTCTTCTTTGCGACAAAGAGAAATAGTCTTATTTACCTCAAACGGAAACATAATAGAATATAATAAAAGCAGTACCGAAATGCTTGGCACTGCTTCTAAGAAAGGAAATTCATATGATATACAAAATAACCTTGTTTGACGCCAACTGTCCCTCATGCACAAGCGGTACAGCTTCGTTTTTTACTGAGGATATCGACGAATTTGAACACAATTATTTTTCTGATGAAAATGTGGGATCAAACCAGCTTGAAGCGCAGAAACAACGCTATTTCCGCAGTAAGGCAGGGGAAATTGTCACCGACTATTACTCTGATGCCCCTGAACTGAACATTTTTCAGTATGCAGAATATGGCACTATCGAAAAGCGAAAGACTTTTCATTACAAGGACAAGATCTTTGAGCTTCACAACGGATATTTAATTTCTTGCCCTATATACGCCGCAGAAGCTATTGTCGAGCTGGCGCAGATAGCGTTTAAAAAGAACCCTGATGAGGAGGGTGAAAAGTATCTTGTGGCAAGATATTCACTGAGCGGAGTGTGCTGTGTGGGTTCTTCTTTGGATAAGTTCGAGGACTGCACTTTTGCACAGGAATCAGTAGAACGTGATAAAATCTTAGTATA
>CAJLYG010000072.1 GCA_905210845.1 uncultured Prevotella sp.
CGCTCCCCGTGCTCCATGCAGTACTCCCGCAGGAGCTCTAGGTCCAGCCCCTCCTTGTAGGTGTTGAATTGCTTGTTCGTTGTCATATTCGCCATCGGTCAATTGATTTAATTTGTATAAAGTGATGGTTCATTTGTTATAATTATGTATTAATCCATAACAGCATCTTTAACAGCCTGATAGTTCCAATCTATATAACTACCATAAATAGTATTCTTTCTACACTTCATCGCAATGTGGGTTCCTCTGTATCGAACAACTTCAGGACAAAGATTTCTATCCGCGTTAACTGATTTGTATAAAACAACAATCTTGGCATTTTCACGAATGGCCAAATCGCATTCATATTGAATATAGCTTTTATTGTTTATCGAGTAGCCATATCTGCAATACGGATTCGACAAGAGCAATCGAACATAACCTCCACAACCATTATTATAGCAGGCCCCTTTTGTCACTTCGTTGGTGTGTTGTCCAACAATTAGAATGAAATTTTTAGAAACAGACATTCTATCAGACAGTGATCTCTTGATGGAACAATATCTGCTAGAATCATATGATTGTGTTAGAGAATGTACATCGATAAAATGAAATGATAATCGATTATCTCTATTCCATTCGTATAACTTTTCCACAGCATCCCTATCATGATCAAAAGATGCTGCTATATATGTTTTTGTATGACGGTATCCTATTACCATTTTCTCAATTCTTTAATTGCAACTCTATCCTTGTCTCCCTTCCAAACAACGATATAAAAATCATTATTGATGATATCCTTATTGATAGCAAAAGCATCCACAAGATAATGCATAATATTATTCAGATCAATCTTGGTTCTGGAAAGTCCAGATCCTAATAATGGAAGAATGACAGGATTACCTTGAGAGTTTTGATTACAAAATTCAATCAATTTTTGTACAGCAAGAGCAAAGTCAGCCTTTGAAGTATGAGCATTCAAATGACGATCAAAATAACTAAGACCGAGTAAATAATATGATAGATTATCATCAATCTGCAAATTCACAGTTGTACCAACCTCAAACCTTTTTAAATTACCTTTAGGCTTTTCTTCTATGGTTAAGTCTATGTATGCTGTATCTCGTCTAATAATATCACTAATTGTACGATTCAAACTATCTGGCGTAAACCTTTGACTATCATACAACTTCTGGAACACCTGACCATGCTGTGTGTTATGTGATACAAGATGGTTATCAACAATTGTGTCAAAGCAACGGTTTACAGAAACCACAATTGCTCGTTTACCATTGTAGTCTTTTTCTACTATATCTGGAGAGTACATATCACCATACTTTACATATACGCTATTCTTTGTTGACGACTCACCTATACATACTTGGTTTGAGCAAAGCACTATCCAACTGGCTGCGATTGCTGATATGATAAAAACAGCCAATAGAACCATGATGCCTATCAACAACTTACATACAAAAGAAGCATCATCTTTAAAAACTCCATTCAATGGTTCAAAGAGAGAAACAAATCCCCAAAAAGTAAATGCAACGCCAGTATAGGTACAAGCTAATTTGAATATAGCAGACTTGTTAATCCACAACCTACTAAAAAAACTATTAATTGATTTTTTAATACTCATATGAAATACTATTTTATATTTAATCATTCAATATTCTAATTCCTGCTAATGAGCCATAAAGTTTATCTAAACCAGACGTTCCTTTACCTCTCATCTCTATTAAATTCTTACAGGATATTTTCTTAAATTCCGTTAGGTCAACCCTATGAGTCATCAACAATTTGTCTAAAGAATCCGATATTATTGACTTTTTTAAGACAGAAAAATACTTAATTTCTCGTCTGACTAAATGGGATGGCAGCAATGACATCATTTTGTTCTCCTCATAAATCCAAGGTGACAATGTCTTCGCCGTTGATGGTTTTCGCAAACTTGGCAAATGGATGGAATGCCCGCTAATTATAAAGATACAGCACTCCGTATTATTTATTATATCCATTATCGCCATACTCAACATAGCATGTACGTGCGATGTCGAATAGTTTCTTCTATGATAATTATACCTTCTGTCCTTTTGTTTGCAATAAAGGTCATCAATTTCTTTTAATAGACTATCTGCACTTCCCCATACATAATAGTCAAGAAACACACGCAAACCACACTTTTGTTCAAGCCATGAAGCAAGAAATATTGCATCATCCGTATCTTTATGGGAATAAGAAATGAATACATCATAATTACCGTCTTCTCCTGTAGGAAAAATGTAGTTCTTAAGAGCATTACCATCTATCACATTTTCGGCAGAAGTAGATCCTTTCACAAGTGCTTTCAAATTGGGACGAATCGCCTTCCTCACCACATCTATATTAATGGATTCGATTCCATATATTGGTCGAGATTCGGAAAACGTCTTCAGTCGATGAATTTCAGAGATGTCTAAATTAAACTTTGCATACATTGCCCCAAATATTAGTTTTTATAGTAGTAAACTCCGTTTACTGTTTTCTTTTGAATTGTTAAATCTGGATCGTTAAGAGCGAAAGAAATTTGTTTCTTATTCATTGGCACATGAAGTGTCGGTACTTTATGCATGTTATCTCGGAACATTGGTAGCTTATTCCATAGAGCTTTTACGTTATCTTTAAGCCCGTTACCGTCGACTATAGAGGTATTGTAATTGTAATCAGGATATACAACTATCACAGGTAATCCTAATACATTAATTCCGTAATCAATTTCTTCTCTGAGAGCTCTGCTATTACGAGTGTTCTCGCTTAAGAACAGAATAATGTTCTTCGAATTTCTCAATCTTTGGTGCAATCTGGGTTTTAGTGTAAGCTCCCAATCGCTGTTATCCCTTACGTTATAAGTTGTGTCATGGGCATCGAGAAAAGGAAAAGAACAATCTTTCCCTTTCCAAGTTCTCAACATATTGTAATACACGAAGTCCTTAGCCGAATAAGCACCCAAATTTGTTTCGGAAAAAGGTTCCGAAACATAAAATGCGGAATAATTATTAATTCTATGTGCCATAAAGTTTCTTTTATACTTTTTATTGTTTCCTATTCATCACACTCTCAGCCAACAGATACACTCGTGTGCCGAGAGTTTGCGGCCAACGGTCGGCAGGATTCTTGTCCAACGCTTTTGCTCGTTCTATCGCTTCTTCTACATGGACAATCAGCATTTGAGCATCGTATGCAGCTTCATGGTAGGAACCCATTTCTTGACGCAATCGCATCTTTAGATATGGGGCTGTCCTCCTCGAAGTTCGACGATTTTCCAACCATTGTTGTTGCTCTTCGGGAGACAATGAAGTGGCATCTACCAAATGCAACAGCAACCAAAGTTCGATGCAAGGATTGCTCAAAGCCATGTGCATGCATTCATCTTGTGCACATTCTGTTGCCACACTAGACAGCATAGCCTCTGTCCAACGATCTTTGTCAATGACAAGCCAGAGTTCATCGTCGGCTTCCAAAGCATATTGTTCCTTGTAGTCGTTCAACTGCTTCAAGACGTGTTTTGGACTGGAGTTGTTCTGCTCTGCTTCACTCCGTTCCAGAATATGCACATGCACACGTGGATTGGTATATTCCTTGGCCAATGCCTTGAAATATATCCGCTCCGTGTCCTTACCCTCGGAGGCTATGACTATTAGGCGAGCGTCACGGAATGCCTCTAGACGCTCACGCATCAGACTATTCCTGCTTCGCATCGTCCCAATGAATATTATTCAGTTCACCAAAGAACGGAATTGCTCCGTATCGGCCATTCAGATAGCCCTTCTGCACATTCTCCCTCGGCTTGTACTCACAGAGCGAAGACAAATGGCTTTCCCCCTTCTTGTCTTTCTCCACGAACCACACTTCATCCTGGCGAATAGGGGCTGTAGAAAGCAGATAGGACTCGTGCGTGGTGCATATCAACTGCATCTGCGAATCACTTCTGAGTAAGCTGTCATACATCACCAACAGCTTCAATGTCAGCATCGGATGCAGACTCCTATCGACCTCGTCAATCACATAGACGGCATCATTGGCACGCATATCAATGAGCATAGGAATGAAATCGAAAAGGCGAGACGTTCCATCGGACTCCTCAAACATCTCAAATATATAGTCAGAATTGCTGCCTTCCGCTTTGTGGATAGTTTCCAATTCGTACCACTTCAAATTCTTTGACTCGTCTTTTTCTGCAAAGACGAATCGGCTCTCATTGTGAATCACAACGCCAGTCTTTTTATCCTTACCGTCAAGGCTTTCCTCAATCTTTTGACGAATTTCATCGGGAATGCCCAATTCTTCGGATTTCGACTCAATGCGACGAAGGTCTGAGATACCTGTTCCAAAATAATTTAGCAGTTCGCGCATCACAGTTCTGAACTGGGTGTCGTTCACAACTCGGAATGGGAAATCTGTTCTATGTGTATTGGGGAAGATGATATTCAGATTCTCAAACCATTTACGAGCAGACCTAATCGCATCTATCCCCTTTCCGTTACGCTTGATATACTCACTTAAGAAAGTACCCTTGGTAGGTGTGCCGTCAATCAGGAACTTCAAGAATTGTCCATCCTCATTTTTCAGGAACTGAGGTGCAATAGTATTGTCCCAACTGTCACCATTTCTTTTACGCTCAAAGATCATGGTATCATTGCGGCTGCCAGTCTTATATAGCCATTCTTCAAGCAAGCCACCCTTCGAGAAAGCTACACCATAAGCAAAGAACTGATTGTCTGCCTTGAACTCCAATTCGATACTCGAACGCTCTTGGGGCTCATCAGTCATCTTGAAGTAATTATATTTGAGGTTGCTCCAACCATTCAAGGCAAACTCCTTGATAATCGCCAAACATTTTATGATGTTTGATTTTCCAGAAGCATTGGCGCCATAAATCAATCCCATGCGGAGCACAGATATATCATCTCGCTTCTCCGCACGTGACACTTGCAACGGCAATTGGTCGCTCTTGCTGGCAGTGAACAAGATGCGCGTTTCCTCGTTAAACGAGTAAATGTTTTCAAATTTGGCTGACAATAACATAATGACGTCTGATATTTTGTGAAATTTCGTTGCAAAGATAAAAATTTATTTCAAAACGCAGACAATTATTTGTGTTAAATATGCATAAAAACGACAAAAAATAATATGTTTTGTTGCTGTTTTGTCAGTTTGTGACATGTTTTTGTTGAAGATTCGACTCTGGCTTGCTGTTTGCAAGGATAATATAAAGCGCTATGACGTTTACGTCAAAACTGAACGCAGAAAGGAGGTGTAATAAATGAGAAAAAACCAACATGTTGTTCCTGCTGGAGATAAGTGGGGCATTAAGGGCGAAGGCAATTCAAGACTGACTTCAACATTTGATAGGCAGTCCGATGCAATTGCTGCCGCTCGTCAAATTTCCAAGAACCAGCATTCCGAACTATTTATTCACGGTCGTAATGGACAGATTCGAGAAAGAGACTCTCATGGTAAGGATCCATTTCCTCCAAGAGGATAAGTTTCTCAGCATTCTCTCCGTTTAGAGAAGAGCCCTAATACCACAGGGGCAGGTTGTGGTAGAGTAAAGATGTGCCATGGCGAAATTCGCTATGGCTTTTTCTTTTTAGTCGAATCAGATATAACGATTTTTTTGCCATCTACAATTGGCATTTTTTGTTTTCAGCCCTATGTAACTACTCAGCACCCCCCAAGTATGATGCGGGTACCTACCCCGTTAATTTTTCACAAACTTGATTTTCGTTTAATTCCAAACCAATGTTAATGCGTCTTAGAAATGGCATCCTTGGACATGTGCAGATACAGTAACCCATTTAGATGTATAGGAGCTGCTATAGTTTGAAGCAAAGTCTTTGCCTCCACTTTTTTCTACCAAGCGGTCATTCGCGCCAAAGAGCAAATTTTACGGTTTTTCGAATTGAAGATTCCGCGTTAATATAAATCCTGATTTTCCGGTTTTACAAAATATGCCTATTTTTGCAGGAGAAATGGTAAGACCGTGTAAAGACATAGATAATGTTTTGCAGCAGATATGCCAGCGTCTGCGCAAACTTGAGAAGTCCGACTCCGAGAAGCCAGAGGAGATCGGGCGTCTGAACCGCATCATCGACCAAAAGAATGTGGAGATACACAATCTGAAAACAGAGCTTGCCAATTCAAAAGCGCGTGTCAGTGAACTGGAATCACAACTGGGTGAAAATGACGGCAGTTCCCCTTCGTCGGACAAGTCGGAGAAGAACAGTAGCAATAGCAGCGTTCCGCCATCGAAGGAGAGCATTTTGGCGCATGAGCTTCGCCGGACAAAATCCCTCCGCAAACCGAGCGGAAGACCAAGCGACGGACAGTCAGGCCACAAGGGTAGTACTTTGCAGACAGTCTCTACTCCGGACAGGATTGTAAGGCATGAGCCTGAATGCTGCAAAGTGCTGCGGCCGACCTCTTGGAGATGTAAAATTCAGGAAAATCCGCAAGACTCAGGTTGTGGACATCAAGTTCGTCATGGAGACGACCGAGGAGCAATATTACGAGAAGGTGTGCGAGTGTGGCTGTGTGAACAACTGCGATGCTCCCAATTGCCGTATCAAATATGGCGACAGCCTCAGGGCGCTTATTACCTACCTCAGTGTGGTGCAGTGTATGCCATTCAAGAGGATTGCCGAGTTAATTTCTGATCTTTGTGCCCGGAAGATAAGCGAGGAAACCGTTCAGAACATCCTCAAGGAAAGCAGCAAAAAGGAATCCTCTGCATACGAGGAGATACGTAAGAAGGTGGAACTGTCACCGGTCGCAGGGGCAGACGAGACTGGGGCTGCAGTCGGAAAGGAACTACACTGGAACTGGATATTCCAGACCGACCTCCTTACATACGTATACCAGATGAAGTCGAGGGGCATGGAGGCCATAGATTCCAAGTTTCCCAATGGTCTGCCCAACACGACGTTGGTAACAGACAGGCACCGCAGCTATTTCAATATGAAGGTCAAGAACCATCAGGTCTGCCTTGCGCATTTGTTGAGAAATGCAGAATATCTCAACGAACTGGACACTGAACAGGACTGGTCCCGACGATTCATCCATCTGATACGACAAGCCATCAATATCAGGCGGAACCGGAAGATCACGCCAAGAAAGGTGAAAATCATAAAGACAAAAATGAAGAAACTTTTGGGTGAAAGCCTTACTCACCTTGACAATGAGTTTGAAAAATTCAAGAAGGGCATACTCAAAGTCCAAGAATATCTGTTCACGTTTCTATCCGATATGCACGTCCCTTATGACAACAATGCCAGCGAGCGTGGGGTGCGGAAAATAAAGATAAAACAGAAAGTCAGTGGATGTTTTCGAACTGATGGTGGTGCAGACGATTTTGCAAAGCTTCACTCCATTGCAGAAACTGCCATGAAGAATGGAAATTCGAAATTCAATGCAATTCTTGCTGTAGTACAACAGTAAGACGATTACTCATGCCCATAGGGGTGCTTCTATATGACATTTATCATCCCTGCGCCACAGAGAGCTTGAGATTGAGTCTGTCTAGTGTTCTTTGGGCCATGATAATTTTTCTTTCAAGGAGTTGCTTTTCATCAAGTCCGACCTTGCTTTCGTCATAATGCTTCTTACTCACTACCATTGTATAGAATATTCTGGCAATCTTATTCGCGGTCGCTACAATAGTTTGCAGATGACCACCTTTGGACTTCTGCCTCCTGAAATATATGCCGAGTCCCGTCTTGACACTTTTCACTGAGTTGGCACATAGACTGAACACCTGTCCGACTCTGTTCTTCTGCTTGGGCACCTTGCTCGAGAGAAGTTTGCCACCTGAGATTTTGTTGTTCGGAACGAGGTTGCACCACTTGCAAAAGCTCTTGGCCGACGTGAACTTTTCTGTGAATCAGCTTCCTAGTTCCCCCATCAGTACTGCTAGCACACCAAGACTCATGCCCGGTATTTCCATGACGTTCACTCCCCACATGGAGAATGCATGCTTCTCCGCGTCAAAGGATATGGCATTTTTTTGGCCACCCGCTTTTTTGTCGCCGTATAGCCTTGCATGTCTGCGCCGCAACCATCCGTGTATTCGCCTAAAAGTCTGTCCATCTCCGCCTCGCAGTCGGCTATCTGGGTGTGGATGTACTTGTAGAGATCATAGGACTGCTTGAGCTCAAAGAGATGAACGACGTCCCAAGTGCCTTCGAGTGACTTCTCTATTGTTTCCTTGCTGGCCTTGCAGCGCGGGTCGACCAGTTGGACAAGCGACTTGGGGTCATGGTTGCCGTTCAGAATTGCCTCTATGATGGCTTTGCCTGATTTGCCGAGAATGTCGCTGATGACGGTATCCACCTTGATGTTCATCAGCACAAGCGACTTCTGCATGTGCTGGACTTCCTTGCTGGCACTGCGGAGCATGTTGTCACGGTGGCGGGCAAGCTCACGGATGCTACGGGCTGCGGCATCGGGGTGAAAACTCGGCTTGAGTAGCCCATAGCTGTGCATGAGCATTATCCACTCGGCATCCGCCTCGTCAATTTTCTTGCCAGAGACGTTCTTCACGTCCTTCGCATTGGCCAGAAGAACATCAAAACCTTTCTCCTCAAGGAAGAAATACAGGCCTACCCAGTAGGAACCTGTCGACTCCATCGCCACTGTGGTGATGCCACAGGCCTTGAGCCATGAGGCAATCTCCTCATAGTCGCATGTGAAACTGCCGAAACAGCGGTTGTTTTCGCCATCACGGTCCTCGGGTACGCAGACTTGCATCTCACCATAGGCGATGTCTATGCCTGCCGCATTGGGATTGACTATCTTCAGCTTCAAGCCATCCTTCGTTTTTTCCTTTTCTGCCTTACGTGCCATAGCCTTTGATTATAAAACAGCAAGTCCGATGCTCCTAAAACATGTACTCTTCTATAAGGTCTCCAACAACCAATTATTACTCTACGAGCCGACGGGACCAAACTGAATGTTGGACTCGAAAGTCCATTGCCAATTATGGCCTACTTACTTGCCTGTGCAAAGGTAACTACTTTCCCAGTGAATCTGTAGCGCAGGGATGGAAATGTTATTTCCCGTTTTGCTCAGGGAAAGGCCCCGGTGGTGGACTGAGTAGTTACTCAAACCGTAAAAAGATAGAAAAATATAAAATTAACTATTATTGTAGTTGTAAATTTGGCTATTTTGTTTTCTTTTTATAAATTTGCAACGAGCTTACACAAAGATGATTTATCGATTGGGGTAAGTTTAAAAGTTTAATGTTTTAAATCTCATGATTATGGATTTGGAAATTTTGGTTTCAGCTTCTGACAAGTTGACAGAAGAGTTAGAGGACATTCTTGGAGGAATCCGAGATCTTGACCAGAATACGAAAAAACCGCTGAATATCAGCGGTTTAATCCAAGTTGCTTCAAATTGGTTGAAGTAGGTAAAGTCGTAAAAGGGTATTTTCACTTTCCTATGCAGAAGTGGGAGAAGATATTGTTAAGGACCTCTTGACTACAGATTTGTCCACCTGTGATTTCTCCTAATTGTTCAAGGCAGATTCTCAGGTCTTCTGATAGCAGGTCACCACTCAGTCCTTGATGCAGTCCCTGTATCACTCGGGAAATGCTATCATGAGCATGGATTAATGATTCGTAATGGCGGGCATTAGTGATAATGACATCATTTTCCGTTATCTCTGAGATATTTGCGGACTGATAAATGGCTTCTTCTAACGCCTCAAGATTCTTGCCATATTTAGCACTTATAGAAAGATGAGGAACGAGCATGTCCTGCTTGTCATTCTTGTCGATTTTATTGAGGATGACGATCAATTTCTTCTTTTCCGTGCGCTTCCTTACGTCTTCGATCTCCCCTTGTGTTGGTGGCTCATCCACGAGCCATAGGATGATCGTAGCCTCTTCCATTTTCTGATAGGTGCGCTCTATCCCTAATTGCTCAACCGTGTCTTGGGTATGCCGGATCCCTGCTGTATCAATGAAACGAAATGTGATGCCGTGGATATCCGTTGTATCTTCAATAACATCCCTTGTCGTGCCATGGATATCACTTACGATGGCTCGATCCTCATGAAGGAGTTGGTTAAGCAATGTGCTTTTCCCAACATTTGTTTTACCTATGATGGCAACGGGTATGCCCTCTTTGAGTGCTTTTCCTGTTTGGAAAGAATGGGCGAGGTCAGTGATTCGCTTGTCAATCCTCTCTGCTAATTCAAGAAGGTCTTCTCTCTTGGCAAATTCAAGGTCTTCATGATCACTAAAATCCAATTCCAGTTCCAATAAAGAGGTCATTTTCAACAACTGACTACGTAACTGAGAAAGTTCTCCACTAAAATGTCCCTTCAACTGGCTCAATGCCATTTGATGAGAAGCGCGATTGCTTGCCGATACCAAGTCAGCCACTGCCTCCGCTTGCGATAGATCCATCTTGCCATTCAGGAACGCGCGTTCAGTGTATTCGCCCGGTCTTGCCTGCCTTGCTCCCTGTTGGATGACAGTATGAAGCACTTGTTGGAGGACATAGCGAGATCCATGGCAACTAATTTCTATGCTGTCTTCTCCAGTATAGGAATGAGGTGCACGAAAGACACTGATGAGGACATCATCCAAAGGCGTCCCTTCTGAATCATTCAATGTACCATAATGAAGGGTATTGGGCTTGGCTTGAAGAAGGCTTTTGCCACTCATTGCGTGGAAGATCCGGTCGGTAATGATGATCGAATCTGGACCGGAAAGCCGGATCACACCAATGGCGCCTCCTGCAGGAGTCGCCATCGCGCATATTGTATCGTTGCTAATTTGCATTTTAAATTCTATCCAGGACCTTTTGAATGAGGTCTTCCATCCCACCTTTATAATTTGGATTTGCTCCCTTGGCTACACGGTTTGCGATGACCAGACAGCAGGTGGTCGCCTTATGTCCCATCAAACGTGACAGTCCTGCGATAGCACTACTCTCCATTTCAAAGTTGGTTATTTTATAACCTTCATATTCAAACGACTCTATTTTCTTGTTTTGATCAGGATCGGCAAGGGGAACACGGAGTTCCCGACCTTGTGGACCGAAGAAACCGCCACATGAGATGGTAACACCTTTCACCATGTCGTCCGCAGCAATCCGGGCTGTCAGCTCCTTGTCTTCATCGATGACATAGGGAGAGCAGAGTAGGGGATTCCAATGCATGTGCGCCTTGAATCTTTCTTCAAAATCCAAATCACATACCTCATTTCGCCCTGCATAGAAATTGAGGAGTCCATCAAATCCGATGCTCTTCTCACTGGCTATGAACGTGCCTACGGGTGTATAGGGTTGCAATCCCCCACAGGTACCGATCCTGACGAGGGTCAACTGCCGGAATTTGTCCTTTTCCTTCCTGGTCGTAAAATCGATATTAGCGAGTGCATCCAGTTCGTTGAGAACGATATCGATATTATCGCAACCGATGCCTGTACTTTGTGCCGTGATTCTCTTTCCTTTATAGGTACCTGTAACGGAATGGAACTCACGGCTTTGCACTTCGTCCTCGATATGTTCGAAATGGGAGACGATCATATTGATCCTGCCTGGATCACCTACGAGGATGACCTTATCGGCTAACTGTTCTGGTTTTAGATGCAGATGGAAAACACTTCCATCTGAATTGATGATCAACTCAGATTCTGCAAAATACTTGCTACTCATCATCGGATTTATTTAGTTATTAATAGATTTTCCGTATTGCGGATCTGTTTCTCCTGATTATGGATTGCGATGCGCAACTGCTCCAGGTCTTTCTCTTCCTTCAATATGGAATTCCTTAATTGATGATTTCCTTGATGGAAGTCGAGACGTTGCTGGTCAAGGCGTTGCGAACGAAGTGCCAAGTCTTTCTCCATCTTCTGAAGATCTTGAAAGAGTTGCTTGGCAGTAGATGACCTGAATTCGGAGAGATGGTGGTAGATAACGCGGTCATTGATGATGAAGTCAAAGGTATCAGCGGTCTTTTTGCCTTTGTTCCGTTCCTTTAAATTGGCAAGGCGAACCATGGCAGCAGCCCTGTTCCCAAACTTCCATGTATCCTTGATACTAAGAATTCGGGAATACTTCTCTATCTCCTCTTCCGTCATATTGTCTTGCTCAAAACTTTGTCGACTACTGGTAGGGACGAACGTATAGACACATACTTTGCCTTCAGGCTGACGCCGGTCTGTAACCAACCATCCCAACGAATCGGGTTCATCAATGGCCAACAGATAGTCGTTGGCAGTTGAATTGAAAGGCAGCCCATAGTTGTCCGGATTATAGAAATGTCCCTTGTCGCTATCAAAGAGTGTCATGAAGATGTCACGACCTCCCATGCTGCTTTCCCCCTCTGCAGAAAAGAACAGGGTAATGCCATCTGTCATGAGGAATGGATAGTTCTCATTCTTGCATTCATTATCCAATTCTGTCAAGAGGGTAGGAGTGCCCCATTTGTTCCCAACCTTATCCATCGAATAGAGATGAGTCCCCGTGGTGTCACCATCTGCAAAATAGCAGCGGGTACCAAATTCATTGGTATATACGGTTGACGGGACGGAGATCCTCTTGTTAAAGAATTGTTGGTAAGTCTGCAGCGTACCCGATTCCTTACTAATAGGAATACTGCTCAGGAAATCATTCTTGTCAACGACGACGCTGTCAATAAACATGATCTTAGCCGTGGCTGGAATCATGGATTTATAGATTTTTATCCCAGGATTTTCAGTAACGGCAACAGTTCTTGGCTTGGCAACACGTGCCTTAGCCACCTTCCTCTTTTGAGCAAAGGAGAAGGTGGCGCATACAAACAATACGATAAGAAAGCAGTATCTATTCATCATGAATTATTTTGCAGACAATTGTTTATCCATATTAGCAGCCGCACGACGTCCATCACCCATGGCGAGGATCACGGTGGCACCGCCTCTGACGATATCCCCACCTGCATAAAGGTCCTTTCGGGAAGACTGCATCTCGTCGTTAACGACGATAGTGTTCTTACGACCGAGCTCCAATCCCGGTACGGATTTAGGAACGAGTGGGTTCGGGGACACGCCGACTGCCACAATCACTTGGTCACAGTCGACCGTAACGGTCTCGCCTTCTCCTTCGTCGTGAAGAAGATT
>CAJLYG010000073.1 GCA_905210845.1 uncultured Prevotella sp.
CCAATACAGTAATCGCCATTACGGTAATGGCCATTACCATTTGCAAATATAGCACAAACTTACGAGTCAACCAAGACTTTATCCCGTTTTTTAGAGAGTCCAGGAGAATACACACTTAAATAATAATCGGCATAAGATACCCTTTTTCGTGATTTTCTGGTCTTCTGATAAAGATTTCTCATGATAAAACATATCAAAATGTTTGCTTGCATCAATTAAAATACCTATTTTTGCAAGCATGGTAAAGCATTTGTACATAATAGCTGGATGCAATGGAGCTGGCAAGACGACTGCATCTATGACCATTCTTCCCAAGAGTCTACTCGTGAAGGAACGTGTCAGTGAAGGTGGTCATAATATTCCGACAGATACCATCATCCGTAGATACACTGCAGGCATTCGCAACTTGTTCAATATCTTCATGCAGGAAGTAGATATCTGGACTATATATGACAACAGCGATGAAAGTCGTGAAAGAGTTGCATTTGGCGGTAATGCCATACATACAAGGATTAATAACAAAACAAAATTTGAAAAGATATGTCAGATAGTGAAATAGAAGCATACATAGCCACACTTGACAAAGGTCTGGCTGAAGCAGAAGAGGCAATGCTTAAGGAAAAGGCACTGCGTAATGAGAATTTGGTTATCGCTGATGAAGACGGCAATATAAGTTATGTACCTGCAAAAGAGATACTGAAGAACAGAGTATAGGGTTCACTTACATGTCTTCCATCGACAGGCATCCTAATGTGATCTTCATGCCATGCAGGGGCTTACAGCTCTTCAGCATCACATCCACCTTGGCTTACAGCAACCGCTCGTCGTAGCGACTCTTGTGACGTTTCACCTCGAACACATCCGCTACATGGTCAATCTCGTTAACAGCCACAATGTCTATCTCATTTTCTCCACGCCGGTTCCAGTAACGCAGTCTCTTCCTCACGGTCATAAAACTTCATACCCTATCCTCATTTGTGTCCAATACAGTAATCGCCATTACGGTAATGGCCATTACCATTTGCAAATATAGTACAAATTTACGAGACAACCAAGACTTTATATCTTTTTATTCCTTATAGTCACTCTTTCAAGGTAGTGGTATTCAGGTTGCCGAAGCTGCATCTATCAATAATAATGGACGAAAATCATTAGGAATTAGGAGAAGTCCGTCAATGCCATCGACGACCATATCCAGGAAGAAAATAAACGGCAGATAATTTGGAAGCTTCATTATAAAAAACTATCTTTGCAAAGTAAAATATAAATAAGATATGGAAAAGATGACAAGAGAACAAGTGCTTGAACGCTTGAAGAAATCTAAGCAGATAAAGCACAATGCTGTTGAGAGGATGAAAGTGGAGCTAGCTGATATTGTCGAGAAAGAAACTGGAACAAGACCGACTAAGTTCTTTGTTCTATGATTAACCTCCCAGTGGAACAGATAAGTCATGCTGCCCCTTATAAAATAAGGGTGCTGCAGGATGGCAGTGTCTTTTTCACTACCGACAATGGTCTGCATTACATGGTCAGTTTCGACCTGGATGATGTAAGCTTGTCGCGCCTTTGTTATCAATTGGTGATTGTGAACGTCGATAACTTACCCTCTCCACGCGACATCAAGCTTCGCGATACAATAGTTGCCATTGTTGAGGGCTTCTTCGCTTCAAGCAATGAGGTAATGCTTTACATTTGTGAAACAGGTGACGGCAAGCAAGCCATGCGCAACAGGCTTTTTCAATATTGGTACTCTCGCTATGAGCGTAAACAAGAATTTACATTCCTTTCCGCTTCCATAAAAGATGAGGAGGGAACTATAAATTACGCTACACTTATTATCCGTAATGACAATCCTGATTATACCGAAGTGGTGAATGAGTTCGCTCTATCCGTCAAAATCCTTAATGACAAGCCAAAAGAATAAACTATGAGCCAGTGGCAGAAAGTGAAGCCGTCTAAAAAACTATGTAGGGATACTTGCCCAAGTATGTAAGGATACGTGGCAAAGTATGTTAAGATGCATAGCAAAGTATATTAACTTAGCAAAATATGCTTATTCTCCCTTTAGCTTCCTTATTTCCTTGTCAAAATCCGAGTCTATCTTCTGCGTCTTGTTGAAGATTTCATATTCCTGTTCTGCATTCCGCATATATGTCCGTAATCTACTGCCAGATGCGACGTTCGCTTGCGCGAATAGACCGTACGCGCTCAAGGAGCTCACGGAAATGGCATCAAGATTATAGAGAGTAGTTTGATAATTTTTCCTATCAGCGGCAGTTAGTGCATTTTTTGCACATACTGATTATTGCCTTAACTCTCCAGAATCAAAGATGTTTTTTAGGTGTTTGGTTATCACAGACCTATCCACCCCAAACAGCTGTGCCATAGCCTTCTGGGTACACCATATTGTGCCATCTTTTACGATGACTTGCACCTTGCCCTGTTCGTCGGGCATGCTGTAAAACAGAAACTGGATCTCGTTTTCCATTCTTTTCGCCTTTTACATTCCCATTGCATTTCAGACATGCCAGTTGCTTTTCATTAAAACCTGCCATATCTACCTTTAGTCTTGTTCAATATGCAAATTGAATGATTTTATTTGAATCCGCACAATAACAGCATATAAAATTACGCCAATATTTTAGTCATATGATTACTTAGTTCAATGCTCTATTATTCCATTAATCTTATCATATGAATTAGTCATATTGTCAAAGAACTCATTGGCTGGTAGCCAAAGGGTCCGTAGCCATAAATCGATTTTTAACAAACTATTGTTGTCTGCAAATTTACTACTACTCAGTGTTGCTGATGAAGAGGACGATATCACAACAGAGGAGGACATTGATTCAACACAACGCCCCCCTATTACTATAGCTAAGATCCTACATAAGAACAGCATTTCATATAGAATAACGATTACAATAGATAAAAAATAAGCACTGATAAGTGTCTTATATTTCTTACGCCATTATATCCTACCACAGATATACTTTCGTTACTTGTTTAGGTTGCTTTTTTGCCCATGCGACACCTATTGCTCTTGCAGCATTTATGCATTGGCTCCGTTCTGCATGTGCATTAGCCATAGCCTGCTTCCGTTCTTGAAGCTCAAATTCAATTTGTTTTCTCTTCAATGCAAAATTTTTGTCGTCAATATTCTGGATTCGCTTTTTTATCTGAGCTATAAGTTGCTGAGCGCCACCACTAGAGGAACAGCTTTGTGGCATCTCTTGAAGAATTTCTGCAACTTTGGTTGCACCATCAGCATTAGGGCTCTGGGCCCACACCGCTTTCGCTCTCGACAGTATACTCTCTCCTTTATTATCTATTTCTTTCGTATAAATATCACTAATTAGAGGAACAACTTTACTCTTATAACTAGGCACTTCTTCTGGGATTTCAGAAAGTATATACAATGCTTGCTCATAGTCTCTCCCATTAGTACAATTATTAGCCTTATTAATAAAAGAACTCATATTATCGGCATAATAAGAAATAACCTTTTCTTTTGCTTTTTCACAGAATTTCTCAAAGTCATCACCTTCCAATCTTAAGTGAGAAATACCCTTAACAATAGCATCAACTTTACTAGTGCCCTTTCCCTCTGTAGTATAAGCAGTACTGGCAAAGACCTTACCATTAAAAACATCTTTCAAAGACACGACGAAATCAATAATAACATCACAGTATACAGGGATTGTTGCTGTTGACTGCTCATCCTTTATTATTATTTCTGGAACCATTGCAAAACGAGAAGCACCTATTTCTGAACCTATCCCATTGGCTGTCAATGCTCTTTGCAACTTTGACCTAACGTGATTATCTAGCTTTTCTGGAAGTTGATAATCACAGACTAAATGTGCAGGAGCTACACATAACTCCTGACATTTAATCCCATAAGGGAAACTGGAAGAAATTATTAAGATCAATAATATATTTAAAATTTGCTTCATTTTATAAAAAAGATTAGGACTATAAATCGATTTCAATACTACCATCACCTAATATACCTCCAACGGAATTACTTTTGCTGATATTTCCACTTACATTTTTGGCATTAAATCCTGAGGCCTTTAATGTAGTCACTAATGACTTATAAAAATTTCTGGCATCCAAAGCTTTCTGATTGCCATTGGGTAATTCCTGGAATACAGGCATCATTGCTTGACTAATACTAATTGTTGATCCATCTTGGCTATCAGTGCTGTAAGATCCATTTACACAATTCTGATCAAGCCACGTCTCCACTATATCTATAACGCTTCCTTTACCTTTATCTACGTCAAGGGACGCTCCGTTTACAGCTGTAATTGTCAAACGAGATTCACGACCATTTTGCATAATTTTCTCAAATGCAGCCTGCATATCAGCTGCAAACTTATCTATTTGAGAAAGTACCGCTTCCTGCAATAAATTAATTGTTGATTCTCCTATCGCAGGTTTGCTTTCCCCGCTCGTGCCAGCTACTTGTTTCGAGCTATAAGCATCTATAGCTGTTAATTCAAAATAGCAAGTCTTTCTTGGACCATACTGTTTGATTCGATAATTAAGTTCTAATCGATAATCGATAACTACAGGAAGAATCTTTCCTTGAACTCTTCTTAATTCCGCTTCTAACATAGTCAGAGGAAACCCTCTGTCATTAAACATTTCACTGATTTTCGCTATACATCCTTTTAAATCTGTATCCAAGAATGCATGCTTATAATCTTCAATATAATTCTCAACGCCCATATCATCTGTACTGCCTAAGAGCCCCATATGATTTAGCAATGCATCAGAAGGAACAACGACTATACGAGGTTTTTTAGCTTTAGGCTGGGCTAAAGTCCAATTTAGATTAATTGAGAATAATACTATAAGAATTAGTCCTATTTCCTTAAACTTCATATATATACCTTTTGTTAAAACATGTCTCCAAGTTTTTTGATAATGCCGTTATCTTCAAGATATTTTCTAAGTTCATTTTTACTCACTGCAAAAACTATGCCTATCTTGTATTCACTGCCAACCCGCAGCATATCTTCTGGGTCAACTATACCATCAGATGATAGCGTAACGAATCTTAAATAGTCTCCACTCTCAAAAAAATTATCAAAGAATTTCACATACAATTCATGCTCACCTGGCTTTACTAATGGCGGTGTATAATAAACTCCATTACCTCCAGGAATCCCTTTAAAAAGCAGAGCATGAACTGCATTTCTCTTACCAAGGTCTATTGCTTTTTTTTGGCTTTTAGCATAAGAATACACTTTTATAAGAGCAGTTCCTTCTGTACCGACTGCAATGGGTATAACCTCATATCGATACTCATTCTTATTTTTGGCCGACATATTCAATGTTAGAAATGACAGCAATATAGAAATAATAATCTTCATCATTTTCAGAATCCAATTTTAAAACCAGCTCCGAAACTCATAGGCTGGAACTTCTGCAATTTGTTTTTATTATTTTTAATAGACCAAAGAGTCTGATATGCCTCAAAATCATTCGATTTTAACCAATAGTTATACCCTGCATTGACGAAAAGCTGGATATTACGCGTCATATAATAGCCTAATTTCAAAGCCGCTCCCACCTTATATGTTTTTAATTTTGCATTTTTACTAGTAGAAGCAGCAAGATTGATATTTCCATGATTGTCAACAGAGGAATTATCCCAGTCTATTGTTTTAGCTCCTGGAGCAAATGCTGCACCAAATTCGGCACTCGGCGTTAAGACAAAATTCCCCATAAAATTCAATTCCTTAGCTAAGCCAATAGAACCTTCAAATACTTGAAAATTTTTCAGCTCGCCATCTTCATTGTATGATAAAATTTTAATTCCCCCTAGCCCTTTACTCCAAGGGATACCTGCCTTCAGGTACACAAGCACCCCTGGGAAATTAAGCCATTTACCAATTCTATATTCTATAGAAAAACTAGCTTCAGAAATTGTATATTCCGGAACAAGTGCTATTCCAAAATCAGGATTTTCCACCAGAGTCTGACCGGGACGAACTTGACGCCCTTTTATTTGGTAAAAACGTGTAAGATCATCTACTGTTCCTTGTGCAACCTTTCTATTATCAATAACATGACGGCTAGCCCTAACCGTTGCTACTCTTTTTGCATATGTCTTAGAAGGATCATTTTTAGCAACACGCATCTCCATTACAGAAAAACGCTTGTCTGGTCTAACACCCTCTTTTTTACCAATATCAGCTCGTATAGGATGAGTTTTTACAATTGGTGTTTTTACTTGGAAATCTGAAACCTTTCTGACAAGTGTCATGATATCTTCATAGTCACCAGCTGCATCCTGCGTCGAAATTCCAGATTTAGCATTCATTACAAACTGGACAGGAAATTCCATTTCATCAATACCTCTCGGAGTATAATAATTATTATAAAAAGAATCACGCGTCTCATCGTCAAATTTCAATTTATAAATATATGGTATTACATTTACATAATGTGGTATCTCCCCGCTTTTGTCTGGCTTGTTCATATTTGGATTATCCTTAATAACATAAGCGATAATATATGATCGGTCAATAAGCTGTTCTCCCAAGTCATTAAGAGTCGAATTACGTTTGCTCGCATCACTTTTCAAAATATCATTATCTGTTGCGGCATATTGACCACGTGTTATTAGTCTTTCTATACTTAAATTTCCTTGATCATCTGTAGGAAACCAGCCATGCATAATTTGATTAGCTATTTTATCTTTATCCAAAAGCAACTTGATAAACTCATTTACTTTTACAGCTCTATCTTTTTTATCATCTGGAATACCATTCATCACATAACTTGTTCTCGAAACATCATTGTAATCAAATTTTTCGTCTTTCACATTTTTCAGTTGCTCAACTGCCAATGCAGCATTCTTAGTACCATCAGTTATATACAACCGTGTTAAAGACGGTCGGAGGTACTTTCTTACAAGAGATGACGATTTTTCTACCACAAGGCTCTTTGGAGTTTGTGCAGTAATAGTTTCCAAACAGCACATGATAATAATCATTGTACATAATAAAACTTTCTTTTCCATAACTTTTATTTAATTTAAATATAGATTTCGTATGATTACTTTTTCATCTACCGTTCATTCGCGGCTTCAACATGGAAACAATTGCAAAATTATGTTTTCTATTTTATCTTTCCAAAATTTTTAGGAAGGAAGTGATTCTTATGGATGAAATGGATGAAATCCCGTTTTTTTAAGTCTGAAAAAAGGGATGGCATTCCAAATAAATGTATTACCTTTGCAACATCAAATACTTTCTAATGATATGGTTTTAGACAAAAAAGCACAAGAATTAATTACGAAACAATTTGGACGAGACCTGAAAATTCCTACGGATTTTAATGATCTCTCTGACGATATTAAGGATAAGACGGGCGAGCTTATCAGCGTGAATACCTTGAAACGGCTCTTTGGCTGGCTGCCTGGCGTGGAGCCAAGGGAGAGCACATTAGATATCTTAGCCCGCTATGCTAAATATGGATCCTGGAAAATCATGGAGAAGGAATGGACGGGAAAGTCTTCTGAGATAGGAAAGATCTCCGCAACGATCGTCTACCCTGAGCAACTTCATAACGGACAAACCGTTGTCATTAAGTATGAGCCGAACCGGACACTGCGGTTGAAGAAGATCAACGGCAATGATTTTGAAATTTTAGATGCTTCCAGTTCAAAACTCCAGAAGGGTGATATCATGGTAATCCTCAGTATCAACAAGGGATTGCCTTTCATTGCCAAGGAAGTATGGCGCAAGGGACAGAACATAGGGAGCTATCAGGGTGGAAAAGGCAGTGGTATTCAATTCATAGAGGTCATCTGATATGTCAAATTCATCCTTCTCTTTTCATCCAATGGTGGCAATATTAGCGAAGACGTACCTATAGCCATCGGCGCTACTTCCTTGTGTTACCGTGTGAACGTGGGCGGACGCATCATGTTTAAGAAGGTGCTGAAGGATGACTTGCGCTATGACCCGCGCTACCTGAACCTGTTCAAGAAGGAATATGAACTGGGACAGGAAATGAACCATCCCAACATCGTACGTTATTTGGACTTTAAAGACGATGCCAAGGAGGTTGCTATCTATGCGGAATTCATAGACGGCACGCCGCTTGACCAGTTCTTAGAATACCATCCCAACTACTTCATGAATAAGAGACGCCGGCGCCAGTTCCTTGAGGAGTTGCTCTCAGCCGTGGATTATCTGCACCAAAGGCAAATCCTCCACTTAGACTTAAAGCCTGAGAATATCCTCATCACAACCATCGGAACGCATGTCAAGCTCTCTGACCTGGGATTCTGCTACCAGGACGGATTTCCCTTTAACGCTGGAGGCACGCCGGAATATTCGGCACCGGAGTTATTCAACGCAAGTGAGCAGAAAGACGGTCCGCACCTGTCTCCTGCCTCTGACATCTATTCCTTGGGGAAGATCTTCCAGGAGATGAACATCGCGAAAAAGAGTATCATCAAGAAATGCTTGGAGGAGAATCCTGTCGACCGATACCATAACATACCTGAATTACGGCGAGCCATTCTTCCACGACGTGTCCTGAGATGGGTTTTCATCACCCTACTCATCATTGCGGCGGTTTGTGGCGGAGAGTATTGGTATATGGTAAAAGACTTAGGGGTTGTCTCGCACAATGACTTTCTGGTCGATGGATACCGTCAGGATACCACGGACATCGACTTGATGATATGCGACAAGGATTATCATCTCTACCAACCCAAGGACTGGAACCCTGCTGACAGTGCCAAAGCCTTGGGCGTTGCCGTGCTGACTGACCATTCTTATTACGTGTTCGCCAGGAAGTTCCCTACCATGACGGGTGTCCAATTCGGCAAAGATGGACTCATCGACGGGGTCACGACAACACCCAGCGACGGTACTAATGGACGCTGCCATTCTGCGGGCAGTGATTTCACAGGACCGGAGAACTACAGGAAGTTGCGACCGCTTGCTTTCGAAGGCAAGGCTTGTGCCTTGAACATCGGATACACATTTCCCAATGGCAGGGAGGGATATATTCCACCTTTGGGCGAGGTCATCGACATCCGCATGCACACCAAGGATGTAAACCGACTGTTGCAGATCATCCATGGGGATACCATCTATGAGGGGATCTGGACTTCTTGCTTGCAGTATAAGCCCACGCGGATGTGGGCCATGGGCTTCCAACCTGATGCCATACCTTACGCGCAGCTGAGGCAGGAGAATATCCTGACCCATTTCAACTTGGACATCCCTGTCATGCCATCACCGCGCGCCAATGCGGAAAGGGCGAAAGAGAAGGTTGACTTTATTCCCGCCCCTGTCTTGCTCGAGTATATCCTACGTCCCGATTACGAGGCTTTCATCAGCCTACTGAAGAAGACAGGCTACCAACTGCTGACAGAAGGCAAGCAACAACAAGTATGGTCGAAAGTGCAGGTGCCCTCAAACGACAAATACAAACTGTACCGCAACTCGCGCGTGCTCCTCAACGGCAAGAAACTGCAGAACCTTTGCCTTTATTGCACGAAGGATCTCTTCTTGTTTTTCAGCGAGCTCTATGCCAAGGACTATCATTTCAGCCATATTGATACGGACAAAGAAGGGCGCAATCACTTCGTCTACGTGAGCCCGTCAGTGCCTATCACCATCAGTTATGCGCTTTACAATGTAGACAATGGCGTTTCCCTTTATCGCATCTCTTTCAAGAAGAACAACCCATAAGTTTCACGAGGCAAGTCATGACCTTTTCTAAAAGGTCATCTCATGCCTTGTGAAAGGTTATCTTTTAGCGGACAAAAGGTCATCTCATGCAAGCCAATATGCCATCTCCTGCAGTCTAACAGGCCATCTCCTGCAAGCCAACAGGTTATCTCCTGCCTTCGTATGCCTCATCTGCAGGTCAACAAGGGTGAGGAGGAAAATGTTAAATCATGGTTTTTATTTGGTTCCTTTGAGAAGGATCGTTATTTTTGCAACACAATAATAACTCAATAAAAAACGATGAACATGAAGAAACTGACGATGATCGCCGTGCTGGTCCTTGCAGTATGGATGCCAGGACATGCGCAATCACAAGGAGACAGGTTGGATTTCACGCACAACAGGATCACGATCGGAGGGGGCGCAGCCTATACGCCGACGCATATTCCCAAGGACTATTACCAAAGGCATGCGAAAGGATCGTCGTCCTTGGAGCTGTCTCTCGACTATGCTCACCTATGGGATCTCGCCGAGCACCATGCCTTGGGATTCGAGATCAACGGCTATCAGTCGCACTTAGACAGGAACGGATGCAACATCTTCTACGGTGGGGCAAGCGTCGTCTACAACTTCCGCACCGACAACGGATGGGTATTCTCTGCCTCCGAGGGCATGGGGTACGCTGGCAATGACTTTGACGAGGGCCTCCACGACAGATGGGACGAAGGGGGCATCGGCGTGTATTCCAAGATAGGAGCGCACTACAAGCTCACCAAGCATTTAGGAATCGGAGCCGAAGCAAGGCTCTTGGGCAGTTTCTTCCGTGTCCAATATGACGATGGGGGAGATGATGTCAAGGAGATCGTACAGAGCGGCATCAGCGCGCAACTGCGATGGTATTTTTAGTCGGGGCATCTCCCTGCATCATAAAGCAACGTAAAAGGCAGGTTTCCCTCCATCGAGGGGCCTGCCTTTTATGCGTCAAACAAGGAGATCTCCCCTACTCCTTCTGGAAGTAGAGATAGGTCCAGTAAGCGGGTTCCGCCATCTCCGCACTCTGATATGCCATGACATAGAGGTAGCCATAGTTGGATTGCGCGTCGTATAGATTATACGTGGCAGAATTAAGCAATGCCAGATAGGTGACCACGGTCCCTCCATCCTTGCCGAAAGGATACAGGGTGAGGTATTCGTCTGTATTCAGGTCGTACCAATAGATGCAGGACCCGTAATCGGATTCCTCTGTATAGAGGCTCGCCGAAGGCAGGCTCAGGTCCACGGTACCCTCGTCACTGATGGTAAGTTGCAATGCCACACCTCCGTGCATGAAGTTTTTAAAGAGGTATTTGCCGTCGCCCAGGTACATGGCGGTCTCCTTCCATTTCTCCGTATATTGGTAGACCCAGAAATCAAAGGTGACATTCTGCGGGAAGATAGCTGTCCCTGCGAACGAGCGACCGCCATCGAGCAGTGTATAATTGTCCACTTCATCGCCTTGCAGGGTTACGGTATACTTGTAGTTCTGTCCTTCTTTCGCGGAGTCCGGGATAGTCACTGCCAGCGTGGCTGTGGAATCGCCATCTACGAATACTACCTCTGGGGAGGCTGTCACGCCCTCCGTTGACGTCGATTCGAGGACAACAGGGACAGTGAGCGTCCCTTGTGTGGTGTTCCTCACGACCGTTAGGTTGATCGTACGGTCGGAAGTGTCACTGGCATTCATGAGCGTTGACTCGCTGTTGGTACCCGAGAAATGCACCTGCTGGCATCCTGCCTTCGTGGGCTCGCCGGGCTGATAGCTGTCATCATCAGAACAGGAGACCAAGAAGAGCGGGAGAAGGAGCAAGGGAAGGCAGCTCCCACTGATGATCCCACACATATATTGTATCAAGGATTCCCTATGTCCACGGGCGGAATCTATTGGATGGATGGTTTTATTCTTCATTGTCGTAATATCTATGATCATAAATAGAATGGATTGATCTCTTATCCTAACACTCCCGATGGATCAGGATTGTTGCGGATGGCCTTGTTGTACTGCAGCTCGTAATTGGGGATGCAGAAGTTCAAGCCGGGGCAAACATAGCCGTCTTTCAACTTAAACTGGTACTTCTCGATATGGTTACTACCTTCATAGGTCAGGTCGTAGCCCATCTTCAGTCGCTTATAGTCGAACGGGATGATCCCTTCGCCCCAGAACTCGATGCGTTTCTGCCGGATGAGTTCTTGGGTAAAGTCCGACAGGGTCGTTGCCGAGCACGCATAAGGGGTGGGATCTGAGAAGGTAGTCTCGCAACGGTAGGTGTTCATGAAGTCGTTGAGCAACCGCACCCCTGCACTCACGCCATTGACATGAGCGGCAGCCTCAGCCTCGATAAAGTACATTTCCTCAACGCGCATTACGGGAATATCCACGGCAGCACCCGTCTTATAATCGCTGACATTCCCCTTCCCCGGCTTGAATTTCAGTCCGGTGTAAGCAGGGAACTTGGCGAACTTGTCTGCCGTCATGTCAGTCGTGTACTTGGCTGCGGATGTTGCCTTGCCCGCATCTTCCGGCGCGATCCAAGTAGAACGGCGCCAGTCGGCGGCGTTCATCTCACTGTACAACTGGGCATCGATGCATCGGGAAGCCCCATAAGAGGCATTTCCTGCCACCCCGAAGTCAGCATCAGCGGAGATGAAGGAGGTAAAGCTCTTCCACGACCAGTTGTCGTCTAACGTGTTGTCGCTCTCATCCTTGATATCATCACTGGCGATCTGCTCGGCAAGCAGCCATGCCCCATTGGCTGAGTTGAAGCCTGTCGTGGCGTTATACCACGCGCTCTTGGAGAGAGGGGTATGCCCTTCCATGGCAGCCTCCGCGCTTTTCATGGCATTGGCAAAGCACTCCTTTGCCGTTGTGACGCCGCATTTGTCATAGCCCTCTAAGTTGGAATCTCCTTCATGGGCGACCTGCTCAGCCAACTCTTCCGGGTCATTCTCGAACTGCGAGTCAAGGAATGCGCTGATAAAATCCGGATT
>CAJLYG010000074.1 GCA_905210845.1 uncultured Prevotella sp.
CCCTGGCATCCGGCTCGCCAAGTTGCATCACATCCAACACGGCAGCACGTACGGCACCGTTTTCATCTGCTAAATACTCCTTGGGATTATGGAGTGTCAGGAATCTGATCCCTTCTTCCTTGGCATGTTTTACCTCTTCCAAGCGGGCAGGCATCTCTACCTCTGACCGCCGGTAAACGAGCGTGACGTTAGCTCCTAAGCGCCTTGCGGTACGACAGGAGTCCATGGCCGTGTTTCCTCCACCCACGACGATGACGTTCTTCCCCATATTGATCGGAGTGTCGGTCTGAGGATTAGCCGCATCCATTAGGTTGACACGGGTCAGGTATTCATTGGAAGACATCACATTAATGAGGTTTTCACCAGGTATGCCCATAAAGTTGGGAAGGCCTGCACCAGACCCTACGAAGATTCCCTTGAACCCTTTCTCCTCAAGTTGCTCTATACTAATAGTTTTCCCCACGATGCAATCAGTCTGGAAATGGACGCCTTCTTTCCGGAGGTTGTCCACTTCGACATCCACGATACGGTTGGGGAGGCGGAATTCGGGGATGCCATATTTCAACACGCCCCCGATCTCATGCAGGGCTTCGAAGACATAAACGTCATAGCCCTTCTTGACCATGTCGCCAGCAAAGCTCAATCCGGAAGGCCCAGAGCCTACCACGCCGACCTTGATGCCGTTAGAAGGCGCTATCTCTGGCAAGGCCATGTTTCCACTCTCTCGCTCATAGTCAGCAGCAAACCGCTCCAGATAACCGATGGCAACGGCTTTCTCGCCCATTTTCAGGTGGATGCACTTGCTCTCGCACTGTTTCTCCTGTGGGCAGACACGGCCACAGACCGCAGGAAGGGCAGAGGTAGACTTGAGGACTTTTGCAGCAGCGAGGAACTCACCACGCTCAATGTTCTTGATGAAGGAAGGGATGTTGATGCTCACTGGGCAACCTTCCACGCAAGAAGGCTTTGCGCAATCGAGGCACCGCTTGGCTTCCGTCAGTGCCATCTCCTTGGTAAGACCTTTGTTGACCTCTTCCAACCGGGTAGTGGCACGGTAAGCAGGATCCAGCTCTGGCATGACCACTCGGTCTATCGCCTTGCGCTCCTTGGGACTAAGGCTCTTGCGAAGGGCGACTCGCCATTCTGCATTCCTGTCTTCAAGCTCCTCGACAGACTCATTCTGTGCCTTCATGTTCTCAGCCTTGATCTCTATTTCTTCCGTTTCATGGTGATCCGTGATTTGGTTGACATGGTCGGAATAATGTTCCATCTCTTCGGTTTCAGCCCGCTTGAAGGTCTTCATCCGCTTGAACATCTCATCCCAATCCACCAAGTCGCCATTGAATTCCGGGCCATCGATGCAGACAAATTTTGTTTCTCCGCCAATGGTAAGGCGGCATGCCCCGCACATCCCGGTCCCATCCACCATGATCGTGTTCAGGGAAACATCATTCGGGATATGGTATTGGTGGGCTAATAAGGAGCAGAATTTCATCATGATAGGAGGTCCGATGGCGAGCACCTTGCCAACATGCTCACGCTTGATGACCTTCTCCATGCCCACCGTGATGACCCCTTTATCGCCATATGACCCATCGTCCGTCATGATAATGACCTCATCGGAATATTTCTTGACGTCATCCACCATGATGACGAGTTCTTTCGTACGGCCTGCAAGAACAGAGATTACCTTGTTTCCCGCCTGCTTGAAGGCTGTCAGTATCGGCAAGATCGCAGCGATGCCAATGCCCCCGCCTGCACAAAGTACGGTTCCATACTTCTCAATGTGCGACGGATTTCCTAAGGGACCTACGATATCTTGAATAGAATCACCTTCGTTAAGCGCGCAGAATTTCGTTGAAGACAGACCCACTTCCTGTACGACCAAAGTCAGCGTGCCCATTTGGGGATTGGATTTGGCGATCGTATAGGGCACGCGCTCACTGTTCTTGTCAACGCGTACAATAATGAAGTTGCCTGGCTTGCAACTACGAGCAATAAGCGGGGCTTCTACTTCTATGCAGAAGACCTTTTCTGAGAATTGCTCTTTCTTGATAATCTTGTTCATAATGTACTTGTAATTAGTTTTAATTGATTGGATTGCTTATTTCTTGCGGATCTTATATCCCCACATCCCAAAATAGAAAATGAACACGAAGCAAGGTACACAGACCCAATAACTGGCTTGATAGCTCCAATGATCCACGCAAAGTCCCTGCACCCAAGGCATCACTGCGCCTCCTGCCATCGCCATGGTCAGCAACGATGAACCTGCTTTCGTGAATTTCCCAAGATCAGCCATGGCCAATGGCCACAAGGCTGGCCACATCAGGGAGCAACCTAACGCCATGAAGAATATGCAATAGACGGATACCTCTGGATTGGGGATGACGGCTACTGCAATGGACCCGAGGATGGCGATGATGGCACAGATCCTCATCGCCGTTGCCTGCTTGAGATATTTGGGAATACATGTAGCGCCCACAATGTATCCTACAACCATTCCGATCGATGGGATAAAACCATAGTTGTCACCGGTCAGGTGGATGGCCTTGGCATAGTCGTTGGCAGTCGCAAGTGAGATGGTCTCCACGCCTACATAAAGGAAAAGAGCCACGCAACCTAACAATAAATGTGGGAATTGGAGGATGGACGTCTTCCCTTCAGCATAAGCGCATGCCGATGATGCGTCATCCGAGGACTCATCCTCGCCCTGCGCCTTCACTTCTGGCAGTGGGGCAAGAAGCGCGGCTACGCCAAGGGCCAAGAATATACCTATGATAATGCCAAAAGGCAAGTACAGGTCATTCATTTGGATCTGGCTGATAGTCTTCCCAATCACCAAGGTGATGAACAGCGTGGTGGCTGGCCAAGCCAGCTTATTGCAGATTCCCATGACGGAGATCCTGGCTGCCGCAGAGTCCAAAGGTCCAAGGATGGTGACATAGGGATTGACAGATGCCTGAAGGACAGTGTTGGCTACGCCGCTTACGAAACTGGCAATCAGAAACCAGACAAGGGATTCCCCTGCTGCAGCCACGATAAAGAGCCCGAAGGCAATGGCAAAGATGACGAACGACAAGGCCATGGTCCTCTTATAGCCAATCGCCTGGATGCATTTCGTGGCAGGGATGCCAAACAACAAGAAGGGCACGAACGTAGCCGCAAGGAGCAAGCTGGATGCCGCTCCCGACATGTTCATCGAATTCTTTAACACTGGCATCAAGAACGAGTTGATGCCCATCGCGAAGCCTATAGAGAAGAAGAAGATCCCTATGAATACCAATGGTATCAGATATTTACTCTTTGTCATATCAATTATTTGTTATTTAATCAAAGTTCTTGTCATCAAGCATCTCAAATCCGCAGTAGGGGACAAGTACCTTCGGCACGCGGATTCCCTCTGGCGTCTGGTTATCCTCCATGATTGAGGCGACGATACGTGGCAAGGCAAGGGCTGAGCCGTTCAGCGTATGGCACAGTTCTATCTTCTTGTCGTCGGCATGGCGATAGCGGCAATGCAGTCTGTTTGCCTGATAGCTTTCGAAGTTGGATACCGAAGACACTTCAAGCCAGCGACCCTGTGCGGCACTCCAAGTCTCGAAATCATAGCAGATAGAGGATGTGAAGCTCATGTCGCCTCCGCACAAGCGAAGGATGTGATAGGGGAGTTCCAGCTTGATCAACAGGTTTTCTACATGGTCCAACATTTCCTGCAAGGATTGGTAAGAGTGCTGTGGGGTATCGATACGGACGAGCTCTACCTTGTCAAACTGGTGGAGACGGTTCAGTCCGCGTACATCCTTGCCGTATGAACCAGCCTCGCGGCGGAAGCATGCGGAATAGGCACAACGCTTAATAGGAAGGTCTTTCTCGTCGAGGATCACGTCACGGAAGATATTCGTCACGGGCACCTCTGCTGTTGGGATCAGGTAGAGGTCGTCGAGATTGGCATGATACATCTGCCCTTCCTTGTCTGGAAGCTGTCCTGTTCCTAACCCGGATGCCTGGTTGACCACGTAAGGGGGCTGTATTTCCAGATAACCATCCTTGCGAGCCTCATCCAAGAAGAACGCCTCGAGTGCGCGCTGGAGACGTGCCATCTTGCCGATGTACACAGGAAAGCCTGCCCCAGAGATCTTAACGCCAAGGTCGAAGTCAACAAGATTATATTTCTTGCATAGATCCCAATGGCACAAAGCGTCCTTGCCAAGGTCTGGCTTGACGCCGCCCTCTTTGACCACGACATTGTCGCTGGCGTCTTTCCCTTCCGGCACGTCGTCATTCGGGATGTTCGGGATCGTAAGAAGCACGTCTGTCATGTCCTTTTGGGCCTTGTCCATGATCTCTTCCAAGGCCTTGTCTGCAGACTTGAGTTCAGCGACTTGCTCCTTGATACCTGCAGCCAAGTCCTTTTTCCCTTCTTTCATCAGACTTCCAATCTGCTTGGACAACTGGTTCTGCTGTTGCTTGTTGGTATCTAATTTCTGCTGGGACTCACGACGTAACCTGTCGTATTCCAATACTTTCTCGATGGCTTCACGGGCACCTTCGAAGTGCTTCTTCTCCAAGCCTTTAATGACACGTTCAGTTTCCTCACTGATGAGTTTAAGCGTAAGCATAAAAATCTTTTATTTTAAAATATATATATCTGAGTACAAAGATAATGTAAATCGGTCGAAATACAAAAAAAATCCTTTTAATTTTTTCATTTCTCAAGAGCTGTCTATCCCTGACAGAGACGATCTTTTACCATTTTCGCCAAAATGCAAGGATCCCAATCCTCCGAAGAGAATTGGGATCCTGTTGTTTGTTTGGAATAAGTTGTTTATTATTTAAGCTTCAGCTTCTGGTATGACAGACACTGTACTCTTGTTCTTGCGACCCTTGTGGAAGTTCACGACTCCATCAACGAGTGCATAAAGGGTATCGTCCTTGCCAATGGCTACATTGTCACCAGGGTTGTGCTTTGTGCCACGCTGGCGAACAATGATATTGCCTGCAATGCACTTCTGACCACCCCAGATCTTAACGCCTAATCTCTTTGAAGCTGATTCACGGCCGTTCTTAGAACTACCAACACCTTTCTTATGTGCCATTCTTGAATTCCTCCTTAACTTTAAGCGATTACTTGTTTAACTTCAACTTCTGTGAACTGTGCGCGCTGACCGTTTTTCTTGCGGCTGTCCTTACGACGTTTCATCTTGAAAACGATGACCTTGTCACCTTTTACAAGTGGGTTCACAACTTCTACTACTACTTTCGCACCCTCTACAGTAGGTGCGCCAACTGTGATCGCGCCCTCGTTGTCTACGAGAAGCACCTTGTCAAACTCAACAGTCTTACCGGCTTCTGCCTCCTTGATGTGGTGAACGAAGAGCTTCTTGCCCTGTTCTGCCTTGAACTGTTGACCGTTAATTTCTACAATTGCGTACATTATTTATTATATAAACGGTTTTTTCCGCAAGGCGTCTGACTTCGTGCCAGCACTTTTTCAAGCCTCCACGGACTCTATTCTCTTATGCTATTGCATTGCCTTTTGGCAATCAGCTTGCAAAGTTAGTGAATTTTGGATAAACAAAAGGATCTTCTTGAAAAGAAATCTCCTTTTTAAGAGAAATTAACCATCTTATGCCTTCTTTTTGCCGCCATGAGACATCCCGAAGCAAAAGGTCATCCTCAGTCTCGCAATAGGCCATCTTTTGAAGCTCGAAAGGTCATCTCCTGGATCGCAATAGGTGATCTGTTGGAGCTCAAAAGGTTATCTCCTGCAACGCATTAGGGATCGAGCTGAGTAATGATACTGTAAAATACTGATTATCAGTGTCATGTCCAGAATTCCTGTTCGCCGGTGGGTTCCATCTTTCCTCCACATTTTGGACAGGTATGCTTGTCCCAAATGGTGATCTTTTCGCTACCGCACCTCAGGCAAAGTCGCCCCACTTCGGTATTGAAACTGGGAGCCACGTCACCGATGACGCCTCCAACGACAATGTTTTGGATGGTCTTGCAGTCGGGACATGTCATGGCCGTGATATGTTGCCCGAAGAGTCCTTTCCCATCGTATACCTCTACCTCATAGCCACACTGTAGGCATTTGTATTTCTTCTTCCAAGCCATAGTCTTGTTGTATCTTATGATTTCCTGTCAATATAGAAGGCTTCGTATTGCCTTGCCACCTTCTTATATTCATGATGACGCCGTATGTACTCCACGCTTTGGCGCTTGAGCTGGGGGATACGGTCCAAGTGTAGCACTAATTCCTCAAGCGCATGGTATACGCTTTCATAGGTTGGCTCCACATTGATGATGGGGCGCAACTCGCTCTCATGCAGTATTTCGTAGTTCTCCGGTTCACCTCCACCAATGACGATAATTCCCTTGCTCATAGCAAGTAATGAATTCATGGATGGAGTGTAACTATAAAGTTGGTCCAAGATCACGTCGCTTCCGTCCATCCGGTGCTGGTATTCCTGAAAGGGAACGCTCTCGGCAACGGTCAGGGTCATTTTTGGGGGATACCGTTGTTGTACAGCCTGCGCTGCTTTCAGCATGATATCCGTCCCCTTATACTCATTCCTGCTCTTGTTGATACCGATGAAGACGTTGCATGAATCGTAATGATCCTTGATCACAGGGTCTGCGACCGGCATCTGGATAGGGTAAGGGATAAACGTGGTCTTCTGGGGAAAACAGGGATGATAGGAGACGAAATACTCATACAGCCCTGCGATAATACCATCGCAGTCTTCTGCAATGAACCGGTTGAGCTTTTCCTTTTCCGTCCCTACCCAGTCGTTTCTTTCCTTCAGGGCATCCGCATTTGTCCTGAGCGTGTCTCCGATGTTAAAGTCGCTGTACCTTAATGGCCTCGCCTCGACGCACGACTTGATCCAATAATAGTCCATCCCATAGGCACAGAGAAATACGCTCCCGTTATGCCTGCGAAGATAACGGTAGATTGCCCCAATCCTTTCTGCCCTGACCTCAAGGAACATGGGATTGATGATTTGCACGACATCATACCCTTTCAGGCGAGGAAGGAGACTGTATAACCGAAGCAGGTAACGAATGCCTCCCATGCGTGTCGGCACGCGGCATAGGTCAATGTCCCGGGGATAGTTCTTCCAGAAGTCCCCATTGCTCAGAACCGTGACCTCATGACCTAACGTGCGCAGCCCTTCGGCGAGGGTCCAGTGCACGTTGCTGTATTCTCCTATCAACAATATTCTCATGATATACTGATCACTGGCGCCATGGCAAGCAGTAGCCTGCGCCCTATTTTATGATTGACGACCTTGCTGAAGACATAGTATTTCCTCGTGTATTTCCGGACAGGCAAAGGGAATAGTCCCTGCGCCCGAAGGCGTTCGACCATGTCCTCCAACTTTTGCTGGCTGCGGGTGAGGCAGATCACGTGGTACAAATACTCCATGGACAGTTGGGCAATCCTCCTGTTCAAGGCCATGCGATCGTTCAGGGGAAGCGTGCCCGCAACGCCCTGTAGGTGGGAGAGGATATGCTCGATATCCTCCAAACGCTTGGACAGATGTTGCGGATCTTTGCCATGGACGATCGAGCCGTCGCACATCCGGTAGAAATATGGGCGCGCATCCGTCTTGAAGACCTTGTCCGCCCGCAAGAGAAGCAAGGGAGTGAACTCCTCGTCTTCATGAAGCCTGCCGACAGGAAACTGCAAGTCACCCACGATATTCCTGGAGAAGAGGTAGCCACAGGCAGAGGAATGGAGATTGTTCTCGTGGAGGAACGTGGTACCAGACACCGGTCCGTCGTAGATAAACGACTCATCCATGGTATCCTCATTGGCAAAATCGAAGAAAAAAATGTCTGGATGGTGAGCCTGGATGAAGTCTATGCACCTATCATAGGTCTCGACAAGCAACTTATCATCCGCATCCACGAATTGGATATACTGCCCAGAGGCAAGGCGGAGCCCGACATTCCGGGCAGCACTAAGCCCCAAGTTTTCCTGCCGAAGATAGATAATCTGGTCCCTGATCTCTAACAAATCATTGATGGGCGAGACATCACTCCCGTCGTCGATGACCAAGATCTCCCGCCTTGCCGACGGCAAATGGAGGGCAAGGATACTGTGGATGCATTCCTTGAGGAAGGCAAGGGGCTTATTATAATAGGTAATAATGAAGCTGATCAACGGCTTCTCCGATAGATGCTGTGTATCCGTTTGTTCCATTTGCACATCCATTTAGGTCCAAATTTATCGAGTAATGTCAGCTTGAAGTTGTACATAGGGTAGAGAGCATACGATGGAAAGGGCATTTTGGGGAGCTCCGGCTCATTCCCAGTCCTTTCATACACATCCATCTGAATGTTCAGAACACTTGCATAATATTGCCGGTAATGGTCGGAGTCCTCGGGGGGAAGCTGCTTCAAGACCTGAAGGTGGAAATGAAGCAAGTCGCCTAACTGCCTGCCGTCAGCCATCCGGGTAATGCCATGGGGATTGTCATAGTAATAATAAAGTCCTGCAGTTGTTGTCGCAACCGTCTTGCAACGCTTCAGGAGAGAGGGCAAGATGCCCACGTCCTCGAAAGACCGCCCTTCGGGAAAGGACAGCCCTTGGAAGAGCGCCCGCCTGAAGACCTTATTCCAAGCATAGGCATGGGCATATGCTTTCCCTGTCAACCAGTAATCGTACATGTTGTGATAGACATGATTGCCCAACCTCAGGACATGCTGCCTGCCTTGGTTGGCAAAATGGACGAAGGCCCCATACTCCACGAGATCATATTCTGGGTGGGCAGCAAGGATAGACATCACCCTTTCTAACGTTCCAGGCTCGATCCTGTCATCACTGTCTATAAACGTAACATATTCACCTTTAGCATATTGAAGACCCATATTTCGAGCACGACTTAATCCCCCATGTGTCTGGTGGACCACCCGTATCCGACCGTCATTTCGTCCGTAATCCTCACAGAGTTGATCGCAAGGCTTCCCACTTCCATCGTCAACTAAAAGGATTTCATACTCCGTATAGGATTGCGACAGGATGCTATCCACGCAACGGGGCAAGGTCTCTTCCGTATGATATACGGGGATGATGATACTTAATTTCATTTGCCTTCAAAATTAGTAATTATATTGGAATAATCCGGTTTGGTCCCTACAAAAAATCATATTTATAATATTTTTTAATCAAAAAAGGCGTTGTCCAATCTCTCTTTCCCGTCCTATCAAAATGTCGAAAAATGCGTCAAAGTTTGTTCATTCAAGTAAAAATCCCGTTAAAGCTGGATAAAAAAAGAGCATATTTCTTGGTGGTTTAAGATAATTTGTTAATTTTGCGACTCGAAATAGAAATTGCAATTACGTCAATTATGACCCTGATTATAGTTGCCATATTACTACTCGCTTATCTTCTCATTGCGACTGAGAACCTAACGAAGATGAACAAAGCGGCAGTAGCTGTTTTTGCAGGTACTGTGGGGTGGGTGTTGTATATTTCCTACGGTTCAGACTTCGTCATGAGTGAGCACCCGACGGAATATGCAGCTTTCCTGAATGGGACCGCTCCCACCAGTGCGACTGTCAAGCAATTTATTGCCCAGAACGTCTTCCTCAAGTATGTCGGAGAGGCATCCGAGATCGTCTTGTTCCTGTTGGCAACCATGACGATCGTGGAGATCCTGTATAATAACGGCTGTTTCGACTTTATCTCCCAGTTGCTTCGCACGCGTAGCAGCAAAAAGATGTTATGGATGCTGTCGTGTGTTACATTAGTCATCTCCGCCAATCTGGATAACCTGACGACAACTGTCATGATGCTGACCATCATGCATGGTGTCGTGCAAAGTCGCAGGCAACGGATGCTGTTCGGGTCAGCCATCGTGCTGGCAGCCAATTGGGGTGGAGCAGTCACCGTAATCGGTGACCCGACTGGACTTGTGCTGTGGAACATAGGTGCAGTCACGCCTTCCACATTCTTCTTAGTACTGGTGATACCTTGCCTTATCGCGTGGTTCCTGCCAACGTGGTGGATCGGAAGGTTATTGCCTGAGCGTGTGGACGTGGCGTGGATCGCCATGCCTTACCGTGGCGATGACACGCGGTTGAATGTCGGGCAGCGCTTGGCGATGCTAATCGTTGGCATTGGCGGATTATGGTTTATCCCCTCTTTCCATAGCATCACGAAGCTCAGTCCATTCTTGGGTGCCTTCTGCGTGTTGGCAATCCTATGGATCGTCAATGAAATCTTCAACCGCAACCTGCATACGGACGAGATGATCCAACACCGTGTCCCTCGCGTGTTGCAATACGGAGTGCTGCAGATGATGCTATTCGTGATGGGCATCATGTTAGCTGTAGGGGTTGTCCAGGAAACAGGTGCTCTACGTGATCTATCTCAGTTTTTTACGGAGCATTTCAACGATAACATCTGGATAGGGGGCGCGATAATGGGCGTATTGAGTACTGTTGTCGATAATTTCGCGACAGCCATGCCGATGATCGCCATGCATCCCCTACAGCCATCCGTCCTGACTGACATGAGCATGGGTGGTGGCCCGACACCTTTTGCACAGAACGGAGCCTATTGGCTGATTATCGCCTATGCCGTGGCTGCAGGAGGGAACATCTTGTGCATCGGCTCGATGAGTGGCCTGGCACTGATCAAAATGGAAAGACTGCATGTAGGTTGGTTCTTCAAGAACGTCGGTTGGAAATCCATGATGGGCTCATTGCTCGGATTTGTGATCCTATGGTTGGTGATAACGTTTTTCATATAGCATAAAAATATTGTAAAATAGGTATTTGGAATTATGACAAAAATTAAGACTATTGGCGTACTGACTTCCGGTGGTGATGCACCTGGGATGAATGCCGCGATCCGCGCAGTGACGCGTGCTGGTATCTGTAACGGTTTTAAGATTAAAGGCATTTACCGTGGCTACGACGGACTAATCAATGGAGAGGTTCAGGATTTCACGACGGAGAACGTGAGTGGTATCATCATGTCTGGTGGTACGATCTTAAAGACAGCTCGTTCAAAAGAGTTCATGACTCCAGAAGGCAAAAAGAAAGCTTACGATCAGATGATTGCACATGGGATCGACGCCCTGATCGTCATCGGCGGAAACGGTTCCTTGACGGGAGCCATGCAGATGGCACAGGAGTATGATATCTGTTGCATCGGCCTGCCAGGAACCATTGACAACGACTTATATGGGACAGACTCCACCATTGGTTATGATACGACACTGAATACCATCGTAGAATGTGTCGACCGAATCCGTGACACGGCGCAAAGTCATGAGCGGATCTTCTTCGTGGAAGTGATGGGGCGCGATGCCGGATTCTTGGCACAGAACAGTGCCATTGCATCAGGAGCAGAGGCAGCCATCATTCCGGAGGACTCCACAGACGTAGACCAGTTGGCGAGATTCATGGAGCGTGGTATCCGTAAGTCCAAGAAGAGTTGCATCGTCATCGTCTCTGAGAGTCCCAAGTGCGGTGCCATGTACTATGCAGAACGTGTACGCAAGGAATTCCCACAGTTTGACGTGCGTGTATCCATCCTCGGTCACCTGCAGCGTGGCGGTCGTCCCTCAGCCCATGACCGTATTCTCGCTTCCCGCACAGGCGTGGCAGCCATTGATGCCATCATGCAGGGTCAACGGAATATCATGGTGGGCGTGCGCAACAACGAGATTGTCTATGTGCCCCTGAGCGAAGCCATCCGAAGCGATAAGCCGTTCGACCGGAATCTGATCAAGGTCTTAGATGAATTGAGTATCTAACGGGTTGACAATTTGTCGCCAATAGTTGTCGTATTGGAACCAACCGGAGCGAAGGGCGGCAAGAGTCGTAAATAAACAGCAGAAAAAGTTGGGGTTGATCAAATAATTTGTTATTTTTGCCCCCGCGATAAAACTTGGACATGAAATCTCAAGTTAACATTTAAAATAATAGCTTATGTCACAAATTAACGGACGCATCTCCCAGATTATCGGACCTGTCATCGATGTCTACTTCGATACGAAAGGTCAGGATCCTGAGAAGGTACTCCCTAAAATCTACGAAGCACTGAAGGTGAAGAGACCTGACGGCAGTGACTTGGTCATCGAGGTGGAACAGCACATCGGTGAAGATACGGTTCGCTGTGTCGCCATGGACAACACCGACGGGTTGCAGCGTGATTTGGAAGTCATCCCAACAGGAAGTCCTATAACGATGCCTTCCGGAGAGCAAATCAAGGGCCGTATGATGAACGTCATCGGAAAGCCTATTGATGGTATGAACGAGTTGGATATGAAGAATGCATATCCTATTCACCGTGAGCCGCCTAAGTTCGAGGATCTGTCTACACACAAGGAGATGCTCGCAACAGGTATTAAAGTCATTGACTTGCTGGAACCTTACATGAAGGGAGGCAAGATCGGTCTGTTTGGTGGTGCCGGTGTAGGTAAGACCGTGTTGATCATGGAGCTGATCAATAATATTGCCAAAGGTCATGACGGCTACTCTGTTTTCGCTGGAGTAGGTGAGCGTACCCGTGAGGGTAACGACCTGATCCGCGATATGTTGGAGTCTGGCGTCAT
>CAJLYG010000075.1 GCA_905210845.1 uncultured Prevotella sp.
CAAGCATGGCAGCGGTATGGGCATAGGTGTCTGTTACTGTACCCATGTCTTGCAGCATGCGCATCACCAACTTCATGATTTTCTCTGTTGACCCCAATGCCTTTACCTTGGGCAAGAGCGAGAACTGACGTTCCTCGGCGGCTTCAAAAAAATTCTGGAACTTGTCTTTTGTTACAGGCTTCTCAGCGAGAGGCTGCTTTGTCGAGTGTTGCCCGGATGTCGAAGACGCAGTTTCTTGCTGTGGATGTGGAGCGAGAACCGGCTTGTAGGCGGCTACCCGCACTTCGTATCTTTCAACCGTTTCATCATTAGGGAACACGCCATACCAGTCGTAAACAAAGTTTTGGAAGTCGGTTTCGTAATTCTGTTTTTCTCCTTTTTCCAAGACACTTTGGAAGGTGTGATAGATCTCGAAATAGAATTGCGTGAGCCGCTGCCGGATGAAGTTCTCATCGGTATCTTCGCACAACTGCTTGATGGTGGTGAAGAGCTGGGAGATCTCCGTGCGTATGATCCCGTCGTCGTGCATGGTAAGGACAAGGTCTCTGAGACACATCATGGTGCGCCTGCATTCCAACTCGAGCAGCAGGTGGCGGAAGCGGTCAGTGGGGGTAAGCGGCTGGAAGGGGGTGAAAACCCCATCCAAGCAGAGCGGCTTACCCACCCGTGTGAAGTCAGGATTGTCGGGCAACATCCCTTTTTCCCTTGCCATCTCCGCCCCCTGCCGCATTTCGAGGTCGTTATTAAAGACCTCTGAAACCTTGACCAGCCCACTTTTCTCGACAGCATCAACGAGAGCTTTCTCGATGCCTCTCAGTGAGCCATCGCCACTATTCTCCCATTTGTGGAGGATTCCCCAGAGCCTTGAGATTTCCTGATGGTCTTTCAGTTCTGCAAGGATGTTTGGGCGTAGCTCGCCTCTGAGCATGCTGTCTGTGATCGGTAGTGTCATTGTATCAACGGTCTAAAGCATCCATAAACTATGTTTTCCGAATTCGGGTACCTTGTTGTCCTTGAAATGCGGAACAAACTGTGTCAGCATCTCGGGATACGCCACAGTGATGGGCTTGTTTTGCATGGCGACCGATTTCCAGTACAACCTACAGAACTGATAGACCTGCGTGATGATGTCCTGTGCGTCGTCATAGGTTAATCTTCCACCCGTGTTCGTGTTGGCACTGGCAATGGTCAACTTGATGGGGAAGAGGACTCTTGCCGAGCCATTGTCGGAATACTTCTCATTGCTGTAGAGCAAAAACTGCGTGTCGCGAAGATGGACGATGGTTCCACTGATGGGCATGAGATCTTTCTGACTTGTATCGAAGGCGATGAGGTCGTCGTTGACGGCTGTCACCACGTTGACCACGTATACCGAGCAATTGACATTGACCTGCAAGAGTAGGTCCTCGATACGTCTGCTCTCACGCTGGTTAAGTTTTTTATAATAATGAATGATAAGCCGCTGCGGCTTGCCATAGGTTTGGCAGAATCGGATAAGAGCCTTTTTTAGACTGGTAGCGAGGGCTTCGACATCACCGGCCTCGCAGCAATCGAACTCCCGGAACTGTCCTGTTTGGTCGAAACAGAAGGCTGTGCCGAGGAAGGACTTCATGCCTACTTGTCTTGACGCTCCGATGCCTACAATCATATCGTTGTGCTGCGTCAGTTTTTTCAGCCCCCAAGGCATACCGTTCTGCTTGGCGACAAGGGCTGCTGCAATGTTGGGGAGGAAATATTTGAAACTGGACGAACCGATCTTCGGTGCATAGATAACCTGCGAGGTAACCCCGTACTTCATCAGCTGTTCCTTCATGCGGTAATAGAGCTCATGAGCCTTTTTGTCTGTATAATCTTTTGAAATATCGCTGATGATGATAGCCGTATATTTCTTGTCGGGCTTGATGCGATTATTCTCAGATAAGTGTTTCTTCAATTCTTTCAGGGCTGTATCGTTCGTGTGATAGGTAAGACTTAGGTTCTTTTCCCAATTAAGAGGTTGATTCAGTAGGTTGGGCAAGGGAGTGAAGGTGCATAAAGAGCCGTGCTCTACGCCTTGTCCATTGATGAGGGTAGAGTCTATTCCGTTTTGCAGGATGTTGTACAGTCGGTTTCTCCACTCCTTATTCTTTTCGCTGCAGATGATGAAAAAGATATGCGGTTCAGGCATCTTGTAAGGTCCATGATGGGTAAACTCGCCTTTGGGAGAGGATCCGACATATTTCTCTCCATAGATCAGATGGTGAGCCTCATCATCAACTTTTGTGATATTTTCCTCTTTGACTGCGATGAAGTTGCCGTTGTTCAGGATGTTGATGTCCAGCGCATCCTGAAACGCTTGTGTCATGAGATAGGTCTGGATGAACTGAGTGATTTTATCTCTCTTGGTGACAAGCTTGTCGCGGTCGTAAGTCTGTTGCATCGGGATATGCAGCTCCCGTGAGATATATGTGTTGATGACGGGATGCCCGCCTTGGAACTTCTGCATGTGGTATTGCTTGACATCCTGCCTGTGGAGTACTTCCGTTCCCGCAACCACCAAGAAGCCATTGTCTTCCAAGTTGGTTTCAAAAATCGTCTGCTTGCTGCACCGTGACGTCCCGACGTGTGCCACGTCGATTTGCCAGCCATCGGTGACATCTCGATAATAGGGACGCAAGGTGAAGCGATCGTATGTGTTGAAGTTTGATAAGACGGGTCGGCTTTCATCCCGTCGAATCCAAACCTCCACCCTGCCGATAAAATCACGGCAGACAGGGCATCTCAATGCTCTGAAATATCGCACGATTTTCTGCGTCATCTCAGCCCGTCCCAATTGATAGAAGTTGTTTAGGTCAACGTTCAGCGTGAATTTCTTGCCAAGTTGCATGTCACGCAGCTCCTCCTCCCAGTTTGGCAGGAAGAGTTCGTCTACGTCCTTGAGATCCTCGTTCGTCTCCCAAAGTTCAGGGTGCTCCTTCTTTGTTATCCTGAAGGTAGATCGTTTCCAAATAGGGAGTTCGCTGCAGCCGGCGAACAAATCCACTAATTTGGTAATGTGTAGTTTCTCAACAGCAATACTGTTCATACATAAATGGTTAATAGCTTCTTTCATTAAATTTAAATTTTAGTAAAACATAGTGAGACGGTTTTCGCTACCATCTCGTCATTATGAGTCTGCAAATTTAAAAATAAAAAATAAAAATTCAAATTTTTTTTAGGAAATCTTCTTGCCTTCGACATACTCTACGTCAAGACTGATGGATCTTCTTTCGGCAAGTATTACGACAGCTGGGTGAATATTTCCTCTATGCTGCCTTTGGCTGCCAGCCAATGAGTTCTTTGTATATAAGGAAAGAAAGATGGCCGACCAGTTATGAGAGTTTCACTGCTCCTGGCAACGGTAAAATTCACCAAACCGAGTCTTTCCGATGAAAGCGAACCAATAAAAATGCAGTACATGGATCGATCATACGAAAAAGAGGATGAATCAAATTGATCACCCTCTTTTTTCATTGAATATTGTCTTATCGCCCTTATTTCTCGTTCTCTGGATCAGAGATGGTGGTAAGGACTTCCGTGACGGACAGTTCCGACAATGCAACCCAATCGCTTCCTGATGTAGAGGAATCGATACGGAGCCACAAGTAGCGGAAAGGAGTTACACTGACAATGTGTGGCGATTCATAAGAAGCACCCTTCGTGCCAGGAAGATCGGAAAGGACAGTCAGTTCGGTGGCACTGCCTAAGGCATCCAATGACTGGTTGAACTCATTGCTGCCAAATACGGTGATCTGCTTGGGGTTGTCCTTGTTGTTGTGGTTGCGGCAAATATAATGGAACATCACGCCGCTCACCTCTTTCTTCAGGTCCAGCACTAGATAGTGTGGGAACGGACTCGGTGAGCTCCAGAGCATGTGGAAGATCGTGCTGGTCTTCCCGTCAAACAGGTTGCTCAGCGGACCCTCACTAACCTCATGGCTGTCTGTCCAGACATCACCATTGCCTGTCATGGCTATCGCCTCGCCCAGACCTGCGTCCTTTACCGTGGCAGGTACAGCCCCTGCCTGTGCGCTCACCGTGAATGGGGTGGTCTCCCCACCGTCACGGCTAACCCCCGAGAACTGGAAGTCGATCTTGCCATACTTCGCGTACAGCCCATCAATGGCGATGGAGTCGGCGTATGCACTGGCATTCTTGACAATCACTCCCCTGGCAGGGTCGTAGAATTTCACCTTAATATAATAGTAGTCAGGGTTGGTAGGCCTCGTCCAATGGAAGACGACCTCGCCAGGCTTGGCTACGGAAGTCACCGTGTTCTGGTCGATCATCACGCTTGGGACGGTCTTGTCATCGTCTGAGCATGAGCTGAAGCCTGCAAGCACGGTGGCTGCCAATAAACTCACGATTATCTTTTTCATTTCTTCTTGCATTAATATTAATACCCAGGGTTCTGAACAATGTGCGTATTCCTATTGATGTCGTCCGTAGGAATAGGCATGAGGTAGTTGGCAGGCGATGTGAACTTACGCTCGAAGATCACCTCTGTTGGGTTGGCGAACTCCTCTATGGTAGTAGCATCGATGTTCATGCCCTGTGCTTTCACGTTGAAATACTTCTCAGCCAGGAGCCAGCGACGCATGTCCCAGAAGTTCTGGTTCTCCAGATACATCTCGTTCATGCGCTCGTTGCGCACGATCTCACGCAAGCCATCCTGTGTGTTGGGATTGTTGGGATTGGTAGAATAGTTAGCCCATGCATCTTCTACATTGGGGATGCCGGCACGCTCGCGCACCTTGTTCACGTACTCACGGGCAGTAGCCAGATCACCGGTCTCCACGCAGCACTCCGCATAGCCCAGATAGAGATCCGCCAGTCGGATAAGAGGCCATGGAATCTGCTGTGCCACGGAGTTGGTCTTAGAGAGGGATGAGAAATGTTTGTATCTGAATTTATCTCCGTTTATCTAAATCTATCATAACTGCCTGGTTATTAACCGACAAATGATAAATTGAGATAGAAAAAGACAAACGGAGATATAAAAGGTTCGAATATTTTGGCTCAAAAAAGTGGGTCAAAAACCGGGTCAAAAAGTGGGTCAAAAAATAGGGGTTTCGAAAATTCCGGCATTTTTGAACCCCCTCGTTATTTTGTTTATAAATGTTAAAAAGTGGGTCAAAAGTTTGTAAATGGGCTATAATCATTGATTTATGATTATCCAGATGCTACGGCACGAAAAATTATAGATAATTTCTCGACAAACTTATTACATTTTAAAATAATTGTAGTAACTTTGTACACAAAGAAATTACTTATGGTCAATTCAACGAATAGAATACATGTTAACACGTTCACAACTTCTTCTAACGTGATGGAGAATGGACGGAAAGCCTACTACCAACTGCTGGAGAAGGCACGAAAGGGAGAAGTTGTGCGTATTCGGCGTGGGGTTTATGCCGACAGCGACCAACTTGCTGATACGATGATAGACCTTAATGTTGTAGTACCGGGTGGAGTCCTCTGCCTGTTCTCGGCATGGAATGTTTACGGACTCACCACGACTTTGCCACAAGCTTATCATGTGGCAGTAAAAAGAGGACGGAAAATCACTTTGCCCGCATATCCTAAGATAGAATTGCACCACCTGACTGCCAACCTCTTTATCATCGGGATAGAGGAACGTGTGGTCAGCGGTTACCGTATCAACATTTATGATGTAGAACGCTGTGTGTGCGATGCGGTGAAGTTCCGCAACAAGGTTGGTATGGATGTTTGCGCTGAGGTCGTAAACAGCTATCTTTCCCGGCCAGATCGCAACCTGTCACGTCTTATGGACTATGCAAGGAAATTGAGAGTCGCCAATATCCTCGAAAAATATCTGGAGATAAAACTATGAGCGAAATAAAGAAGAACTATGGCAGGTCTGTCCGTGCCTGACTACTGAACATTTCGAAAGAGCAGAACACCTACTATCAGACGATATTGACACGCTCCTAGGAGCGCCTGTTACATGAATATGCGGGTGATGTTTTAGCCGCGAACTAAACGGACTGGACGAAAGACGTTCGTTATGTTCGTTTGGTCCGCGGCAATAAAATATAGCGGAGCTAGCAGAATAGTTTGTTTCACTTCCGAAAGTTAGTTATAAACATAAAAACTAATTTGCCAACTTCAGACCTTCTACGGGCTTGTTTGTAGTGATGAAATCAGCACCTGCCTTGATGAAATTGTTGAGGTCGTCCAGGTCGTCGATAGTCCAAACATTGACCGTGAGGCCGAGGTCGTGGGCCTGCCTCATCCAGTCGGGGTGAATGGCAAAGAGCGGCCCAGAATAGTCAATACCCGTCATGCCCAGCTCCTTAACCTGTTTTGGCGAGAGATCACCATTCAGATAGCTTACCTTGGCTTCCGGAACTTTTGCAACTAAGCGTTTGCAGACATTAAGACTGAACGAAATATACTCTACCTGATTTTGTACGCCTTCATCGGCTACCATCTTCACAACGGCATCTACACAACGATTCTCGTTCTTCTCCTTCGAGTGGGGCTTTATTTCAAGGATTAGTTTGGTGTCGGGCTGCTTCTTTCCCGTCTCCAAATAGCTTTTCAAAGTGCAGAGCGACTCGCCATTCGCCAGTTGCTTATCCTTTAGTTGACTATAGTTCGCAGTCTCAATAGTTATGCCGTCTATTTTCGAATTATGATTTACCACCAACATATCGTCAGCAGTTATCCAGACATCGAACTCCGAGCCGTATGCGCCGATATTATGCGCCCCAATGAGGGCAGCAAGAGAGTTTTGAGCGCTTCCGGCAGGTGTCCAATAGCCGCGGTGAGCTATGATGCGCGTCTGAGCAGATAATGCTGTAACTGCTATTAATGCCAGCGCACAAATAATTGTTCTTATTCTTTTCATATTCGTTTATTTAAGTACTTATATTTTTTTCTCAGGCCATTACCCGCGAATCGGATGATGATGACCATATTAGCGCTATTAATAGTTCTTGACTATCTGCTTAGCTTTCTCCCTGTTCATCGTAAAGATGTTGTGGATACGCTTCATATCGAACTTTGTTTTGCGCTCATAAGTGTAGACGCCATTCTTCTCCTGTTCTACATCTGTGAGCTGCGTGTAGCAGAAGCCGCAGATATTGTCGAGGCTGACGATGGCTGCCGTGAGACCTTCCAGACGCGTATAGTATTCTTCAAGAGTTTTGGGATTATCGCCATAGCCCCACGAAATGCTGTCCTTATGCTCTATCCATCCAATGCCACCGTATTCGTCGATGATATAGGCTTCGCCCTTGTAAGGAGCCGAGAGCTTTGAATTTTGAATGTAGGGCTTGCCCTCCTCGATGCCTTTGAGTTGATTGTAAAATTTTGCAGGATCCTGAGTGTAGCAGTGCTCGGAGTATATGTCGGTGAGTCCGGCATGAAAACCACCGCTGGTGGAAACCACAGGGCGCGTGCGGTCGAGCTTTTTCGTAAGTTCATAGAGATCGTTGGTCAGACGTACGCACTGATTGTCCTTGTCACGCATCCACACCTCGTTGAGCGGTGACCAGGCTATCACGCAGGGTGCATTGTAGTCACGATCCACAAACTCACTCCATTCGGAAATCATGTTGCGGGCAGCAACGGGATTGGTATAGTCCATTCCCCAGCTTGGTGATTCGCCCCAGACGATGTAGCCCAAATGGTCGGCCCAGTAGAGATAGCGCTGTTCAAAGACTTTCTGGTGCAGACGCGCGCCATTGAATCCGGCCTCCTTGCCTAGTTCGATGTCGTGGCGCAGAGCCTGGTCGGAAGGTGCTGTCCAGACGCCGTCGGGATAGAAGCCCTGGTCGAGCACCAACCGCATGAAGTAGGGCTTATTGTTCAGATAGAATTTTTTTCCCCTAAGTTCCACCTTTCGCATACCGGCGTAGGAGGCCACCTCGTCGATGACTTTTCCGTTCGGATCTTCCACGCTGAAGTTGATGGTGTAGAGATGAGGATCCTCAGGCGACCAGGGATATACCTTTGGCAATTTTACAGTAAGAACGGCACCGTCGGAAGCTGTAGAAGTGATACGGCCCACGGTCTTATTACCGTCCTTCACACTGATGCTCAACTTGCCGCCGCGCTGATGGCCCACAAAAGAGGGTTCGAAGGTGAAAGTGCTCTCATCGAGCGAGGGCGTGATACGACAACTGCCCAAACCGCCATCGGACACAGGCTCCATCCAAACCGTTTGCCAGATGCCAGTGGTGCGGGTGTACATGCAGCCGTATGAGTTGAGCCTTTCGCATTGCTTGCCCGACGGCTGGAGCTGACTGCGCAGGTCGTCGCGTACGCCAACCACAATGTTGCACTTGCCGTTGGCAGGAACAAAAGAGGTGATGTCGAAACAGAAGGAAGCGTTGCCTCCGAAATGCTCGCCCACATAATTGCCGTTTACATAGAGCTGGGTGCGATAGTCGCAGCCTCCAAAGTGGAGCAGCACCCGCTTACCCTGCCACGTCTGCGGAACGATCACAGAGCGCTGATACCATATTCCCTCAATGAAATCGGTATGCTGGACACCTGATAGCTTACTCTCGGGACAGAAAGGCACGGTGATTTGCTGGGCAAAAGATGTGGCTTGGGGATAATTCTTCTCCACGCCTGTCTGCTCGTTGTCCAGCTGATAGTTCCACGTTCCGTTTAGATTCATCCATTCGGAGCGTTCAAACTGCGGTCGCGGGTATTCGCTGCGGGGTTGTGCAAAGGAGACCGCAGGCAGCAGGAACAAAAAGCAAAATAAGATTTTCTTTATTTGTTTCATTCTGATTATAATTTAAAAGGTTCAAGTTAAAAGATTGTTTTCAGCGAATGCTATAAAGAAACCGAACGATCTCCAAAAGCAAAATTACAAAAATTTATTATATGTAAGATAATTTTTTTGCATTTTTTTGTAAACCTTAATTCCGCAAACTGTTTGCGGAATTAAGGTTTATATGAAAAATGTCCCCATTAAAGGCGAAATTGATGAGTTTAAGCGTATAAATGACATTATTTGAATTAGAGATAGATGAGGGTTACCTCAGTGTTGCCTTGATCTATACGCACTTTGCGCTTTCCCACGAGCGTCGCGGTTGGGGATCTTTCCTCATCGAAGAATCCTCGGCAAATGTGTGAAAAGTATTTTGTTGATGCAGGGATAAGTCTTGCTTTTTGCATCGTTGATGGAGAAAATAGGCAGTTATGTCTATAAGAATAGGTCCTGTTTCACCCTTGGAAATGTTAAAACCTTAGATTTTAGACGTAAAAAATGCGTATAAATATTTGCTATATAATATTTTTTAGTAATTTTGTACCCGATTTAACATGTATGCCTCACAGGTCTTGTGCCTATGTCGGGATGACATGAGGTGATGTACGATCAAACAGTAGAGTCTGTTTGCTGCTACTTGCAGCGTAACAATCTATTATTATTGATATTAATAAAAACTTAATTTTTAAAGAAATGATTCAATTCATGAAGACGGAGCTGCGGCTTTTTGCGCTTTGTGCCACCTTGCTCACGTCTATTACTGTTGAAGCGCGAATCTCTGGCGGCTGTCATTATTATACCAATGAAGGCGTAGAAACGACTTGGGGGGGGCAAGGCTGCGCCTATGGACTGTCGTTTACCGACAATGAAGACGGCCAGAATACCATCACTGTCTATGACTTCACCAAGGGATCTGACAACAACGTGAATAGCAAGATTCATCTCGTGATCCCAGAAAAAGTCGTTGAGAATGGTGTCACCTACACCGTGACGAGCATAGACAATCAGACGACTGAGGAAAAGAAGGGCGTCTTTGCCTCCACGTACGACATTCAGTCGGTGATTGTTCCCAACTCGGTGACTACGATTGGCGCAGATGTCTTTTGGTCATGCATGGGTCTACAGGAGATCTCCTTAGGCAACAGCGTGGCTACAATCGGAGACAATGCCTTTCAATACTGTGCTGCACTACGCAGCATTTCCTTGCCCAACACGCTCACTTCCGTGGGCAATCACTTCCTCTGCCACTGCAACAAGATTGAGGCATTGGTCATTCCGGAGAACTTGGTAAGCATTGGCAACTATTTCCTGCATGGTTGCGAGAGCCTGCGCAATGTCTACTTGGTGGGCAACAAATACCGTGCTTTAGGCAATTATCCTTTCTGCTCTCAGAAAGAGCATGGGGATGAGCCTGTGCACGACTGCACCTTTTGGGTAGAGAGTGAGGCGATTTATCATTCTAACTACGAAAAAAATGGCAACTGGCAAAATGTAGACGTAAATTATACCGGCTCCTACGATGCCTCTTGTGATGGCACTTACACCAACCAAGGAAACCATTATGCATGGAAGGGGAAGGAAAATAAACCGGTAGACCCGATCTTTTATCCTTACAAGCCGAAGTGGACTACGGCCTGCTTCCCCACTGATGTGGACGTGAAAGCTGAGTTTGGCGATGGGGCCCAAGCTGCCATCCTCACCAGTGCGGAGTACGACAATGCGGCTTCTCAGCAGGATGTGGACCAAGCGAACTTCTATCATCTCTACTTCGAACTCGTGCAACCGGATGCAAATGGCCGCGTCATCATGAAAGCGAATACACCTTATCTATTAAAAGCAGACCCGAAGAACACGGGTTCTGCCTATATCGTGAAAGTATCGAAAGAGGATAAGACCCGCACGGATATACAGAATTCCATCACGGTAGGCATTAAGAATGACAGTGATGACAAGTCGGCCACGAAGACAGAGGTGCGCATGCTCGGCACGTATGCTGAGAACGGTTACCATCTTGGTGCAGGTGAGTTCTTCTTCTCGAACCCGGACCCTGCGGACGGAGGTGAGTATAACCAAAACATGAAGTTCTATAAGAAGGGTTCTTACGACCGTGTGATCCCTGCCTATCGCTGCTATTGGCAAATCATCAAGGATGGGACGCAGGATGTGAAGGCGAAATTAGGAATTGTCTTGGGTGACAGCGGTTCTACGACGGGCATCCAGATAATGAAGAGGAACCAACAGTCAAAGGATCCTCGTGTCTATAATTTACAGGGACAATGCTTCGGAGTGGTATCTCTTTCCGACCTGCCTGCAGGTATTTATATTGTGAATGGCAAAAAGATTATCAAACATTAAAAAACAGCAAGTCATGAATCAAATGAAAAGACCATACGTCTCTCCCCTGTTGTCGGTACTGATGTTGGAAGAAATCAACCCACTCTGTGGCAGCCAGAACAAGTCGGCTGGCACCATTGGTGGCAATGGCTCACAGACAAGTGCAGGTGCCGAGCATGCCAGTTATGGCGGCACGGATCCGGGTGAGAATGCTTCTGTAGACGCAAAGTCCTGGGGCGGCTCGGATTGGGATGAATGGGAATAAAGGATTGACATCCTATCAATGGACGAAAGGGTGGGTATCTCAGTGATGAGTACCTGCCCTTTCTTTTTCTTTTGTAAGATTCACTAATTTTAGGTATTGCGGGAAACGGGCATTCTTCCTACCTTTCCTCTATGAAAAGCGAAACCTCCTGACACGGGGACTGAACCTTCGGTTGTCGGCGCGCTATGACATGACGACGACAAACAATGTTGATACGCTCAGTCGCACCTATAGTTGGACGGGAGAGTGGATACCCAAAGCCTCGCAAGGGGAGGGAGCCACGTCGTTGGCAGAGTATACGGGGAATGCCCAATGCATCAATCTTTTCAATGCTCTGCTCAACATCGGTAATAGATTTCTGCACATTATTTCGGAATTTTTGCAGCTTTTCTTTAATTCCAAGAAATTCTGACACCTTATTTAAGGCTTTTTTCCCTTTCTGCTTTACTTCTTCCACAATCTCAGAAGCCTTCCCTCTCACTTCTTCCTTGATTTCAAATAGCTGTTCCTTCATCTTATGGCATTGCTGTTCTAAGGAATCCACCGACTTTTTAAGGACAGCTTTCAAAGATTTATTTGCTTTTTCCTGCTCCATTCTTTCAAGCTGCTTTCGGACACTTAAAAGCTCCTCTGTCACAAGGTCGAGTTTCTGTTCCATTCCATCAATTAAGGCTGCCATCTCAAATACGCTGTTCGCTGCTTCCTTTTGCTGGCTCTGATTCAGAAGGGCAATCAGCTCCTGAATAATGGCATCTTTTGTCATTCTTTTATTTTGTTCCGGTTCCATATCTGTCCGGATCTCTATG
>CAJLYG010000076.1 GCA_905210845.1 uncultured Prevotella sp.
TGTCAAAGGTTGACAGGAAAAGCACATGTTTCGCTAAATTCTCTCGAGAATTTTGTGTGATAGCTTCATCATTTATATACGGATCATGATATGAATCGAAAACGTTCGTTTTAAAATTCAATGTATTTTGCCTCCTTTTCGCCAAATCTTTGTATTTTTGCATTCATATCCAGAAATCGTAAAGGAGAAAGACTGTATGAAAAAGAGCATTCTATCAACACTATTGCTCATGATGGCAACCTTTGCGTTCGCAGCATGTAGCGGCAGCAAGGACAACCAGCAGGTTGACACGTTTAAGACCCGGAGTGGCAAGGAGATCACCTTTACCGCCATCAAGCACGGCAGCATCCGAATCACTTATGATGGCAAGGAGATAGAAGTGGATCCCGTCAGGAAAGTAAAGCCGGAGACCAACTACGGTAAGTTCCCCAAGGCTGATCTCATCCTCGTCACCCATGAGCATTTCGACCATTGCGACACTGTGGCCATCCGCCAGTTAGTAAAGTCTTCGACCCAGATCATTACGAATGAGCGTTGCGCCAAAATCATAGGGAAGGGTAGGGTGATGCATCCTGAGGACAAGTTGCAATTCGCCGATGGCATGGCTATTGAGGCTGTTCCTGCTTACAACACGACTCCCGGAAGGACCCAGTACCACCCCCAAGGACGTGATAATGGATTCATTCTCACCCTTGATGGATTCCGTATCTATATTAGTGGCGACACAGAAGATATACCCGAGATGGAGGGCATCAAAGACATTGATGTGGCTTTCCTCTCCACTAACCAGCCCTTTACGATGACGCCCCAACAGTGTGCCAAAGCTGCAAGGACGATCCGTCCCAAAGTGTTGTTCCCTTACCACTATTCCGACACCGACATCCACAAGGTCGCTGAATTGCTCAAGGGCAGCGGCATTGATGTGAGAATAAGAAATTATCAGTAAGTTCTTGAAATTCTATATAGAAAAAGATCTTCGCTGCATAGCTTTTAAGGAATCGCTACCTAACGAAAAATCTATTTCTGTTAGATGACAACTTTGATTGCATGCGTTTGTAACCGATGAGCATTTACAATGGCAAAGACGTTCTTCGAATTGATTGATTTAGCAACTTTTGGGTTGCATGTATCGCAAAATATCACTAAATTTGCATCAAAAAGGAGAAAAGAGATGAAAATTCTAAATAAGGATGAGGCCGGATGCTTCTGCAAGACAGAGGTTGTCGGTTTCGAGAACTTATCGCTGAGAAAATGAAAATAACGCAATCACAATATGATTTCGATCGAATAGCCAAGGCTATCGGTTACATCCGGAACCATCGTGGAGAGCAACCTGACTTGAGGACGGTGGCGGAAGCTGTTGCTATGAGCCCATATCATTTCCAGCGTATGTTTCAGGAGTGGGCTGGCGTGTCCCCCAAGCATTTCCTGCAATTCCTGAATGTGAACTATGCCAAGCGCATCATGATGGAGACGCGCCTATCGTTGCTTGACGTTGCCGGGCGCACGGGATTGTCTTCCCCTGGACGACTTTACGATCTGTTTGTGACCATAGAAGGGATGACACCTGGTGAATACCGGAACGGGGGTGAACAATTGCACATCCATTATCATTTTGCTATCTCTCCATTTGGGGAAATCCTTGTGGCTTCAACGGAAAAAGGTATATGCTTCATGGAGTTCGCCGACGATAGAGATAGTGCTCTTGTTGCCCTGAAGTCAAAGTTTCCTAATGCCAAGTATTCTTTTGGCGAGGATGACTTTCAGCAGAAGACACTTGCCATCTTCGAGAGTGACTGGAGGGATCTTGATGAAATCAAACTCCACCTAAAAGGAACTGAGTTTCAATTCAAGGTATGGGAAACTCTCCTTAAGATCCCTATGGGTGGGATGACTACCTATGGCGATTTGGCAAGGGTTATCCACGAGCCAAAAGCTTGTCGTGCCGTGGGCTCAGCGGTTGCTAAGAATCCTGTCGCCCTTCTCATTCCATGCCATCGAGTGATTCGCGCAACAGGATGTATAGGCAACTATCACTGGGGCTCCGAGCGTAAGGCTGCCTTGTTAGGATGGGAAGCGGCGAAAATGAGAAAGTAGACCATCGAAGTATTCGCAAGCGTTTCAAAACAAATTGTTTTCTTCTGCTTGCGAAGTTAATAGTAGTTAATCCCTCGTTTAATCAACTTTTTTTTTGTTACTTTGCACCAAATTTGGATTATTATAGCCTTTAAGGAATGGGAAAAAAGCGAAATAAAACCCGCAACCGTCATGGCTTGCAGGCCATTACTCTATGTATCAGCACCGCATTGGTGCTCATTTTGTTAGGATTGGTCGTCTTCTCTGTCCTTGCAGGACGGAATCTGTCTTCCTATGTAAAAGAGAACCTTGTGGTAACCATGATGTTAGAGCAAGACATGACGGACCCGGAGGCGCAACAGATCTGTTCTTCGTTGAAGATGCGCCCTTATATCAAGCAAATCCATTACATCAGCAAAGAGGAGTCTTTGAAGGAAGCGACCAAGGCAATGGGCACTGATCCTTCTGAGTTTACCAATGGCGTGAACCCATTCCCGTCTTCCATTGAGATCACGTTGACTTCGGATTATGCCAACAATGATTCCTTGAAATGGATTTCCAAGGAATTGCGCAAGTATCCCAAGGTCAGTGAGATCAATTATCAGAAAGACTTGGTGGATAAAGTCAACCAGAACCTGTATCGGATTGGCTTGGTCTTGGTCGTGCTCGCCATCCTCCTGACGTTTGTCTCTTTCTCCCTGATCAATAATACCATCCGGCTGAGCGTGTATGCTCGGCGCTTTTCCATCCACACGATGAAATTGGTGGGAGCTTCCTGGGGATTTATCCGACGGCCTTTTGTCAGAAGGGCGATCTGGGAAGGGGTCATCGCAGCCTTCGTTGCTTGCCTTGTCCTGTCGGGTTGCGTGTTTGCGCTTTACAACTATGAGCCGGACATCTTGACGGTAGTCACATGGCAGGTCATGGCCATCACGGCAGCGTCAGTTTTCCTATTTGGCATTATTATCACGGCTATCTGCGCGAACATTTCAGTCAATAAGTTCCTGAGGATGAAGGCCGGGGAATTGTATAAGATATAATTAAAGACAATGGATAAGAAGAATTTCGCATTTGATAAGGTCAACTTCATTTTGTTGGCAATTGGCATGTTGGTCGTCATCGTAGGCTTCCTGTTGATGAGTGGGAGCGGTTCTACGGAGACTCATTATGATCCGGACATCTTCAGCGTGAGGCGTATCAAGGTGGCACCTGTGGTCTGCCTGTTCGGGTTCGTGTTTATGATTTATGCGATTGTCCGTAGACCCAAGGACAAGGATACGGCTGACAAGAAGGAAGAATAATGACGACTCTGCAGACTATCATTATAGCCATTGTGGAAGGATTGACCGAATTCCTCCCAGTGTCCAGCACGGGGCACATGATCATCACACAGAACTTGTTGGGCGTAAGACAAGGGGATCCCTTTGTTCATGCTTTTACCTTTATTATCCAGTTTGGGGCCATCCTTTCTGTGGTATGTCTGTATTGGAAGAGGTTCTTTGCCCTCGACCATTCCCCTGTGCCCGGCCTTGAACCGCGGGATGTTTATTACGCGGGATGCCATGGATGGAAGAAGATATGGAAAGGAATCCTTCGTGGTTGGAAGGTCTTCTACCACCGGTTCCACTTCTATTGGCTGTTGGTCATAGGCGTTCTCCCGGCAGTGGTGATAGGCTTGGCCGCGAAGAAAAGCGGTCTGTTGGATTGGTTGCTTGACAGTGTCACCGTCGTGGCGGTGATGTTGGTCGTGGGAGGAGTCTTCATGTTGTTCTGCGACCGGATCTTCAACAAGGGAACAGACGAGAACAAGGTGGATGAGAAACGGGCTTTCAAGATCGGGCTCTTCCAGTGTATCTCTGTCATCCCAGGCGTCAGCCGGTCCATGGCTACGATCGTGGGAGGAATGCAGCAGAAACTGACCAGGAAGAAAGCTGCGGAATTTAGTTTCTTCTTGGCAGTCCCTACCATGGCAGGCGCAACCTTGCTCGACCTGATCGAGATGTTTGGCGAGTCCAACGACTGGGCTACTTCGCAGAATATCTTCTTGCTGGTCTTAGGGTGCTTCATCGCCTTCGTCGTCGCGATCCTTGCCATGAAATGGTTTGTTGGGTTCCTGACGAAATATGGATTCAAGGCATTCGGCTGGTATCGTATTATCGTAGGCGGGATCATTCTCATCCTGCTCTTGACCGGTCATTCACTCGTAATGGTTGACTAAATGAATTTTCAGGAAGGCGAGATTATCTATATCAACAAGCCCTATCGGATGTCGAGCTTCGGTGCCTTGGCACATATCCGCTATCTGGTATCCAAGCGAGTAGGGAAAAAGGTGAAAATGGGGCATGCGGGAACGTTAGACCCATTGGCAACAGGTGTCTTGATCCTTTGTACGGGCAAGGCTACCAAGAAGATCGAGAGCTTGCAATATCACACGAAGGAATATACGGCCACCCTTCAGTTGGGGGCTACCACGGCCAGCTATGACCGTGAGCATACGGTCAACCAGGTGTACCCAACCAAGCATATTACCAGGGAGCTGATCTTGGGCATCTTGCCGCGGTTCATCGGTGATATCGAGCAGGTCCCGCCGTCTTATAGCGCCTGCAAGATCAATGGCGACCGTGCCTACCAATTGCGTCGGGACGGACAGGAAGTGAAGCTAAAGCCGAAGGTGGTCCACATTGATGAGATCGAGTTGACCGACTTTGATCCGGATGCCATGCAGATGAGCATCAGGGTGGTCTGCGGGAAAGGTACCTATATTCGCTCCTTAGCACGGGACATAGGGCGTGCTTTGGGCAGTGGCGCATTCCTGACAGCCTTGTGCAGGACACGGGTCGGGGATGTCAAGTTGGACGAGTGTATTGATTTCGATCATTTCGGAGAGTGGTTGGATCACCAGGAAATAGAAAATACTAAATCATAGAAAGGAGATTATACAGTCATGAAGTTATCTCAATTTAAATTCAAGTTGCCTGAGGACCAGGTGGCATTGTACCCCCATAGTATCGTCCATGAGTACACGAACGATGATGGGACGAAAGGCTCTTTCCGCGTCACCCGCCGGGATGAGTGCCGTCTGATGGTGCTGCATAAGCAATCTCAGCGAATCGAGATGTTCAAGAAGGATGAAAAGGGAAATCCCATTGAGGGCGAATATCTGGACTTCAGGAATGTAATCGATTACTTCGATGAGGGCGATACCTTCATCTTCAATGATACGAAAGTGTTCCCCGCCCGGTTGTATGGCACCAAGGAGAAGACGGATGCCAAGATCGAGGTGTTCCTCCTGCGTGAGCTCAATGAGGAAATGCGACTCTGGGATGTGCTCGTGGAGCCTGCCCGCAAGATCCGCATCGGCAATAAGCTGTTCTTCGATGACAGTGGAACGATGGTGGCAGAGGTCATCGACAACACGACCAGCCGTGGACGTACCCTGCGCTTCCTCTATGATTGCCCGCATGATGAGTTCAAACGCGAGCTGTTTGCCTTAGGAGAGGCACCGCTGCCCCATTATATCATCGACCACAAGAATGCTGAGGGAGAGTTCGACCGTCCTGCAACCTTGGAGGACCAGGAGGACTTCCAGTGTATCTTTGCCAAGAATGAGGGGGCGGTCACAGCCCCTGCAACAGGGCTCCATTTCAGTAGGGAACTGATGAAGCGGATGGAAATCAAAGGCATTAACTCTGCTTTTATCACCTTGCATTGTGGGTTGGGCAATTTCCACGACATCGAAGTGGAGGACCTGACCAAGCATAAGATGGACTCCGAGCAGATGTTCGTGAACAAGGAGGCTTGCGACCTTGTCAACAAGTCGAAAACGGAGGGACATCATGTTTGTGCGGTCGGCATCAGCGTGGTCAAGGCTACGGAGACCGCGGTCGGAACGGACGGACTGCTGAAAGAGTTCGATGGATGGACGAATAAGTTTATCTTCCCGCCTTATGAGTTTGGACTTGCCGATACGATGATAGCCAATTTCTATCATCCTTTGTCTACCTTACTGATGACCACGGCAGCCTTTGGCGGCTATGATTTGGTGATGGAGGCTTATAACTTAGCGGTCAAGAACGGCTATAAGTTTGGCTGTTATGGTGACGCCCTCCTCATTGTGAACGATTAATCCATGCATACAGTATACTTAGGATTGGGCTCTAATATCGGCAACCGTAAGCGGATGATCCGGGATGCGGTTGCCGATATTGGTCTTAGGGTAGGGGAAGTCAAGCGACTTTCTTCCTTCTATGAGACCAAGCCCTGGGGTTTCGAGTCCCCCAATGACTTCATCAACGCCGCGGTATGCGTCGAAACGGAGCTCGCTCCCCGCCAGTTGTTAGAGACAACACAGCAGATAGAAAAAGACTTAGGCAGAGTGGAGAAGACGCAGGACGGGGCATATCACGACCGTGTCATTGACATTGATATCCTCCTGTATGATGACTTGCGCGTTGACGAACCTGACCTGAAGATCCCTCATCCCTTGATGGCAGAACGCGATTTCGTCATGAAGCCTTTGGGTGAAATCAGGAGATGAAGCTAGCCTTGTCATCAGGCTTTTACAAACAGCTCATCAATCTTTTCGCAAGAGGTCATCTCCCGTCACTCAAAAGGTTATCTCCTGCCTCCTAAAAGACCATCAATTGGAGCTCAAAAGGTCATCTGATGAAACATGAAAGGTCACCTCTTGCTTTTTTGTTGAAAACAGATGTCAATAGGTGAGCTTCCTCACCTTGCGATAAGAGACAAAAAAAGTGGGAATGCTTGCGGCAGTCCCACTTCCTATTTCTTCTCTCTGTACTTTATTTACGGAGGCCGAGTGCTTTGATAATGGCACGATAGCGTTCGACGTCGAGCTTGTACAAGTAGTTGAGCAGGGCACGGCGCTTACCGACGAGCTGTGTCAAGGCACGTGCGGTCACGTGGTCCTTGTGGTTCTTTTTCAGGTGCTCAGTCAGGTGAGCGATGCGGAAAGAGAATAAAGCAATTTGGCTCTCTGCAGAACCCGTGTCCTTTACTGATGCACCATACTTCTCGAAGATCTCAGACTTCTTTGCTTGATCTAAATACATAATTTGTTTGATTAATGAATAAATAATTACATCCTTCGTGCGCTGCAACGCCTTAATCAAAACGTTGTTACACAGTCGAATGCACCGGAGTTTCCGGAAATGCGGTGCAAAGGTAGCTATTCTTTTGTAATTATCCAAAAAATATAGAAGTTTTTTATAGCCTATAAGGCATAATTCGATTTTTCTTTGTACCTTTGCAACCGTTTTTAGATATTATTTTAAGGTAAGATAGTCAATGCAAGACATTCGTAACATTGCAGTTATTGCACATGTCGACCATGGAAAGACAACATTGGTTGACAAGATGATGCTAGCCGGAAAGCTCTTCCGTGATGGCCAGGATAACAGCGGCCAGGTGTTGGACTCTAATGACCTGGAACGCGAACGAGGGATCACCATCCTCTCAAAGAACGTATCAATCAATTGGAAAGGCACAAAAATCAATATATTGGATACCCCGGGTCACTCTGACTTTGGTGGCGAAGTGGAGCGCGTGCTCAACATGGCAGATGGATGTCTCCTGTTGGTGGATGCTTTTGAGGGCCCGATGCCCCAGACGCGTTTCGTCCTTCAGAAGGCTTTGCAGATCGGTTTGAAACCTATCGTTGTCGTCAACAAGGTGGATAAGCCCAACTGCCGCCCTGAGGAAGTTTATGAAATGGTGTTCGACCTGATGTTCTCCTTGAATGCTACCGAGGACCAACTTGACTTCCCCGTGGTGTATGGCTCTGCTAAGCAAGGCTGGATGGCTGAGGACTGGAAGAAGCCTACGGACAACATTGATTACCTCTTGGACAAGATCGTAGAGGTAATTCCCGCACCGAAGCACTTGGAAGGTACCCCACAGATGTTGATTACGTCCTTGGACTATTCCAACTACACGGGTCGTATCGCCGTCGGTCGCGTCCATCGTGGCGTGCTGAAGGATGGCATGAACATCACGATCTGCCATCGTGACGGAACGCAGGAGAAGACCAAGATCAAGGAGCTCCATACTTTCGAGGGAATGGGCCATGTCCGAAAGGACCAAGTGGAGTCTGGCGATATCTGCGCCGTGATCGGATTGGACAATTTCGAGATCGGAGATACCATTTGCGACTTCGAAAACCCGGAGCCGCTGCCACCCATCGCGGTTGACGAGCCAACGATGAGCATGCTCTTCACGATCAATGACAGTCCGTTCTTTGGTCGCGAAGGAAAGTTTTGCACCAGTCGCCACGTCGGCAACCGTCTGCAGAAGGAATTGGAAAAGAACCTTGCCCTTCGCGTCACTCCCGTGGAAGGCTCTACGGATCGCTGGATTGTCAGTGGGCGAGGTGTCCTGCATCTCTCTGTGCTGATTGAAACCATGCGCCGTGAGGGGTATGAGCTACAGGTGGGTCAGCCCCAGGTGATCTACAAGGAAATAGATGGGGTGAAGTGTGAGCCTGTTGAAGAACTGACGATCAATGTCCCAGAGGAATATTCCAGCAAGATGATTGATATGGTGACACGTCGTAAGGGTGACCTGACATCCATGGAGACCCAGGGCGACCGTGTCAATATAGACTTCGATATTCCGGCAAGGGGTATCATTGGGCTTCGCACCAATGTCCTGACTGCTTCGCAAGGCGAGGCTATCATGGCCCATCGCTTCAAGGAGTACCAGCCTTACAAGGGTGAGATCGTGCGCCGTACCAATGGCAGTATGATCGCCATGGAGACGGGCACAGCTTATGCCTATTCCATTGATAAGTTGCAGGATCGTGGAAAATTCTTCATCGATCCTGGAGAGGAAGTGTATGGAGGCCAGGTTGTTGGGGAACATGTTCATGACAACGACCTCGTTATCAACGTGACCAAGGCAAAGCAGTTGACGAATGTGCGCGCCAGTGGCTCGGATGAAAAGGCGCGGGTCATTCCGAAAACCGTGATGAGCTTGGAGGAATGCCTTGAGTATATCAAGGGAGATGAATATGTGGAGGTGACCCCGAAGAGTATCCGTATGCGGAAAATCGTCTTGGATCACTTAGAGCGTAAGCGTGCCAATAAAGAGTAAATAGTCCTTTCGCTCCAAGCAATATAAAAGGAATTGTCCCGTTATTCCCATAAAAGCGCATCGATTATGAAGAAGATCATCTTATCGGCTGTTTGCCTGGCATCAGTCCTGACCGCAAGTGCCCAGCATAGGATCGGCACTTTCTCCGTCACTCCCCGGGTGGGAGTCAGCGTTGCCAACGTCACGAATAATGACATGTATGTTGCAACTGAGACCAATAATGAAGAGAAGGTCAAGTCTCGGGCGAAGTTGGGAGGTACTGCTGGAGCTGAGGTAGAGTACCAGGCTGGAGACATCTACAGCTTTAGCTTAGGCGTGATGTATGCCATGCAAGGGAATCTTTACAAGGAGCACCGGGAGTACGCGGACAAGACTTTATATGGCATCAGCAATTGCCGCATGGACGTTCATGAACTGAATATACCCTTGATGGCAAATGTATATGTTGCCCCAGGGCTTGCCGTTAAAGCTGGCGTCCAGATGGGTATCTTGTTGGCTGCCAAGTTCAAATACAAGTCACAGTCGATAAACACTGTGATCATTGATGGGAAAGAGCAAAAAGAATATGGGGATATCGTGAAGCATAGCCAATCAATGAAAGACCAGATGCACACGATTGACTTTGCGATTCCGGTAGGACTCTCTTATGAATACGAGAACGTAGTGCTTGATGCCCGCTATTATTATGGGCTGACCAAAGTCTTTAAGGTGGAGGATAAAAGCAAGAACAGCGTGTTCACATTCACGGTAGGATATAAATTTAATCTATAAGCATCAGGAAAATCTCTTCTACTCAGGGTAGAAGAGATTTTTTTCTGTTATCTGATCTAATACTTCACTTCTGAATTTCTGGGCTTCCCACTTAGCCATGGGCAGGTCGTGCAGCAGATAGTTGCCGCAGTCCTTGGGGGCAGCACCGGGTATTTCACCTTCAAAGTCAGCAATAAAGCTAAACGTTGCTTTCATCAACTCAACGATATCGCCAGATGTCAGGTCACCTTTCATCAATAGGTAAAATCCTGTCAGGCATCCCATGGGTCCCCAGTAGAGGATCCTGTCTTTCCAAATCGGGTCGTTGCGAAGGAAGGTTGCCGCCAAATGCTCAATGGTATGGGATGCGCCCGGATGGAGGACGGGTTCCCGGTTGGGCTCTTTCATCCGGATGTCGAAAGTGGTGACGGTCTCATTCCCGACCTCATCCTTGCGGCTCACGTAAATACCACGTAAGAGTCGGTTGTGGTCGATAGTAAAACTTGGTATCTTTTTCATAATTGATCATTAAATATTCAGTAAGAAATGCTTGGTTACGTTGAACGAACCTTCTGCCATCCTATTCCAGAAATCGAAGTATTGGGCAGCCTTGTCGTCCTTCAGCGGTACGTCGCTGATGATGCGGAAGGATACAAACGGAGTCTTGTATTGATAACAAGTCTGGGCGATCGAGCAACTTTCCATGTCCACCGCCATTGCTTTGGGAAACTTGTCTAAGATCGCTTTCATCTTTTCCCGGCTATCGACGAACCAGTCACCGCTCACGATCAACCCCGCATGGACTTTCGTCCCGCAGTTGAGCGCTATTGCCTTTTGCACCAGTTCCCGAGGCGTAGGATATTGTGCAGGCATACCCATGATCTGTCCATATTCACAGTCAGTGCCACAATAGGCATCATGATAGACACAAGAAGAGCTCACCACGACATCCGTTACTTCTAAGGATATGTCGGCTCCACCTGCCACTCCTGTAGAGATGACTAAGTCGGGATGGTACTGGTCGATCATTTCCACAGCACCGATCGTGCTGTTCACTTTCCCTATGCCACATTGCTGCATGACAATGTCCTTGTCTTCTATTCTGCCGAGGACAAAGTCCTTATGGTTGTGGCGTTCCGTCTGACTGTCGTCAAGCAAGGTTTTCAACTGAGTGAATTCCTTGTCCATGGCGACGATGATACCTATTTTCATTTGTCTATATTCCTTTCTTGTGCAAATTTACAACTTTTATTCCAAATAATTGGCAATATTCGCCTGATTTGCTTAACTTTGCATCAAATTAATAAACGTTTATGATATAATGAAAGCATTGAAAAAATATTTGCTTGACGTGCTGGCAATCGTGTTCTTTGCCATCATTTCTTTTGTCTATTTCATGCCAGCCGACATGGATGGCCGTATCCTCTATCAGCATGATGCATCCGCTGGAAGGGGAGCCGGACAGGAAGCGGCGGAATATTATCAGAAGACAGGGCATCGAACCCGTTGGACCAATGCGACTTTCAGTGGTATGCCAACCTACCAGACCTCGCCTTCCTACACCAGTACGGACGCATTGTCTGTAGCCGAGAAGGTGTACCATTTGGGATTGCCAGAGAATGTATGGTATGTGTTTGCTTACCTGTTAGGCTTTTATATTTTGCTTCGTGCTTTCGACTTCCGTCAGGAATTAGCGGTGTTAGGCTCTATTATCTGGGCCTTTTCCAGTTATTTCTTTATCATTATCGCCGCTGGGCATATCTGGAAGGTCATGGCGTTGGCATATCTGCCACCGATGATAGCCGGCGTGGTGTTGGCATATCGGGGGAAATACCTGTGGGGATTTATTGTCACGGCGATCTTCTCTGCATTTGAAGTGAATGCCAACCATGTTCAGATGACTTATTATTATCTGTTCATCATCCTGTTTATGGTCATCGCTTTCTTGGTGGATGCCATCCGTCAGGGAAAAATGGCACATTTTGCCAAGGCTACTTTGGTTTGTGCCGCAGGAGCCGCCATAGGAATCTGCATCAATCTTAGCAACCTTTACCATACCTGGCAATATGGCCAAGAGTCCATGAGGGG
>CAJLYG010000077.1 GCA_905210845.1 uncultured Prevotella sp.
CTTCTTTAGGGCGGTGGTGACGGCGGGCTGGGGATCCGGCGCGGGGGTGGGGTCGGGCTTGTCGTCGTTGTTCTTTTTGCCGCAGGCCATCAGCGACAGGGCGCAGGCCAGGGCCAGGATAAATGCCAAAAACTTCTTCATGGGGGTCGTGCCTCCTTTTCTGTCTCTATCTGTTTGTGTATATACACCGCCCGGGGGCGGGGAGGGCGATGGGACCGCCCTCTATCCACTAAGACGGAGCGCGGCGGGGTTTAGTTCCGTTTTTCTTATTCGCGGCCCTCGGGCAGCTGGGCGATGACGGTCTTGTACAGATGGCGGAAGAAGAACAGCGTCAGCGTCAGGGAGAATACCTCCGCGATGGGGTAGCTCCACCACACCAGGTCGCTGTTGCCCACGGAGGCGCCGTACCGGGCCAGCACATAGGCGATGGGGATCAGGAACACCAGCTGGCGGACGATGGAGGTGATCATGGAGTACAGGGATCTGCCCAGCGCCTGGAAGGAGGCGCCCAGGGCGATGCACGCGCCGGCCATGCAGAAGCTGATGGAGATGATCCGCAGGGCGGGTATGCCCACGGAGAGCATGGTGTCGGTGGCGTCAAATATCTTCAGCAGAGGGCCGGGGATGACCCAGAAGAGGACGGTGCCGAAGACCATGATGATGGAGGCGTACAGCGCGCCGCGCTTGATGGTCTCCACCATGCGCTTGCGGTTCCGGGCACCGTAGTTATAGGCCACGATGGGCACCACGCCGTTGTTCATACCGAAGACGGGCATGAAGATAAAGGAGTTCAGCTTGAAGTACGCGCCGAAGGCGGTGGCCGCCGTCTCGTGGGCGGCGTGGTAGGTGATGAGTATCTTGTTCATCAGGAACGTCATCACCGAACCGATGGCGATCATAATGACGCTGGGCAGGCCGATGGCATAGATCTCGCCGATGAGCCGGAAGTCCGGGCGGAAGCCCTTGATGGACAGGGTGCTTGCGCGGACTGGTTTGCACAGCCTTGAAGAATGGCGATGAGGTGATCTCTTCCTTGGGAGAGCGCATCTTGGGTCGTGTATCTGTCCATGATATTATCAATCCTACCACAGGTGAGCTGATTTGTTCTGCCGGTGAAGAGATCACGGAAGACAAGGTCGCTCAGATTGAGGCATCCCCGATCGAGAGCGTGGAGATCCGTTCCGTGCTCACTTGCGAAAGCAAGAAAGGCGTATGCCGCAAGTGCTATGGCCGTAACCTCGCTACGCAGCGTATGGTCCAGATGGGTGAGGCTGTCGGCGTGATCGCTGCACAGGCTATTGGTGAGCCGGGTACCCAGCTGACCCTCCGTACCTTCCACGCCGGTGGTGTCGCTGGTAACGCAGCCGCCAATGCTTCTATCGTAGCAAAGAATGATAGCAAACTGGAATTCGATGAGCTGCGTACCGTCCCGTTCAAGGAGAATACTGGCGAGAAAGATGTGGATTGCCAGATGGTCGTTAGCCGGTTGTCCGAGGTTCGTTTCATCGACCCGAATACCAACATCGTCCTCTCTACGCTGAACGTTCCTTATGGTTCTTCCCTCTATTTCAAAGCTGGGGATGTCGTGAAGAAGGGCGACATGATCGCTAAGTGGGACCCATTCAATGCCGTCATCGTATCAGAATACGCAGGTACCTTGAGGTTCAATGACGTCTTGGAAGGGAAAACATACCATGCAGAGACCGATGAGACCACCGGACTGACCGAGAAGATCATCATGGAGAGCAAGGATAAGAATCTTGTCCCGACCTGTGATGTCATTGGAAAGAATGGTGACGTGTTAGGTACTTATACCTTCCCGGTAGGCGGTCACGTTGTCGTAGATGACGGTGCAACCATCAAGACCGGTGAAACTTTGGTGAAGATCCCTCGTGCCGTAGGCGGCGCAGGTGACATCACGGGTGGTCTGCCTCGTGTCACAGAGTTGTTCGAGGCTCGAAATCCGTCTAACCCTGCCATCGTATCTGAAATCGATGGCGAGATCACCATGGGTAAGGTAAAACGAGGCAACCGTGAGATCATCGTGACCTCAAAGACGGGCGCCCAGAAGAAATACCTCGTGCCTCTGTCTCGCCAGATCTTGGTTCAGGAGCATGATGCCGTCCGTGCTGGAACGCCTCTGTCCGATGGCGTGATCACTCCTGGTGATATCCTTGCGATCAAGGGTCCAACAGCCGTTCAGGAATATATCGTGAACGAGGTTCAGGATGTTTACCGCTTGCAGGGCGTGAAGATCAACGACAAGCACTTCGAGATTATAGTTCGCCAGATGATGCGTAAGGTACAGATCGATGACCCAGGTGACACAACGTTCTTGGAGCAGGAATTGGTTGATAAGCTTGATTTCGCAGAAGAGAATGACCGTATCTGGGGCAAGAAAGTCGTTACGGATGCTGGTGACAGTGAAGTGATGAAGCGCGGGCAGATCGTTACCGTGCGCAAGCTCCGTGACGAGAACTCGTCCTTGAAGCGCCGTGACAAGAAGATCGTGCAGGTGCGCGACGCCGTGCCCGCCACTTCTACGCAGATCCTGCAGGGTATTACCCGTGCTGCCTTGTCGACGAAGAGCTTCATGAGTGCCGCCTCCTTCCAGGAGACAACCAAGGTCCTGAATGAAGCTGCTATCCGTGGTAAGGTTGATCACTTGGAGGGCATGAAGGAAAACGTGATCTGCGGACACTTGATTCCTGCAGGTACCGGACTTCGTGCTTGGGACAGACTGATTGTTGGGTCGAAGGAAGAATATGACCGTATCCAAGCAAACAAGAAGAATGTCATCGACTTCGCTGAACAGCCGAATGCCGTGAAAGAGTAATTCTTCTTGCCCTAACTAAGGAAGAGAGGCACCCAGGATGGGAGAAGAATTCTCCCTGTTGACCTTCTCTTCGCATGAGATTAAAAGCAGATTGCATCTCGCCGTCCACGGCGGAGGATCGCAATCTGCTTTTGTCGTTTTCACATGCTTTGTAAAAGATAGCCTATTGCAAGGCGTGAGGTGGCCTTTCAACGCGTAAAAGGCCATCTATCGCAAGGTAGGAGATAACCTTTCAGCGTGTAAAAGGTCATCTGTTGCAAGGCATACTGTCATCTCCTGCCGACCAGTGCATGTTCAATTGCTTCCTGAGAGAGGTCCCAGTGGTCACGACCGCCCTCCTCTCTAGATGCTCATCCCAATGATTTCCCGTTTTTTGCTTGGAGATGAGGAAGAAAATTCGTATCTTTGTCCCGATATTAAATAATACAGTGATGGATGATAAAATAGATCAGCAACTGTCCATGCAGATGGATATCAAGCCAGAGGTGGCTGGTGGCCAGTATTCCAACCTTGTGCTCATCTCCCATTCCCATAGCGATTTCATTGTTGATTTCGCTAAGATCCTACCTGGTATGCCCAAGGCGGAGGTGTGCAGCAGGATCATCCTTGCCCCAGAGCACGCCAAGCGGTTGTTGCTCGCCTTGCAGGAAAACCTCTATCGCTATGAGCAGGAGTATGGGAAGATTGAGATTCCTGTGCCGAATCACCATCCTGGTTCTCCCTTCGGTCAAGGAGAAGGAGAGGCCTGAAGCATACATCCTTACAATTAAATTATGTTAACCACAGCTATTTAATTCTAATTTTTACGCAAAGTTGCCGTTTTTAGATTTATATAATTAGGTATTTTCAATAATTGTTAGTACCTTTGCAGCCCGAAATGGGCTATTGCGTCCGTTTCTAAGATGTTGATAATAAACAAAATAAATATATAAATTTAAAAAAGTAAAATTATGCCTACTATTTCACAGTTAGTAAGAAAGGGCAGAAGGGTATTGGTAGACAAGAGCAAGTCACCAGCTTTGGACTCGTGTCCTCAGCGCCGTGGCGTTTGCGTTCGTGTTTACACCACAACCCCGAAGAAGCCTAATTCGGCAATGCGTAAGGTTGCCCGTGTTCGTTTGACAAACCAGAAGGAAGTGAACTCTTATATTCCAGGAGAGGGACATAACCTTCAGGAGCACAGTATTGTTCTCGTACGTGGCGGTCGTGTGAAAGACCTTCCTGGTGTACGTTATCACATTGTTCGTGGCACGCTTGATACCGCAGGTGTTGCAAACCGTACCCAGCGCCGTTCTAAGTATGGTGCTAAGCGTCCGAAAGCTAAGAAGTAATAATCGGAGAGGATTAATACTAGGACAAGAATAAATATTTAATCGTTTTGCTGGAGAATTGTAATAAGGTTGAGTAAATGTCCGGGAGCGGATGTTGAAGAACAAATAGACAGCCCCATGCAGAATAAATTTCAAAGACAAAATGAGAAAAGCAAAACCAAAGAAGCGGGTGATCCTTCCAGATCCCGTTTACAATGACCAGAAGGTTTCTAAATTTGTGAATCAATTGATGTATGACGGCAAGAAGAATACATCGTATGAAATCTTCTACAAAGCACTTGACACAGTGAAGGCTAAGATGGAAAAGGAAGAGAAGTCTGCACTTGAAATCTGGAAGCAGGCACTCGACAACATCACGCCTCAAGTAGAGGTGAAGAGTCGTCGTATCGGTGGTGCAACCTTCCAGGTTCCTACAGAGATCCGTCCTGACCGTAAGGAGAGTATCTCAATGAAGAACATGATCGCTTTCGCCCGCAAGCGCGGCGGTAAGAGCATGGCTGAGAAACTCGCTGCTGAGATCATCGATGCTTACAACAACCAGGGCGGCGCCTTCAAACGTAAGGAGGATATGCACCGTATGGCTGAGGCTAACCGCGCATTTGCACACTTTAGGTTCTAATCAACAAGGTATAAAGGTAAAAAGAAAATGGCAAATCGCGATTTACATTTGACTCGTAACATCGGTATCATGGCTCACATCGATGCCGGTAAGACTACTACGTCTGAGCGTATTCTCTTCTACACAGGTAAGACCCATAAGATCGGGGAGGTTCATGATGGCGCTGCTACCATGGACTGGATGGCTCAGGAACAGGAACGTGGTATCACTATTACTTCTGCTGCCACTACTTGTAACTGGAACTACAATGGCCACAGTTATAAGATCAACCTGATTGACACTCCGGGACACGTTGACTTCACTGCTGAGGTAGAGCGCTCCCTCCGTGTCTTGGACGGTGCTATCGAGACCTATTCTGCAGCAGATGGCGTACAGCCTCAGTCTGAAACTGTATGGCATCAGGCTAAGAAATATCATGTGCCTTGTATCGCTTACGTTAACAAGATGGACCGTTCTGGTGCCGATTTCTTCGGAACCGTGCAGCAGATGGACGAGATGTTAGGCGCTAACCCTATCGCCGTTCAAATCCCTATTGGCGCAGAGGAGAATTTCAAGGGCGTTGTCGACCTCATCAAGATGAAGGCTATGTTCTGGCATGATGAGACCATGGGTGCAGAATATGAGCTCGAGGACATTCCTGCTGACTTGGTTGACCAGGCTAAAGAATACCGCGACAAGATGATCGAGGCTGCTTGTGACTATGATGACGAGATGATGGAACTGTACCTTGAGGGTAAGGAAATCTCTGAAGAGCGTTTGTTGGCTGCACTTCGCAAAGGCACGATCACAGAGGCTTGTTGCCCGGTTCTGTTGGGCTCTTCCTACAAGAACAAAGGCGTACAGCCCCTGCTAGACTATACTTGCGCTTTCCTGCCTTCTCCATTGGATACAGTCAATATCGTAGGAATCAATCCTGAGACAGGAGAAGAGGAAGACCGTAAGCCGGACGAGAATGAGCCGACTGCAGCTCTTGCCTTCAAGATTGCTACGGACCCGTTCATGGGACGTTTGGTATTCTTCCGTGTTTACTCAGGTAAGGTAACTGCAGGATCTTATGTCTATAACCCACGCTCCGGCAAGAAAGAGCGTATCAGCCGTCTCTTCCAGATGAACTCCAACAAGGAAATCCCGATGGAGTCGATCGATGCGGGTGATATCGGCGCAGGCGTTGGCTTCAAGGATATCCGTACCGGTGATACCCTCTGCGATGAGGATCATCCTATCGTGCTGGAGTCTATGACCTTCCCGGATCCTGTGATCCAGATCGCCATTGAGCCAAAGAGCCAGGCCGATATTGCCAAACTGGACAATGGACTTGCTAAGTTGGCAGAAGAGGATCCTACCTTCCAGGTTCATACTGATGAGCAGAGCGGCCAGACGATTATCGCTGGTATGGGTGAGCTTCACTTGGATATCATCGTGGATCGTCTGAAGCGTGAGTTCAAGGTTGAATGTAACCAAGGCAAGCCTCAGGTGAACTACAAGGAAGCCATTACGGGCACAGCCCAGAGCCGTGAGGTTTATAAGAAGCAGACAGGTGGACGTGGTAAGTTCGCTTGCATCGACGTTACCATTGGCCCGAAGGACGAGGATTACACAGAGGGCGATTTGCAGTTCATCAATAATGTCAAGGGCGGTAATATTCCTAAGGAGTTCATTCCTTCTGTACAGAAGGGCTTCCAGGATTGCCTGACAAACGGCGTGCTCGGCGGATTCCCGATGACAGGACTGAAGGTTACTTTGAACGATGGTAGCTTCCATCCAGTAGACTCCGACCAGTTGTCATTTGAGCTCGTTGCCCATCAAGCATTCAAAGTGCTCTGTCCAAAGGCACACCCCGTCCTCATGGAGCCGATCATGAAGCTTGAGGTTGTTACCCCAGAGGAAAACATGGGTGACGTGATTGGTGACTTGAACAAGCGTCGTGGCATGGTACAAGGCATGGACGAGGCTCGTAGTGGCGCTCGTATTGTGAAGGCCATGGTACCACTGTCCGAGATGTTCGGCTATGTTACCGCTTTGCGTACGATCACTTCCGGTCGTGCAACAAGCTCCATGGAGTATGATCACCATGCGCCAGTTTCAAGCTCTATCGCAAAAGAAGTGCTTGAAGAGTGCAACGGTCGCGTGGATTTGGTATAAAAACAATTAGAGAGACGGGAGACGCTGTTTAGCGAATGACTCTTAAACAGCGTATCTCTTGTCCTCATTCATATCAACAACTTAATAAAAACATGAGTCAGAAAATTAGAATTAAGCTGAAGTCTTATGACCATAAGTTGGTGGATAAGTCAGCAGAGAAAATTGTGAAAGCTGTGAAGGCTACGGGCGCAATCGTAAGTGGTCCTATCCCATTGCCAACACACAAGCGTATCTACACGGTAAACCGCAGTACCTTCGTTAACAAGAAATCCCGTGAGCAGTTCCAGCTCTCCGATTTCAAGCGTCTGATCGACATCTATAGCTCTACAGCCAAGACTGTGGATGCACTGATGAAGCTTGAGTTGCCATCAGGTGTTGAGGTTGAGATCAAAGTGTAGTTTAAATTGAATCGTTTTTTTTAAATCATTATTGAAATGCCAGGATTAATTGGAAGAAAAATCGGAATGACATCCGTTTTCAGTGCCGACGGTAAGAATGTACCGTGCACTGTTATCGAAGCTGGTCCTTGTGTTGTTACTCAGGTAAAGACCGTTGAGAAAGACGGTTATAAAGCAATTCAGTTGGGTTTCGGCGAGGCTAAGGAGAAGAATACGACAAAGCCTCTGCTGGGAACATTCAAGAAGGCAGGTACAACACCAAAGAAGCACTTGGCCGAGTTCAAATTTGACGAGGAATATAACCTCGGCGATACGATCACTGTGGAATTATTCAATGATGCAGAGTTCGTTGATGTAATCGGCACTTCTAAAGGAAAAGGCTTCCAGGGAGTAGTAAAGCGCCACGGGTTTGGTGGCGTTGGTCAGAGCACACACGGTCAGGACGACCGCGCCCGCAAACCGGGATCTATCGGTGCTTGTTCTTACCCAGCTAAAGTCTTCAAGGGCATGCGCATGGGTGGCCAGATGGGAGGTGACCGGGTTACGACTCAGAACCTCAAAGTGTTAAAGGTAATTCCAGAGCAGAACCTGCTCATCGTGAAGGGTTCTTTCGCTGGATGCAATGGTTCAACCGTATTAATTGAGAAATAATGGAACTTAGCGTATTAAATATCAATGGTCAGGAGACCGGTAAAAAGGTAACGTTAAACGAGTCTATCTTCGGAATTGAACCTAATGATCACGTACTCTATCTCGATGTAAAGCAGTATCTTGCTAATCAGCGTCAGGGTACAGCCAAGTCGAAAGAAAGAAGCGAGCATAGTGGTTCTACTCGTAAGTTAGGTCGCCAGAAAGGTGGCGGCGGTGCTCGTCGCGGTGACATCAACTCACCAGTACTCGTAGGTGGTGGTCGCGTGTTCGGTCCAAAGCCCCGTGACTATCGTTTTAAATTGAACAAAAAAGTAAAAGTTCTTGCTCGTAAGTCTGCTTTGTCATATAAGGCACAGGAGAATGCGATCGTTGTCATCGAAGACTTCAATTTCGATGCTCCAAAGACTAAAGATTTTGTAAATATTACTAAAAATCTTAAAGTTGATGGAAAGAAGACATTGTTAGTTTTGCCAGAACTTAATAAAAACGTATATTTGTCAGCTCGTAACTTGAAGGGTTCTGAAGTAATGCTTGCGTCTACACTCAATTCGTATAAAGTTTTGAATGCAGATGTATTGGTTGTGACAGAGAATTCCCTGAAGACTATTGACGAGACCTTAACCAAATAAAGAGGAGATATAGAATATGGCATTTATCATAAAACCATTGGTCACTGAGAAGATGACCAAGATTACAGACAAGCAGCCTAACCGTTTCGGTTTCGTTGTTCGCCCAGAGGCTAATAAGCTCCAAATCAAGAAAGAGGTCGAAGGTCTGTATCATGTTACAGTAGTTGATGTGAACACATTACGCTATGCAGGCAAGCGTTCAGCTCGCTATACCAAGGCAGGTCTCGTGAAGGGACAGCGCAATGCGTTCAAGAAAGCAATCGTTACTCTGAAAGAGGGCGAAACAATTGATTTTTACAGCAATATTTAAATAAAAAATGGCAGTACGTAAATTAAACCCGGTCACACCGGGACAAAGACACAAGGTTATTGGCACGTTCGAGGATATTACTGCATCCGTGCCAGAGAAGTCTCTCGTTTACGGTAAACGTTCTACCGGTGGTCGAAACAACACCGGTAAAATGACTGTCCGCTATATTGGTGGCGGTCATAAGAGAAAGTATCGTATCATCGACTTTAAGCGGGAGAAAGATGGTGTTCCAGCTGTAGTTAAGACAATCGAATACGATCCGAACCGTTCGGCTCGTATCGCTTTGTTGTATTATGCTGATGGTGAAAAACGTTACATTATTGCTCCTAACGGACTGCAGGTGGGTGCAACACTGATGTCGGGTGCAGATGCTGCCCCGGAAATTGGGAATGCCCTTCCTTTGGCAAACATCCCTGTTGGTACTGTAATTCACAACATTGAGTTACGTCCAGGCCAGGGTGCTCTGCTCGTTCGTTCGGCTGGTAATTTTGCTCAGTTGACTTCTCGTGAGGGTAGCTATTGTGTGATCAAGCTCCCTTCTGGTGAGACTCGTCAGATTCTCTCCGCTTGTAAAGCTACTGTAGGTAGTGTAGGTAATTCAGATCATGCCCTGGAACAGTCTGGTAAGGCTGGACGTTCCCGCTGGTTGGGTCGCCGCCCGCACAACCGTGGTGTTGTCATGAACCCTGTAGACCATCCTATGGGTGGTGGTGAAGGCCGTCAGTCTGGTGGCCATCCTCGTTCTCGTAAGGGCTTGTATGCTAAGGGTCTTAAGACTCGTGCACCTAAGAAACTTTCAAACAAGTACATTATTGAAAGAGCAAGTAAGTAAAAAAGTTAACTAAGAGTAGATTATGAGTCGTTCAATCAAAAAAGGTCCATATATCAACGTATCTCTCGAGAAGAAAATTCTTGCTATGAATGAGAGTGGTAAGAAGAGTGTCGTTAAGACATGGGCCAGAGCATCAATGATCTCCCCGGATTTCGTGGGACACACTGTTGCAGTTCATAACGGAAATAAATTTATCCCTGTGTACATTACCGAGAACATGGTTGGCCATAAGCTGGGTGAGTTCTCAATGACCCGTCGCTTTGGTGGGCACGCTGGTAACAAGAAATCATAAGGGACAAACCATTTAAAATTAGAATGAATAATGGGAGCAAGAAAACATATTTCGGCTGAAAAGAGAAAAGAAGCCCTTAAAAGTTTGTATTTCGCAAAGCTCAATGGTGTTCCTTCTTCACCACGTAAAATGCGCTATGTAGTGGACATGATCCGTGGTATGGAAGTGAACCACGCTTTGGGAGTACTGAGGTTCTCCAAGAAGCAGGCTGCTGCAGACGTTGAGAAACTGTTGCGTTCGGCTATTGCTAACTGGGAGACGAAGAATGACCGCAAGGCTGAAGACGGCGAACTTTATATCAGTAAGGTGTTCGTTGACGAAGGCGTTACAATGAAACGTATGAGACCGGCACCACAGGGTCGTGGATACAGAATCCGTAAGCGTAGTAACCACGTTACTTTGTTTGTTGATGCCAAAACTAACGACGATAAATAATAAGTAGAATGGGACAGAAAGTTAATCCAATAAGCAACCGTCTTGGTATTATCCGTGGTTGGGATTCAAATTGGTTTGGTGGCAAGAATTTCGGCGATAACCTCGTTGAGGACCAGAAAATCCGGAACTATCTGAACGAGCGCTTGGCAAAGGCCAGTGTTTCTCGTATTGTCATCGAGCGTACATTGAAGCTTGTTACCATTACTATTTGCACAGCCCGTCCGGGTATCGTCATTGGTAAAGGTGGTCAGGATGTTGACAAACTGAAAGAAGAGCTGAAGAAACTCTATAAGAAGGATATTCAGATCAACATCTTTGAAGTGAAAAAACCAGAGCTCGACGCTACGATTGTAGGGAATAACATCGCTCGCCAGGTGGAAGGCAAGATCGCATATCGCCGTGCCATCAAGATGGCTATTCAGAATACAATGCGCGCTGGTGCAGAAGGTATCAAAGTTCAAATTAGTGGTCGTCTGAACGGTGCTGAAATGGCACGTAAGGAGATGTACAAAGAGGGACGTACTCCCTTACATACATTCCGCGCAGACATCGATTATTGTCAGGCAGAAGCCCTCACCAAGGTAGGTTTGTTAGGTATTAAGGTTTGGATTTGCCGTGGAGAAGTCTACGGAAAGCGTGACCTTACCTTCAACTTTACTCAGGACAAGCAGAATGGTGGCCGTTCTAATAATGGTGGACGGTCTGGCCGTGGTAATCGTAAGAGAAACAATAACCGTTAAAAGTAGAAGCTATCATGTTACAGCCAAAAAGAGTAAAATATAGAAGACCTCAAGACGGACGTGGCAATAAGGGCAACGCCCACAGAGGTACGCAACTGGCTTTCGGCACATTTGGCATCAAGACGCTTGAGGCGAAATGGTTGGACAGCCGTCAGATTGAGGCAGCCCGTGTAGCAGTCAATCGTTATATGCAACGTGAAGGTCAGGTCTGGATCCGTATCTTCCCGGATAAGCCAATTACCCGCAAGCCTGCGGATGTCCGAATGGGTAAAGGAAAGGGTGATCCCGCAGGTTGGGTAGCACCTGTTACTCCGGGTCGTATCCTCTTTGAAGTAGAAGGCGTAAGTTTTGATGTGGCTAAAGAGGCACTTCGCCTGGCCGCACAGAAATTGCCTGTAAAGACTAAGTTTGTTGTTAGACGTGATTACGATAAAAATGCTTAAGCTATGAAGATTAAAGAAGTAAGAGAACTCGCCACGAAAGATTTGGCAGAGAAGCTGGAGGCTACTGAGGAAGCTTTACACCAAATGAAGCTGAACCATAGTGTTACTCCACTTGAGAATCCATCACAGATTAAGGCAACTCGTCGTGATATCGCACGTATGAAGACAGAACTCCGTCAGAGAGAACTTAACAAATAATAATGGTCCAGATGGAAACAAGAAATTTAAG
>CAJLYG010000078.1 GCA_905210845.1 uncultured Prevotella sp.
TGGGGCAGTTGTCGGATAAGATGGTTGCCATGACGCGATATTCCGCAACGGATTATCTGGCCGGTCTTGCCATCAAGAAGGGGAATCCAAAATACGATGTCTACCGGATCCAGATCAATGATGTCAATGTCAGGCTGAACATGCTTCTCAACAATGAAATGGATGCGATGATGTTGACGGAGCCTCAGGCTACGATTGCAAGGGTTCACAACAACCCCGTCTTGTTTGACAGCAGGGATTTAAAGGTAAACCTCGGCGTGATTGCCTTCAGGACAAAGGCTCTGAAGGATCCGAACCGGAAAGCGCAGTTGGCGTTATTCGTCAAGGCATATAACAGGGCATGTGACTCGATCAACCAGTTAGGGTACACGAAATATGGGGATATCCTGAAAAAGTACTATAAGCTGGATGACCACGTCATCAAGGCACTGCCTAAGATGACGTTTCCGCATGCAGCCGCACCGCTTCCCAAAGATATTAACATCGCTAAAAGAAAATTATAATGCAAGACTATTCCATGGACACCGACAAGACAGATTATTCAATTGCCCATCGGCAGGATGTCAGAGAGGCTCTCGAGCAAATTAAAAGTTTAGTGGCATCCCATCATTTTGTATCCTTTCAAGGACGCATCGAAGAAATAGAACGTGAATATTCCTTGATGAAGGATTATATGGAAAGAGGCTTCTCGGATCCTCAACGTCCTCATCTCTATCAAGAGCTGTTGAAGGATTTGTTCGTGCTACTCCGGGAAATCCAGTTGAAGGAGGAAATCTATAAGGGCGGGTCTTATACCATGGCCATGTCCAGAACGCTAAAATTCGACACAGACAGTGAAGCGATCCGTCAGCACTTAGAGGGATTCGTGCAGGACGTAGCCTTGCTTTCCTTGGATTTGGGCGATGGCGAGGGAAAGAAACGCTCTGACCTTTACAAGGAGCATCAGAGCTATATGAGCGATCTCTTTGATGCCATTCTGATTTCCTCACAATGGTCAGAGGGGACGGCGAAGAATTTCAAGGACTTGCTTTTGTCGCCGACCTTGGAGTCAACGGACGTCCAACTGTTAGTCAGTGCCATCTCCTTGTCTGCCATCCAGATCTTGGATATCAATAAGGTAAAGATGTTGATGGATGTCTATATGGAGTCACAGGACGAGAAAGTGAGGCAGCGAGCATTAGTGGGCTGGGCTTTCGCTCTCCCCCAAGAGAACATATCCATCTTCCAGGACTTGTCAGAGAAACTGAAAAACGTCTGTGAGGACAAGCAGGTGCGTCGTGAGCTCCTTGAACTGCAGATGCAGGTCATCTATTGCTATGATGTGGATAAGGACCGTGCGGAAATCCAGAATGAGATCATGCCGACCTTAATGAAGAACAATAACCTGAAGATTACCCGGTTTGGGATTACGGAAAAGGAGGATGATCCTTTGCAGGATATCTTGGATCCAGATGCCTCTGAACGGAAAATGGAAGAGGTGGAGAAGAGTATCCAGAAGATGGCTGACATGCAGAAGGCAGGGTCCGATATCTATTTTGGAGGCTTCTCCCAGATGAAGAGGTTTCCTTTCTTCTCAAATCTTAGCAATTGGTTCGTGCCTTTCTTCCTTGATCATCCAGCCTTGGAACAGTTAAGGTCGAAGATGCAGAACACTAATTTCTTGGAAGTACTTCTCAATAGCGGTCCTTTCTGCGACTCAGACAAGTATTCCCTTACGTTGGCTATGGTATCAATCATAGACAAGTTGCCTTCTAACGTGAAAGAGATGTTAGGCACGCAAGAAGCATTCTTTGGGAGCACTCCTGATTTAGATACCCATACGCCGACCTATATTCGAAGGATGTATTTACAGGACTTGTATCGTTTCTTCCGTCTGTACGATAGGAAATCCGACTTTAAGAGTCCGTTCTTTGTCAGTAGTGATTTCACTTATGTGGGCTTCTTCTTTACCAAGCGCATTTTTGGTGACCTACTCAGAGATGAAGTGAGAGAGCTATCCCATTTCCTGATGAAGCGGAAGGATATGGTCCTGCTTGAGGCATTGGATGGCTATTACTTTTCGGAATCCAGTGTTGAGGCTTGGTTGTTAAGGGCATACATTGAGTCGGACCTTGAGGATTATGGTACTGCCATTCAAAGTTACCAGAGAGCCCTTGCGCTGAATCCCAATTCGGAACGGGCACTGAAGGGTTATGCTCAGTGCTGTCTTCACTACCGGAAGTTTGCTGAAGCAGAGGATGCCTATCGCAAATTGCTCCAGACAAACGAAGGTAACATACGCTTGCAATTGCGACTTGCCTTTGCGTTGATCAGCCAAGATAAGATGGACGAAGGTTTTGAGATCCTGTATAAGGTGAGGTATGAACATCCTGACAACCAGGAAGCATCCCGTATTTTCGCTTGGGCTTCCTTGTTACAGGGCAAGTTGGAACAAGCAGAAAAGGTATATGGGGAGATGAAAGCCCATGGACAGTTCGAGCCTGTGGATAACTTGAACTATGGATATTGCAAGCTTTTCCACCAGCAAGTATCACAAGGGATAGAATTATTCAGGGAATACATTTCCTCGAAAACAAAAGACAAGCAAAAAGAATATGAGTCTTTATATGATGATATGCAAGAAGATAAAGTACTCTTATCCCGTTATGGATTCACAGACGTAGACCTGAAGTTGATTTGCGATTTAGTGGTAAACCCAAGGTCGTAACCTATCTGCACCCGTTAGGTCATGTAGATGGTTTCGACCTTGAGTCATTTTCCTATCCATTCATGGAAAGCAGGAATTCCTCATTGTTTCTCGTGTGGATCATCCTGTCGTGAATGGCATTCATTGCCTCAATCGGATTCATGTCAGCAATATATTTGCGAAGGATCCACATACGATCCAATGTCGTCTTGTCCTGAAGCAAGTCGTCGCGGCGTGTGCTGGATGCAACTAAGTTAACAGCCGGGAATATACGCTTGTTGGACAGTGTCCTGTCGAGCTGGAGCTCCATATTGCCAGTACCCTTGAATTCCTCGAAGATGACCTCATCCATCTTACTGCCTGTATCGATCAAGGCTGTTGCGATGATGGTTAGAGAGCCTCCGCCCTCGATATTCCGGGCAGCTCCAAAGAATCTCTTAGGCTTCTGGAGCGCATTGGCATCCACACCACCCGTCAACACCTTGCCGCTGGCAGGAGACACCGTGTTATAGGCACGTGCCAGACGCGTGATCGAGTCTAAGAATATAACGACATCATGTCCGCATTCCACCATTCTTTTTGCCTTCTCCAAAACGATTCCCGCGATTTTAACGTGGCGTTCTGCAGGCTCATCGAAGGTTGACGCGATAACCTCAGCATTGACAGTACGTGCCATATCCGTTACTTCCTCAGGTCGCTCATCGATCAAGAGCATCATCAGATAAGCCTCTGGATGGTTGGCGGCAATGGCATTGGCGATATCCTTCATCAGGATTGTCTTACCCGTCTTAGGCTGGGCAACGATCAATGCACGCTGACCTTTACCGATCGGAGAGAACAGATCAACGACCCTTGTTGAGAGATTCGTGGTTTCTGGATCCCCGCACAAGGTGAATTTCTCATCCGGGAAAAGTGGCGTAAGATGCTCAAAGGAGATCCTATCCCTTACTTCGTTGGGGTTCCTGCCATTGATCTTGTCAATGCTTGTCAGAGGGAAATATTTCTCCCCATCATGAGGAGGACGTACATGGCATTGAATGACATCACCCGTCTTAAGGCCATATTTCTTGATTTGTGCACTGGACACGTAAACATCATCAGGGGAAGAGAGATAATTGTAATCACTGGAGCGGAGAAAACCGTAGCCATCAGGCATGATTTCCAATACCCCATTGGCCGAGATGATGTCTGCAAAGTCATAAGTAGGCATATTGGGCATAGGGGATGCTACAGGATAGGATGGGGCGGGAGCCGAAGAAGGCATCGGAGTCGTAGGGTTGTCGAACATATCATAATTAGGAACAGCACCTTGGTCTTCAATAGGAAGGTCGACCACTGGGATGAAATCAGTCCCATCCCCTGGGTCGCCAGCCCAAACACCGTCTTCCATTGCCTCCCGTTTTTCTTCCGCGTCTTCATTATGCGCATTGATTTTGGCTTGCAATTGGGCGAGCAGATCTTTGCTGTCATCTGTTGGCTCTTGACTTGCTTCCGTGGCAAATTGCTCTTCCGGTACGAAATGCTCGCTTTCGGCAGGCTGTTCTGCAGCATCTTGAGCTACTTCCTGGTTGGGTTCCTCTTGGGGCGTATCTTCCACTTTTGCCGTTTCTGGTTGTTCAGAGGCAACCTCCTGGCGTTCTTTCTCCTTATTGAGTGCAGCTTCTGCGGCAGCTATCATTGCCAATTCCTTTTTTGATTTTCTGCCCCTATGCTTGGGGATGGCAGCCATGATCTCCTCTGGTGTGCTCCCTTCCATGGCATTCTCCGGAACTGCAGTAGAGTCATCTTTCTCTTCTTCCTTGAAAAGGGCAAGTTGCTCTGTGGCAGGCTTGTTCTTCTTCAAGTCGAAGTTTTCTCCTTCTTTGCCATTGACGGAATAGACACGATCTGTGTCTTTCTTTGCAATGCGTGTCCTACGACGTTTTGTCCCGAGTGGATTCTTGTTTCCTTCATCAATGGCTTGCTTATCTAAAATGGCATATGCTATATCTTCCTGATTGGCGTCAGCTTTTACTTCTGCACCAAGTTGCTTTGCAATATCCTCCAATTCGGGGATATTCTTCGATAATAATTCGTCTTTACTATACATAGGGTTGTATAAGAAATGTTTGGTTGAAAACTCGCGTTTCAAGATCTGAAACACGACTTGATTTAAAATTCATTGCAAAGGTACTAAATTTTGTGGAGAATAGATGGTCTTGAGCCAAGAAAATATCTGGGTTAACATTTATTAAAAGAAAAGGCCGGTCCTTTCGACCGGCCTTTCTTCTTATATGAAAGGATTATTTTTCTCCTTTTTCCATTTTAGCCTTCAGCTCAGCGAGTGCATCAATGTCACCTAAGGTAGTACCTGCTGCGATATTGTTGATTACAGGAGTTTCCTGCTTCTTTGCACCTCCGCGCTTGTTGCTGCGTGCCTTTGCCTCTTCCTTATCTTCCTCGAATGTACGAGAGTGGGACAGGATGATTCTCTTGGTGTCCTTTACGAACTCGATCACCTTGAATGGGAGCTCTTCGCCTAACTGTGCTTGGGACCCGTCTTCCTTTACAAGATGCTTAGGAGTAGCAAAGCCCTCACCGCCTTCATCGAGCGTGATAACAGCGCCCTTGTCCATCATTTCTGTGATCTTTCCATTGTGGATGGATCCTGGAGTATAGATGGTCTCGTAAGTATCCCAAGGATTCTCCTCAAGTTGCTTGTGGCCCAAGCTCAAGCGACGGTTTTCCTTGTCGATTTCAAGGACAACAACGTCAATGTCAGCACCAACCTGTGTGAAATCAGAAGGATGCTTAACCTTCTTGGTCCAACTTAAGTCGCTGATATGGATCAGGCCATCAACACCTTCCTCAAGTTCAACGAAGATACCGAAGTTGGTGAAGTTGCGAACCTTTGCTGTATGCTTGCTGCCAACAGGATATTTCTCCTCGATCTTCTCCCAAGGATCTTCCTTCAGCTGCTTGATGCCAAGTGACATCTTACGCTCTTCGCGATCGAGTGTGAGGATCACTGCCTCTACCTCATCGCCCACATGCATGAATTCCTGTGCAGAGCGCAGGTGCTGGCTCCAGCTCATCTCAGAAACGTGGATCAAGCCTTCAACACCCGGGGCAATCTCAACGAATGCACCATAGTCAGCGATCACAACAACTTTGCCTTTTACGTGGTCACCCACCTTCAGGTTTGGATCAAGAGCATCCCATGGATGCGGGGTCAACTGCTTCAGGCCGAGAGCAATGCGCTTCTTCTCGTCATCGAAGTCGAGGATAACGACATTGATCTTCTGGTCGAGCTGTACCACCTCATGCGGATCGCTTACGCGACCCCAAGAAAGATCGGTGATATGGATCAGTCCGTCTACGCCGCCAAGGTCAACGAATACACCATAAGAAGTAATGTTCTTAACGGTTCCTTCGAGGATCTGTCCCTTTTCAAGTTTCGAGATAATCTCTTTCTTCTGTGCTTCCAATTCAGCTTCAATGAGAGCCTTGTGGGAAACAACGACATTACGGAATTCCTGATTGATTTTCACAACCTTGAACTCCATGGTCTTGCCTACGAATACATCGTAGTCACGTATAGGATGAACGTCAATCTGACTTCCTGGGAGGAAGGCTTCGATACCGAATACGTCAACGATCATACCACCCTTGGTACGGCACTTCACGTAACCCTGGATCACTTCCTGGTTCTCCAATGCAGCGTTGACACGCTCCCAGCTCTTGCTCAGGCGAGCTTTCTTGTGAGAAAGTACCAGCTGACCTTTCTTGTCTTCCTGGTTTTCAACATAAACCTCAACCTTGTCTCCCACCTTCAGGTCAGGATTGTAACGGAATTCAGAAGCGGGAATGATACCATCGCTCTTATATCCGATGTTTACGATAACCTCTTTCTTGTCGATAGAGATTACAGTTCCTTCAACGACCTGATGCTCAGATACTTTGTTGAGGGTTTCGCCATAGGCCTTTTCAAGGTCCTCTTTGCTGACGTTTGCGGCTTTACCATTCTCGAACTCGTCCCAATTGAAGTCTGCTAATGGTTGTACGTTCTTTAAATCTGACATAAAATAATTAATTGTTTAAATATTAATAAAGTTAGACTTTATGTGATGTATGCCAAGCCTTTAGAGGGCTGGTTTTCAAAACGGGTGCAAAGGTAATAAAATATTATGAGTACACGTAAGGAAGAAGATATCTGCAATCAATCATTTATTGTTTTTTAACTGATTTGGACTTTTTTTGCTTTTTCTTCTTTCCAAAGAAGTCTCTCCATCCATTGAAGTCTTTCTTCATGATCAACCCGATGCCTTGGGTGTTTAGACTATTCTTCGTGAAATAGCGATCATTGGTTTGGTTATACACCTTGATGGCGAGATTTCCGTTGGGGAACAACAAGTATCTGACATCGAAATCACCAATAAAACTGCTTGTGGCATTAGCGTTGTCTCGATAGCCAAATTGCCCGTTGATAAGCAACCTGTTGTTCAGGAGCCTTCCGCTGAGGAGCCCTTCGTATTCTGCGTCGTTAAATCCTTCATTGCCTGTTGAGATGTTGGCGCCGAAATTCCAGTTGGTGTTGTTGGTGACGCTGCTGAGTACATTGTTGATTTGCTGGCTGATGGTTCCACTCAAAAGACTTTGCATGGCAAGGGACGTCTGGCTTTGCTGTTCACTTGTTTCCGCACTTGCGTTATTGCTTCCTTGGTTATAGAACCTTCCAATCGCCAAGAGGTAGAGGACCTGTTGGTTCATCTCCTCTTCGCTGTTGATCAGGCTGTAGATCATCTGCTTGGCATCGCTGTTCACGGTAGGCAAGTCGAGACCGAAGTCGACTTTTGGGGAATTAGGCGTGCCCGTGATGTTCATTAGACAGTTGACACGGATATTGTTGCTGGAAAAACTCCTTCCAATATTCAGGTCGGAAAGGCTGACTCCATTTACAGGGTATTGTGCCTTCAAGTTGAGTGTAGCATGGGTGGGGTCACCTCCAAAGGAGATGGTTCCGCCCTCTAAGAATTGGAAGTCTTTCTTTATGACATTCTGTATGGTTAATTTATAAATGCCGTGATCTACGGTATAATTACCAAACATGTCGAATGCCCCTTTATTATAATAGGTGGCGCGCAATACTCCGTTCCCGTTCAGCGCAATATAGTCTCCACTCTCATTGTCCATCATGATTTTCAGCGTTGCGTTCGGGTTACAATTGACGAGCAGGTTCAGGTGGATGTCCGTAGGGATGTCAGGTTCATCAATGGTGGGAGAATCATCCGCCTGTTTTCCTGTCCCCGGAACAAGCTGATAGGCACCGTTGGCATCCTTGTCCACCTCCCAGTGAATGAAGTTGTTTTCACTGATGGCATTGGGACTGGCTGCATTGTATACGATCATACTATTCTTCTCGGGCGTGACATTAACGTCAATATTGACCTCTCCGCTCTTTCCTTTGATGTCGCAGGTTCCAGAGCAATAGGCAGTTCCGCAGAAGGTCTCGTCTCCAAAGTCCTGGAAGTCATACGAAAGTAAGTTGTGTGCCTTGATGTTCAGGTCATAGCTCAAATGGGTGAGGTGCTGGTGGTACAGGTTCCCATTGATAATGCCTAAGTGTCCATCCTTGTCATAGATGCTGTCCGACCGGAACTGAACCTCGTCAGGTACCATGGTGATCGTGTCGTTTTTAAGGGTATAGACAGTGTTGGTGGGAAGGAGCCTTACCTTGCCATTGCTGACCATTTGCCCAACAAGATTGATGTGCGAGAGGTCGCCCAAGACATGGAGTGATCCGTCCACATGCATGTCAATGTCTCCCATGAAGCTTCCCATGAATCCTTTCAGGAACTCGGCGTTTGTATGGTAGGCATCAATGCCTAAGTCCATATAGTTCCGGCGGGGAGAGACATAGCCTTTGATCTTGGTCTGTACGCCAGGCCCATCATTGGCGATGGCGTCTATGTCGATCTGTTCGTCTTTGTTGTTGAGGTTGACAAATGCAGACAGGACGCCCATTCTACCATCTTCGAATTTAAACTGATTGACGGTTAGTCGAGCGAAAGCCTCCGGATTTTGGAAAGCCCCGGAAATGTATGCCCTTCCACTTGCCAATCCGCTAAAGTCAACAGCATGGAAATTGATGAGGTTCATGATATAGCTTACGTCAACATCCTGGAGGTCCACACATACAGAGTCGTTCGGGTTCTTGGTCGCCAGTCCTGATACGATGATATGCTGTTTGTTATGTTCAATGGCAAAATGATCAATGGTAAGGCGGTTCTTACTATAAATAATGTCAGAGGGATTGACATTCCAGATCGTATCTCCTATCCATATCTCTGACGGATGGACATTGACGTGGGCAGCAGACAAGCCCTGCTCGTTGGTGAAGAATTGGGTATCCGTGTCAAACCTACCCTTGATCTGTTGTTTCTGATGATTATTAAAATCCAGAATTGTATTCAAATGATTATGGGCTGCTGCTGCACTGACGTTCCAGTCGACGCCTTTGCTGCCTTCTTGTCCAGTAGTAAGACGCGCTTTTACTTTCAAGGAGTCGTTGATTGTCATGAAATGAAGATGCCCGTTCCGGTAACTTTTCCCATGATAAGTGAATGCTGGCATGTCAACTCGCATGTTCATATCGTTGGTCCGGTCATTCATTGTCCCGGCAATGTGGAGTGGCTCATTCATTTCCAAAGGAACGTGGAAGAGGTTCCTAAGCCAGTCAGTCCGGTTGATCGTCGCATTGATCGCAAAATCGTTGGTGTCAAAGCGGGTGATCTTTGGGAGATTGGGCAGCGTAGGGAGCTTGCTTCCAATCAAGTTGACCACACTCTGTACGATCGTTCGATAGTCAAACTTCCCATTGATGCCAAGGTCCCCGAAGTCACTGTTCATCGTTAAGTAATGGCCATCAGGATGATTGCCGGCCTGGAGGTGCATCGTTGATAGAAAATAATCCTGGTTGGGCGATTTCATCGTAAAGCCAGTTAGGTATATGTTACCCACCAACGTATTCAGACTGTTCCCGGAAATTTCTGCTGTCAGTCCAAAACTAAATTGGGTACGAGGCCATCGATTTGTGATATTTAGGTTAGATAGGTTCAACTGTTGTACTTCTGCAGTGAGACGCGCAGAAGGAATCCCTGTCATCCCGATATGCCCATTGATGGCTATCTTGCCGTTCGGGTCATCCATGCCCAACTTCCCGTCAAAGGCTCCTCTACGATATATTCCGTCGATGCTTAAGTTCTTGTAAATATATGAGTTATAAGTAAATTGCGAAATGATTCCTTGAGCCTTGATCATGGCGTCTTTGAGCTGACGACTCTTGGGAAGCTCTCCATCGATATTGATGCGAGTGGCAGTGTTTCCAAAACGATTGTCTGCTAAAATCCGCTTTAAGTCCAGGTTAGCCGTCTCTATTCTGCCCGTGAACTGACGACCGTGCCTTCCGACGGCTAAGTTCACTTTCCCCGCATCAGTGTCTAAAATTCCTTTTAACGCGATGTCTTGTGATACGCCGCCAACTACTCCCTTAAAATGAATATCCCCTAAGCGTGTAATGACAGCGGGGATCTGAAGATGATGCCCCAGTTGTCCAGCAAGAGATTGAATACCTGTGTCTGATACCTTCAATTGTCGGATGTTGGCGTACCAGCGAAGGCGAGCACTCCAGTCGCTGACCGATCCATCTGCATTCAACAAGATGTGCCTATCATGGGATGATATCTTCAGGCTTTTGATACGCAAGGAAGTGCTGGTTCCTGTGAAACTTGTACTCACGGAGAGGGCATCCTTGAACTTAGATAGTACGGGAAGGAAACAGCTGAAGTCTGAGAGAGTTATCTGTGATGGGTTCAAGCTTCCATCAAACTGAAGAGTTGCGGGAAGGAAGTCTTTGTCCATAAAGCGATAAGAAGCATGGAGATCGCCTAAACTCAAAGAAGTGTGGGGCATCCGCATTTCGAAATGCTGTAGGCTGGCACCTGTCTTTGTCGCGATCAATTTGAATTTTAGAGACCGGATGTCCAAGCCGGATCGTTCGGCGAAAGAGAGCTCCTTGATATTCACATGGATGGAATCGTCCCTGATGGCATTGATTATGAAATGACCGCTAATCTCCTTCGCATGCAAATGGCTCAGTGAGAACTCGTGGGGTGTGGTGGGAAGATACCTCTTGTCATAAGCAATTTCCCCATGACGGATGATAAGCGAGCTGATGTGAATGTCAAGCCGCTGTTGATGGGTGGTATCTTTTGAAGCCAAGGAATCCAGGACAAACTGGAAATTAGGCTTCGATTGCGCGGTTTGCTGGTATAGGAACGCCTTCAAGCCAAACAATTGTGTTGATGAGATGGATATTTTTCCCTGGGTAAGGGGGAGAATGTCGAATTTTGCAGAGATCCTTTTTGCTTCCAGCATCTTTCCACCGGTTTGGTCTTGAATGGACACGTCGTCGATGATCAGACGGTTGAGGAATCCTAAATCCACACGGCCAATAGCGACTTTCGTTCCCAATTTCTTTGCCAAGGCGTCGCTTACCTCATCCCCAATGAAGCCCTGTACTGTTGGAATGTGCAACAGTATAATCAGTATAATATAAAGTCCGGCGATCGTCCATATTATACCATTAACAATATGTTTTATATGCTTCAAACCAGTTTTCAGTTACAAATTTATAATAAAAAAGTGTCCCACCGAAATAAAAGCCGTTTTTTTCTTTCATTTATGCTTATTTTTAGTTATATTTGCATCGCTTTTCGTATGGAAAATAATCCTTAAAATATTTGATTTGTAGTTATGACAAATGTAGTTAAATTACGAAAGGGCTTAAACATCAACCTGAAAGGAAAGGCGAAGGGTGAGAAGGTGAGCATCGGGAAGGCAAGGGAATTCGCTCTTGTGCCTGAAGATTTCACCGGCGTAACGCCAAAAGTCGTAGTCCATGAGGGGGACAAAGTAAAAGCCGGGGATGCCTTGTTCGTCAACAAGAACTGTCCAGAAGTAAGATTCGCTTCACCTGTCAGTGGAACGGTGACGGCAATCATCCGTGGTGACCGCCGGAAAGTACTCTGCATAAAAGTAGAGCCCGATGAGGTCCAGCAGTTCGTTGACTTTGGGAAGAAGGATATCCAATCCCTTGATGGTGATGCTGTAGTGTCCTCCCTTCTGGAGGCGGGGCTTTTTGGATA
>CAJLYG010000079.1 GCA_905210845.1 uncultured Prevotella sp.
GCTTACGCATACGACGACTACCTCCGGATGATGCTTTAAGCAGGCAATATATTCCTCAGAAGGGGCACCAAATTGCAATACGAGGAATTTCATAGGTGCGTTTGACCCACTGATAAAGGGCATGGCATTATAGGGATAGATAGGGAAAGTATTCTCTTCACCGTGATATTGGTTGAAGTCGACAATATATCGCTGTCCTTCTCTTCGTTGGTCTGGCAGTTGTTGTCCTACATAGAGATAGTCAGGGTGGACTCCTGTTTCAGTATCTTGGTTGCTGATCGCGACAGGAGCTTGTTCTCCTCCGATGTTCCCGATGGCCGTGGTTGTCCTGCGTGCAGGGTTGAGCCAGTTGAAGTTGGGGCATGTCTCACCAGGGATCAGCAGGTGCCCTTCTTTTTTCCTGATATATTCCACCAAGTGCCGTGCCACGGGGATTTCCGCTTCAGGTTCCTCACTGAGGCTAACGCGTACCGTATCGCCGATCCCGTCAGCTAACAAGGCTCCAATCCCTACTGCGCTTTTGATGCGTCCATCCTCACCTTCACCTGCTTCTGTCACACCGAGATGCAGCGGGTAGTGCATGTCTTCTTTGTCCATCTCCTCAACAAGGAGACGAACAGAGCGTACCATCACTACTGTATTGGATGCCTTGATGGAAATGACCACATCTGTGAAATGCTCTTTTTTGCAGATACGTAGGAATTCCATGCAACTCTCCACGATTCCTTTGGGCGTATCTCCATAACGGTTGCGTATCCTGTCGGACAATGAACCGTGGTTCACCCCGATACGGATCGCCGTATGGTGTTCCTTGCAAATGCGGAGGAAGGGGACAAAGCGCTCTTCTATCTTTTTCAGTTCTGCGGCATATTCCTCATCCGTGTATTCCTGATGAATGAATTTCCGGGCAGGATCCACATAGTTTCCAGGGTTGATCCTCACCTTTTCCGCATATAGGGCAGCCACATCGGCCACATGCGGATTGAAATGCACGTCTGCGCAGAGAGGTGTCTGATACCCTTTTTCTCTGAGGGCAGCATTGATATTCTTTAGGTTCTCTGCTTCTCTTGATCCTTGTGTAGTCAGTCGGACCAGTTCCCCACCTGCCTGAATGATACGTTCTGCCTGTGCGACACAAGCCTCTGTATCGTTTGTGTTGGTAGTGGTCATAGACTGGAGGCGTATGGGATTGTCTCCTCCCATTCCTATGCTGCCTACCTGTACGGGAGTAGTATCCCTGCGATGATAATTAAACAGGTCGATCATTTAATTCGTTCTGAAATCATATTGATAATCTTTGCCAGCGAGTTGTTCGTTTGCTTTGACGATCTTCTCACTGAGACCAGCTTTATATGCCTTCATTTTCTGTGCAATTTCCGGTTGGCATAGTGCGATCATCTCAGCTGCCAGGACGGCTGCGTTCTTAGCTCCGTTGATACCTACCGTAGCCACAGGAATGCCTGGAGGCATCTGGATGATGCTCAGCATGGCATCCAATCCGTCGAGCATTCCCTTGATAGGCACACCGATCACGGGTAAGTTGCTGGATGCGGCGATCACTCCAGGAAGCGCTGCTGCCATGCCTGCCCCTGCAATGATGACTTTGATGCCTCGTGCTTCGGCATTTTTTGCGAAGTCCTCCACCTGATCGGGAGTACGATGGGCTGACAATGCATTTACCTCAAAGGGGATTTGCATCTCGTTCAGGAAGTCGCATGCTTTTTTCATGACGTCCCAATCGCTGGTACTACCCATGATAACACTTACTAATGGTTTCATATTTCTTTAATTTATCGTGTTAATATTCTTGTTGTTTTCAACCTAATGGCTCAAAGGATGATGACTAATCCACAGAACAGTCCTACGATGAACCCTGCCGTTACCTGTGCCAAGGTATGCTGCCGGAGGATCATCCTGCTACTGCCTACCATGCCCGCAATGATCAGAACCAAGCAGAGCCACCATATAGGGTTGAAGGCAAAGATGACGGAAAAGGCGAGCATGGCTCCCGTGAAACCTCCGATGGCAGCCGTGTGTGTAGAGATCTTCCACCAGACATTGATGAGTGCGCAAAGGACTTGTATGACCAATGCCGCAATCAAGATGCGTGCCATAAAATGTGGGATGTGGAGGAGGGTCATGATATAATAGCAGAAGAAATAGCAAAGGATGGAAATGATATAAGGCACCATCCTTCGTTCCTTGGCTCCCAATTCAATCAACGACCATCCTTGATACTTCCGGTAGTAGTGGATCAGAAGGGTAGGGAGCAAGATCGTAAAGAGATAGACGAGCAATAGCACTTTTATCTTATACGAGAACTCCAACATGTTCATGTAACTGAAGATGAACAGGGCGATCAGTCCTACCAGCGGAAGGTAGAAAGGGGTGAAGAGCATGCTCATCGCCCGTGCTGCCAAGATAATGTTTTTCTCGTTCATATAACGATTCTCCCTCATATTTTCATTGCTAACCTTTCCGTAGCCTTGCCACGGGGATTCCTAACTGTTCCCTATACTTGGCGATGGTGCGGCGTGCAATGGGGAATCCTTTCTTGTCCATCTCAGCTTTTAGGGCATCATCGCTCATCGGCTTGCGCTTGTCTTCTTTCTCGATCAGTTCCTTCAAGGCTATCTTGATCTTACGGGTAGACATTTCCTCTCCGCTTTCTGTGGTATAGGCATCACTAAAGAAGAACTTCAGGGGGAAGGTTCCCCATTTCGTTTGTGCATATTTGATGTTGCTGACGCGCGAGATCGTGGAGATATCCAGTCCTGTTTTCGTGGCGATATCCTTGAGGATCATCGGCTTCAGATCAGACTCATCCCCGTCCTGGAAGAATTTCTTCTGCCAGTCGATGATAGCCTTCATGGTGACATAGAGCGTATGTCTGCGTTGCTTGATGGCATCTATGTACCCTTGGGCGCGGTCGACCTTTTCCTTGGCATAGAGAAGGGCTTCCTTTGTTTCCCTGTTCATGCCCTGTTTGTTGTTCTTATAGGTGTCTACCATCTCCGTAAAAGACGGTGATACCTTCAGGTCGGGGATATGTCCGCGGTTGATAGAGAAGGTTACATGTCCGTCATCGTCCGTGTCGACAATGAAGTCTGGCGTGATCTGTTGGATATTCCTGCCTTCTGTTTCCCCCAAGGAGGCTCCAGGTTTCGGGTTCAGTTTCCTGATCTCCTTCTGCAATGATTCCACCTGGCTATCTGTCAAAGACAGTTGTGCCTTGATCTTGTCCCAATGCTTTTTGGTAAACTCATCAAAGCATTCAGAGATGATCTTCTTCATCAGGTCCTTCTGCTTGCTGTCTGGCTTGCGTTCGATTTGCAGCAAGAGGCATTCTTGTAGATTCCTGGCCCCAATGCCTGCAGGGTCAAAGGTCTGCAGGATTTTCAGCACATCTTCTATCTCCTGAGTAGAGGCATCCACGTTATGGTAGATCGCTAATTCGTCGTTAATGGTGTCAATGTCTTTCCTCAGCAGTCCATCATCATCGAGAGAGCCAATGAGATATTCCATGATCTCCTGTTGCTTGGAGGTGAGATCCACTTCTCCCATCTGTTCCTTGAGCTTGTCATAGAACGAGGTCGTATCTCCGTAGACGATCTCTTCGTAATCAGCGTTCTGGTTGTTGTCCTTGCCACCGAAGGCCACAGGCATCTCATCATCTTGCATGATGTTATCCAAGGCATTGTCGAGTTCGGACTTACGTTCCTCCCTTTCCTGCTGCTCGTCAAAGCTTTCTTCTTTCTCCTCGAAGCTCTCCTCATGGTCCTCGTTCATGGCATCGTCAGGAGAAGAGCTTTCCAGGGCAGGATTATCATCCAATTCTGTCGTGATATTCTCTTCAAGTTCTGTCAGCGGCATTTCCAAGAGCTTGATTTGCAGCATCTGTTGTTGCGACAACTTCTGCACTTGTTGTTGCTTCTGTACTTCGGATTGTATAAGCTTTTGCGCCATGATCTATTCTATTACTGTTGGACAGTGCAAAATTACAAAAATATTGGGATACTATCTGAAATATTCCTTTAATTGTGCGGCAAAAGCTGATAACTTTTCCGGATTCCCATTCCCAAATCGTTGCCATAGCTGTTGACAAGGGACTAACAGGGGGTCTATCATGAAATCCCCGCGGTTCAGGTATGGGTCGCAGAACTGGTAGACATCCATCACATCGCAGATCCGGCGTGGCGCTATTTTCAGCAACTTGCCCAACTCGATGATCTCAGGAGTGTCTGGGACCATGGTAATGGGCGTGAGGCGGAAATACAAGTCGAGGATCATGATGAGCATGATAGGGGTAAGCCCTGGATCTTCCTTCAAAGGCTTGAAGTCCTTCTCGAAAGTCTCGTTGACTTCCACGCCCTCATAGAAGGCATTGGCATTGTTGAACCCCTTTTTCTGGCGAAGCAACTTGATGACACGGTGCAGCTTCTTGGGATTGTTGCCATAGGTATCCCACAGCTTTTCCATTCGGGGCGTCTTCAGGCTCCTTAGCCGGAACATCTGTTCATAGAGGTATTGGGGTGGGATATGCAGTTCCAGGCTTAAGTTGACAATACTCTTGGAATAGAGGGGTTTCACGCCCACGGGCTTCTTGAGATAGATTTGTATCAGCAAGAGCCAATATTCGTCCGACCATAAAGGATGTTTTGCCATAATGCTTGCTTTTTCTTTTGCTGTAAAAATACCGTAGTTTATGCAGGATGCAAATTGATTCCTGATTTATTTTCCTGCCTTGTTGAAATACTCCTCTTGGTTGTTGACCATCTTTTCCGTATCCCATGGGGCTGGTTCTCCACCGAGGTATTTGTGGAACCACTCCAGATGGGCGTTGTAATAGACTGGCATCGACTTGAGGTTGTTAGGCCAGTGACCATCGTTGGAGAAGATAATAAGGCGGGATGGGATGCCCAAGGTCTGCAAGGTGGTAAAGTATTCCAGGCTTTGGTTATAGGACACTCGATAGTCTCGCTCTCCTGTGATGATCAGGGTAGGGGTTGCGAAGTTCTTGACGTACTGGTTGGGTGAGAACTTACGGTAGAGATCGGAGTTCCACGGCTGTCCTTCGCAATCGAAGTTCGGGAACCAAAGCTCCTCTGTCGTTCCCCACATGGCTGGCAGGTTATAGAGTCCCATCATGGAAGCCAAGCATTTATAGCGCTTGGTATGGCCTTGTAGCCAGTTCATGAAATAACCTCCGTACGACCATCCCATGGCACCTATCTTCGTGGAGTCCACGTATTCGAGTTTCTCTAAGGCATCGGTCACTTTCATCACGTCTTCATAGGGCTTGCTTCCCCAGTTGCCGGAGATGGCCCTTGTGAATGCCTGACCGTATCCTGTCGATCCATGTGGGTTAGGATATGCTACCACATAGCCTGCACCGGGATACACTTGCCAGTCTCCCCGGAAAGAGTCCATCCATTGCATCTGGGGTCCGCCGTGCACGTTGATGATCAAGGGATACCGGCGATGTGGGTCGAAGTTGTGGGGCTTGACGATAAACACCTCGATCTGGTCACCGTCGGCACCCTTTACCCACATCGTTTCAGAAGGTCGGATGTCCACTTCGTCTTCCAAGGCTTGGTTGAGGAAGGTAAGCTGCTGCTCCTTGGACTTCTTCCCTAACCTGGTCTCATAGAGGGCTATGGGCTTCCCTGTTGTCGAGTATGTATAGTAGGCATTGCCTTTTGCGTCGATGTCAAAGCCAGAGATGGCACGGTCGGCAATGACTTTCTTGATGGATTGGGTCTTCAGGTCGATCTTGAAAAGGGGTTCATAGCCGGTCTCCTCCCCCAAGAAATAAATCGATTTTCCGTCAGATGACCACCGATAGTCATCCACCCAGTTGTCGAAGTTTTCCGTGAGGACGGTCTTCGTGCGCGTGGCACGGTCGTAGAGGGCCAAGCGGAACCGGTCGGACTCATATCCTGGTACCTTTTGCATGCGGTAGGCAATATACTTCCCATCGGGAGAATACTGGGGAGAACCGTCCCATGCCGTATTGTCCGCCGTGAGATTCTCTGCCTTTCCGCCTTGGACAGATACCGTCCACAGGTCGGCATTGGTATTTGCCTCGGGATGATCCGTATGGTTGGATACATAGCAAATCTCCTTCGAGTCGGGCGAGAAGACGCAAGGCTCCCCGCCAGAGGGCGAGAAAATGGGGGATACGAACTTCCCCGGTGTCACGTCGGTATAGGTTTTTGTGTCCGTATCGTAGATGATAATATGGGAATACCGACCGTCCTCGTATTCCGTCCAATGACGGAAGAGCAGGCGATCAGCGATATGTGCTTGTACCCTTCCTTCGTTTTTCTTCCGAATCGCCTCGGCATTGGCTTTCCCATCTGCTCCCAAGTCAGGATAGACTTGGGCAGAAAACGCGATGTAGCGGTTGTTCGGAGAGATGACAGCATCGCCCACTCCAAGCGCATAGTCGGTGATTTGCACGGATGTGCCCGTGGCAAAGTCATAGCGATAGACCTGTGGCTGACCAGACAATGTGGAGGTAAAGAAGATGCTCTTCCCGTCTTTGCTCCATACAGGAGCACTGCTTTTCCCATCAGTGGTGAGTGCCTTGCTCTTCTTGGTAGCTGTATCCAACAAGTAGATATTCGTGGATGACGTGCCAGCTTGAAGGTCAGACTTGTTGCTGTAATAAGCTAATTGCTTGCCATCAGGGGAGAGCGTGATCCCATAGACACCCTGTACGCGATAGAGGTCGGGGATGGTAAAGGCCCGTTTTTGGGCGTGTACTACTGTCATAGACATAACTGAGACAACGAAGAAAACGAATTTCCTGAACATAATGATTGATGTTTACATTTCCGCAAAGATACGCTAAATTATACGTGAAACAAAATAAAAAGGGGATTTTATTTCGGAAATCAAATGAAAGGCATGCTTAGATGTGTTGAAAAAGGAAAAGTCCTGTGCACTTCAGCAGAGGACAGGACCTGTGTTTAACGAAAGGTGATTGCTTATAGAATATCTTGTCTGCTTGCTATTGATCGTCAGCCCGCTTGCGGGAGATGACCTTTTGGCTTGCGGGAGATGACCTTTTGGCTTGTCTTAGATGACCTTTTAGCTTGCGGTAAATAACCTTTTAGCACGCAGGAGATGACCTCTTGCAATACAGCAGGTGACCCTTGCCATTTTGTCGACGATTCGACCATTTCGCAAGGACTCACCCCGTGGAAAGAGGAGATCATCTCAGGACCTTGATGATGATGGTTACCTTGGCCCATTCGCAGTAAGCGTCATACCGATCGTTGCGGTAATAGTTGTTCTTACCTGCCGTACGGGCATTTAGCATGTAGATCCGATGGGAAGAGTTTCCCTCGGAGTCGAGGGTGATAGTCAGTTCGTTGTTGTCCCTGCTCTCATGATAGCTTCCCCTTTTTGCTTCGTCCCTGAAAACATCCAAGAACTTATTGGCATTGGGACTGGATGTTTCCAACACCTTAACTATCTTTTGGATTTGCCGGGTGGCAGGATCCCTGACTACGGCAGATGTGAACTTGCAGTTTCCTACGGTAGAGAAGTGCTCCACCATCTTGTCTATTTTGTTTTGGGCATATCCTTGAGGCAATAGTGCCATGATCAGGATGACGACCGTGATAATTCTTTTCATGTTCTTATTCCTTTAAAAGTTCTTTGATCCTTGCCTTCTCCGTGGGATCGTCAATATGGTTGATGACATTTTCTTCTGTCTTGTTGATGAAGTCCTGCCCTTCCACTTTTTGCTCGATCTGGTTGGCGTCGGCTATCGTACATTCTATTTGTGACTTGATTTGAAGCAGGTTATCGTTTCGCTTTCCGTTCTCAATGACATAGCTGCCTCCATACCGCTGGGCGAGTTGATCTTTCTGATGGAGGTTCCATGTGAATGTTGCCCCGATCAGGATCAGGGAGATGGCGGCTACTTGGAGGATCATTTTGCGGTGTATGACCTTCCATCGTGTATGCCGTTCCCTATTGCTTCTGGTGGGCTTTTCCATGCGGATTGCCTTTCCATCCCTTGGCTTGAGGCGTCCGATCGCGCTGAAGTCAACGAACAATGACTGGTACCTCTTCCATGCTTTAGGAATGTCCTCTTGGGCAAAGAAGGCCTCAAGTCGTCGTTCCTCCTCTAAGGTTGTCTCCCCTTTGAAGAATTTATCAATGAGCTGTTGTATGTTGTCTGTATTCATCTGTTATTCTCCTTTCCCCAATTGCTGAGATATTGTTTCCTGATTGTCATTCTCGCCCTGCTGATCGCCTTGCGTATAGCAGTCTCCGTGAGTCCTGTCAGCTTGGCCATATCGCTGTATTCCATTCCTTCCATGTGCCTGAGTCGCATGAGCAATCGTTGCGAATCTGGGAGCTTGTCGATGAGAGCCATCATCTTCAGGATGCTTTCCTGTTCGGCATTGTCCGAGGTTTCTTCTGCGATATCTGTAGTGAGTGCGGATACAGGCTTCCTTTTCCGGATCTTGTCCAAGGTAAGATTCCGGGTCAGCACATACGCCAAGGAGGTGATGGGGGCATGGAGCTGGTCACGCATTTGCCAGAGCATGAGCATGGCATCTTGCGCCGTGTCCTCTGCCTCGTCCCTATTGCCTAAGTATCTTTTGGCGATAGCGACCATCTTTGGGCGCAGGCTTGTGGCCTCTTGCTGGAAATCCTCGGTCGTCATGGATAGGATTGGGTCAGAATTGATTCAACTCCGAAGTGTCTATTTTCGATAATCCAGAGGCATTGATCTTGGCATCATCGGCAGTGCCGGATATCTTGAATTTTCCTACGCCACTGTTCGTGCCCGTCAACTTCTTGCAATCCACTTTCACGAAGAGGTATCCTGTGCCTTTGTTCGTGAAGTCAGCCGTGTCTCCTTTGAATGATGTATTTACTTTCCCTGTGCCTGAATTGCTGATCTTCAGGCGATCGGAATGGACGGTTAAGTTGGCATTTCCAGTCCCTGAATTGGTGAAGGTCGTTTCTTTCGACTCGATATTACTTTCAAAGGATCCTACGCCAGAGTTGAAGATGGTGACCTTATCGGATTTCAGCTGGTTGATCTTCAGATGGCATACGCCAGAAACCTTGATGTTTTCCTCCGCAGATTGCAGGAACGGAGCATCGAACTTTGAAACTCCGCTGATCGTAATGGCATTGAGATGAGGGGCGGTGATCCATATTTCCGCGCTCTTTGAGGAACCGTGATAGTTCCTGTCTCTGGTTCGTGCCTCGATGATTAAGGTGCGATTCCTAACGGTGATGTCTGCGATGATGTTGATGCCGTCTCTTTTCCTGACACTATATTTGTTGCCTTGAGTGAAATGGACATTGGCGGCGCCACTGCAACTGATCGCGTTAAAGTCGCGTAGAGCGAGGGTCTTTGTGTAGGAGGGCACCTCCTTCACGATTTCTTTCTTACTGCTACAAGCCATCAGGCTGATGGATAGAGCTAACATGATGAGAAGAGTCATCTGCTTTTTCATAATCTTTCAGTTTTAAATCCTTTTGTAATGAATACGTAGAGGATGTCGTTTTGTGACACAAAAATAAATATTTATTTTGAAAAGTCGGTGATAATCGTTAACTTTGCAATCAATAATTTGATGATAAGAGTATGAAAAGAATCATTGTTTCGATTTTGGCATTTGCCTGTGTGCTTTCCCTCTCTGCACAAAGTGCGCGACAGGAAATCTTACAAAATAAGTGTTTGTCTGGCAGTAACCTGTTGGCTTATCCCGGTCCATTGCAGGCTAAGCTCACTCCAGCCCCGAAAGGTTATACTCCTTTCTATATCAGTCATTATGGACGGCATGGGTCTCGTTACCTGATTGGGGCGAAGGCTTATGACTATGCCGTCCAAGTACTGGGTCGTGCAGACAGTCTGGGCAAGCTAACCCCCAAGGGCAAGGAGGTGTTGAGAGATGCCATTCTCTTGCGCCAGGAAGCCCACAACCGTGATGGGGAACTGACCCAGTTGGGTGGTGAGCAACACCAGGCCATTGCCAAGCGTATGTTTGAGCGCTTCCCTCAGGTGTTTGCAGGCAAAACGCCAGTGGATGCCAAGAGCACAGTGGTGATCCGTTGTATCTTCTCGATGGAGAATGCCGTGCAACAACTGATTCGGATGAATCCACAGATACAGCTCACTCAAGATGCCAGTCAGCATGATATGTACTATATGAACGCTGATATCCCGAACTTCTGGGAGAAAGTTTACCCGAAGGAAGTAGGTCAGAAATACGAGGCGTTTGCCAAGAAACATCGTGATTGCTCCCATCTGATGGGCGTATTGTTCAATGACACGGCTTACGTCCATCACGAGGTGAGCGTGGAGAAACTTCGATATCGCTTGTTTGAACTGGCCAATAGCATCCAGGGGACAGAGCTCCGGCATCGGATTAATCTCTATGATATCTTCACCGATGATGAGATCTATAATGGATGGTTGCTGAATAATGCCCGTTGGTATATCCAGTATGGCCCTTATCCTGGGAACGGTGGCATTGCTCCATATTCCCAGAGCAACCTTCTGCGCAAGATCATCGAGGAGTCGGACAGTTGCATGCAATATCCCCATCCCGGCGCGACCCTTCGCTATGCCCATGAGGTGGATGTCATGCCGCTTGCCTGCCTGCTTGAATTGGACAACTGCGGGAAGCAAGAAGCCGACTTGGAAAAGGTGGCTGGTTTCTGGAAGAATTACCGCATCTTCCCCATGGCTTGTAACATACAGTTCATCTTCTACCGTAAGTCAGCCCAGGACAAGGATGTGCTCTTCAAGGTACTGCTGAATGAGAATGAGGCGCGCCTGCCGCTAAAGACCGACCAGGCTCCTTATTATCATTGGAAAGACTTCAAGGAGTATTACTTGAAGAAAATTAATCGTTTCGCAACACATTATGTCTATGTCAGATAAGGGGTTAACCCCCATGATGAAACAATTCTTCCAGCTGAAGGCGAAGCATCCTGATGCCCTGATGCTGTTCCGTTGTGGAGACTTTTATGAAACCTATTGCGAGGATGCTATCGAGGCATCCAAGATCCTTGGCATTACCCTTACCCGCCGTAATAACGGTGGAAACAAGGGAAGTGCAGAGATGGCGGGCTTCCCCCATCATGCTTTGGATACTTATCTTCCTAAGCTGATCCGGGCTGGGAAGCGCGTGGCAATATGCGACCAGCTTGAAGATCCTAAGTTGACGAAAACCCTTGTCAAGCGTGGGATCACAGAACTCGTGACGCCAGGGGTGGCGATGAGTGATAATGTCCTCAATTATAAAGAGAACAATTTCTTGGCGGCCGTCCATTTTGGGAAGGCTGCTTGTGGCGTCGCTTTCTTGGATATCTCTACGGGAGAGTTCCTGACAGGTGAGGGAACCTATGATTACGTGGAGAAGCTATTGGGTAATTTCGGTCCGAAGGAGGTGCTTTATGACCGGGATAAAAAGCACGATTTTGAACGCATCTTCGGCACGAGATATTGTGTGTTCGAACTCGATGACTGGGTCTTTACCGAGCAAAGTGCAAGGCAAAAGCTTTTAAAGCACTTTGGTACGAAAAGCCTGAAGGGATTCGGTGTTGAGCATCTCAAGAACGGCGTGATTGCCGCAGGTGCCATCATGCAGTATTTGGAGATAACCCAGCATACGCACATTGGGCATATCACTTCCCTTTCCCGGATCGAGGAAGAGCGTTATGTCCGCTTGGATAAGTTTACGATCCGATCCTTGGAATTGCTGCAGCCCATGCAGGAGGATGGCTCTTCCTTGCTGAATGTCATTGACCAGACGATTACCG
>CAJLYG010000080.1 GCA_905210845.1 uncultured Prevotella sp.
GTATCTGCAACTCATAACCTCATCGTCGCCCAACCCCATTAGTATTCGTGGCAAGTACTATTATAGAACAGGCAGCACTCTTCAAGAATTAAGAGGCACAGCCCTTGACCAGTTCCTGCTTTCGAAACAAGGTAGGACGTGGGATAGTGTTCCCGTTCCAGGACTTTCGGAAAGGATGCTTGACGCAGAGTCCATTAATCTTTTCAAAAAGGAGGCAGCAAGGAGCCCACACAGCAGTGCAGAGGATGTGCGTGGTAATCGCTCAGGCTTACTTGCAAGACTTCACCTCTATGAAGGCGAGTACTTGAAACGTGCAGCAGCATTGCTGTTCTGCTCAGACCCGGAACGCTACGTTACTGGTGCCTATATTAAGATAGGATACTTTGCCAACGATGCCGACATACTTTATCAGGACGAAATACATGGCAGTTTGTTTAAGCAGATAAACATGGTTATTGACTTGCTGACAACAAAGTATATGAAGGCATACATTCACTATGAGGGCATCGTGCGCGTTGACGAACTCCCCGTACCAGTTAATGCTCTTCGAGAGGTTATCCTCAATAGCATTTGCCACAAGTCGTATGAAGAGTTTGTGCCTATTCAGATTCGGGTATATGATGACCGCATCATCATTTCCAACACAGGGCGTTTGCCATTAGGATGGACTGTTAATAATCTGCTTGGCAAACACATCAGTATTCCTTACAATCCTGATATTGCAAATGCATTCTTTCGTGCAGGATTCATAGAATCATGGGGGCGTGGCATAGAGAAAGTGCTGGCTGCATGTAAAGACTACGGCTGTCCTAAACCTCAATGGGATTTTGATGGAACCGTGCTGAGCATGACGATGAAATACAAAAAGGCTGAGATTGAGGATGAAGATAAGAAAGACAGCTACGATAAGATTTCAAATAAAGATGCTATCTTGGACAAAATTGTCCGAGATGTGTCCCAGATATGTCCTAGACATGTCCGAGATGTGTCCCAGATGTTATTGATTATTGCTAAGAGCGGTCGAGGCGAATTGGGCATTGCGACTTTAATGGAATCAGCTAAGAAAACATCAAAGCGACAATACAGAAGAGACATTCTCGTTCCAGCTTTGGAATCCGGGCTCATTGAGCGCACAATCCCCGACAAGCCAACTTCGCGTTATCAGAAGTACCGATTGACCGACAAGGCATTGAAAATACTGAAAGATGGCAAATGACTATGACAATGGAATATCTAATATCCGACCAAAAGTAAAATGCCAAATAACAGGTAATCAGTTATTTGGCATTGATTTTGGTGCGCCCGACAGGAATCGAACCTGCACAGCGTAAGCTACTAGATCCTAAGTCTAGCGCGTCTACCAATTCCGCCACGGGCGCTAAGCAAATGCAAAGGTACAACAATTTTTAGAATTGAACGACCATTTGCTCATATTTTTCTTGTTTACCTTTAAAATGACAACCATTATTTATGGGCGAAGCATTTGGCGTGCTGTTTCAATGATGGTGTCACGTCCCTTCAGGAAATCGTCTTGGGTGAGGTTGACGGCAACATCAGGATCAATGCCGAACTCCGTACTCTGCTTATCCTTGTCGTACATCGGACAAGCGGAGAAACGGATGCTCCAACCATTAGGAAGTTCACTGGAAAAGGGAAGACCAGCCCCACCGCCAGTCCTGTCGCCAACGACCTTGACATGCGGGCAGCATTTCATGTATTTAACAAATTCATTGGCAGCGCTATATACCTGGCGGTTCGTGAGCACGATGACCTCTTTTTGCCATCTTACCCCTTTGCTCGGCTTGAGCTTTTGTTCTTCCATCTTCGAAAAGTCCTGATGGCCTTTCCCTGTCTTGTGTTGCATATAGCCTACCAAGATTTCCTGGTTGGTGAATCGGGCAGCCAATTGCTCGGCACTGGTAAGGAGCCCGCCGCCATTGTCACGGATGTCAATGATCAAGCCATTGCAAGGAGCCAAATAGGTAAGGATGTCGTCAAGGTTGCCCTCTCCTAAGGCATTCTCGAAGGTGGAGCAGCGGATATACCCGATGTTATCATCTAACACCCGATATTTCATTCCTGTTGAGATCCGGTAGTCCGTTCCTAAGTATTTGTTGAGCAGGGTGTCACTGATATTGGATGGATAGTCCTCATGCCATGACCAGTTGCGTGCCAAGTCAAAGGAAGATGACATGTTAACGTGCCCGTCACGCAGTTCACTGAGCATGTTTCCCAACACTTCAAACAACTGGCTGTCGGTGAGAGGTCCTGATACCTGTTGGCTGTATTTCTCGTAGACCGCGTCCCAGTTGAGTCCGTATGCCTGTGCTTTTTCTTCGAAGAAACAATAATGCTCGTCGATGATGTGCCATAATGCCTCGAAATTGCCATTTGAGGTATCTTCGTATTCTTCCTCATTGACACAGGCGGTGAGGCATAAGGCAAGAAGGGAGAAGAAAAGGGTCCTGAAAAATATTCTCATGGTCGGATCTTTATGATTTGGAAATGACGGACGAAGCCGATGAGCAGGGCATGGGTATAGACATGCCGTTTCAAGTTGTTGACTTTTGCTTGGTCGTAGTCGCCGAGATAGCCCACCCGCCATGTACTCTTTCCAAAGGTTACATCCAAGGTGAGCATCTGGCGGAGAGAAGGAGCCTTGTTAGGAGTGGTGATGACGACATTATGATCGTAGTTGCCTTGTGAGAAGATCTCATAGTATGACTGCCCATAGTTAGGACTGAACATCACCCCTATGAGGGGAATGCCAAGCTCATAGCCGACTGCTATTGGCATCTGGCGGATATGGAACCGGTAGGTGGCAGCACCGGAGGGCAGGATGTTTAGGGAGACCCGTGCTTGAAAGGGGTTGTTCCCATTGCGGGTGTTATAGATGAAGCCAAGATTGGCATCCGCCACGGCTCCCGCCTTGACATGAAGCTTGCCTCCGAGAAGTGCCCAGTTGTAATGACAGCCATATTCGAATGTATAGAGACCGGAGATCTCTCCGCCTTTCCCCGCCCTGTTGTCGGTATAGGCAAAATTGCCACTGTGCACGATCTGCCGGGAGAGACGGCTTCCTGCCTTCTCTCTCGTGGTATGGGATATATACCGTATCTCCTCACCAGAATATTCCTCTGGAGAGAGATAGGTATCCAAGATGTTCGTATATCCCAGTCCTATCATTTGGACATTTGTGATCGTGCGGTTACTGGGGATTGTGTCCGACTGAGCCCTTGCCCTTACCGGAACCAAGAGGAGTCCTGCCAAAGCTATCGCCATCCATCCATACCGTTTCCCATGTGTTGGGAAAGAAAGATCAAGACTTCTCATCTTCCGGTTCATCGGGGAAAAGACTTAACTGCCCGGTCATCTCGTCGATCACCTGTTGCTCACTCTTTCCTGCGTCCGGGTCGAGGTTCTCTACTTCCTCGTTGTCAGGATCCTCTTCCCCCTCGTCCGGATTCTCTTGCGTTTCAGGGAACCTGAGCGGTTCCAGTTCCTCGATAGCTGCAATCTGCCAGGTGGCAATGCGCTTGCCCTTTGCCTTGAAGCCCTTGACCGCAATAAATTGCTCTGCGTCTATTTCCATTGGGTCCCGGAAGGCATCGTTGCCTCCGAAGGTTACCTTAATCCGAGGATAAACAGTGTCGGTGAGCAGTACCGGTATGTTCTTCGGGTTCTCGCCTAAGTAGTTCTGGTGTTTTTTCGTTGCTTCCATGAGGAATCGCTTGATATAAGGATAGCCCTGGTTATCCGCGTCATAAAGGACGGCTGTCCATACCTTGTGCGGTTTCCATTTCTCTATGATCTGAATGGAATCCTCGTAATGGTTATTGGCATCGAAACTGGTGATGTAGAAATCCCCGTTTTTCAAGACTACTAAGATGGAGTCCCCTTCGTTGAACTCGCCCAACAACCGTCCGTGCTCGTCGTAGTTCAGTCGGTTGACGTCCGGGTCGAACCACACCTTCCTTCCTCCTAAGGTAGAGTGCCCGTGGCTCTTTAGACCGATCCTGTGCACGGAGTTCTTCGTGAGCAGATTGCCTTTAGAGGCGCGTCCTTTGATAAGGATCTCGGAGAAATCCTTTTCGATAAAGATCTTCTTGATCTTAGGAGATGGGTCGAGCGTTACCTTGATGACTTCTGCCTCTCCATTGGGATTGGCCGTGAAATAGCAAACCTTCGAGCCCGGTGTGCCCTGGGTGAGGTCGTATTCTTTGTCGCGGGTCATGCTGGTGACATTGAAACGCTTGATATAGTAATAGCCGTGCTTGCCATCCCGATACACTACATTATATATAGTGCGTCTGTCGTTCTTCTTGAATACCTGTACGTGGATGACATTCTTGCCTACGAAGATCTTGTCAGCGACCTTCATGACCTTATACTTTCCGTCTTTGTAGAAGATAATGATATCGTCGATGTCCGAACAGTTGCAGACGAACTCATCCTTCTTCAGTCCGGTACCCACGAATCCCTCACTGCGGTTGATATACAGCTTCTCGTTTGCCTCAACGACCTTGGTAGAGTCGATGGTATCGAAGTTCTTGATCTCGGTGATACGGGGATGGTCCTTCCCGTATTTGTCCTTGATAAACTGGAACCAGTTGATGGTGACATCCGTCATGTGCGCCAGGTCATGGTCAATGCCCTCTATCTCCTTTTTCATCTTGGCGATGAGTTCATCAGCCTTATCCTTGCTGAATTTCAGGATGCGCTGCATCTTGATTTCCATCAACCGTAGGATATCGTCACGGGTTACCTCACGGATGAAGGACGGCTTGAAGGGCTCCAAGCGCTCGTCGATGTGGGCAACGGCTTGGTCCATATTCTCCGCGTTTTCAAATTTCTTGTCCTTGTAGATCCTCTCTTCGATGAAGATTTTCTCTAACGATGCGAAGAAAAGCTGTTCGAGCAGTTCGTCCTTTCTGATCTGCAGCTCTTTCCGAAGCAGTCCCATGGTACGGTCGACGCTATGCCGGAGCACATCGCTGATGGTAAGGAAGCGTGGCTTGTTATCCTCGATGACGCAGCAGTTGGGCGAGATGTTGATCTCGCAGTCACTGAACGCATAAAGGGCATCGATGGTCTTGTCACTGGATACACCGGGTGCTAAGTGAACCTGTATCTCGACGTTGGCAGCGGTGTTGTCATCTACCTTCTTTGCCTTGATCTTCCCTTTGTCAATCGCTTTCAGGATAGAGTCGATCAAGGTCGTCGTCGTCTTGCTGTACGGTATTTCCCGGATCACCAGAGTCTTGTTGTCTAACTTCTCTATTTTAGCCCTGACCTTCAGAACACCGCCCCGTTGCCCATCGTTATATCGGCTGACATCGATGCTTCCGCCCGTGGGGAAGTCGGGATAGAGCTGGAATGGTTCTCCCTTCAGGTAATGGATTGCCGCGTCGCAAAGCTCATTGAGGTTGTGGGGCAGGATCTTCGAGCTCAGTCCTACGGCGATTCCCTCTGCGCCTTGCGCTAAGAGCAGTGGAAATTTGGCAGGGAGCGTGATCGGCTCTTTGTTGCGCCCGTCGTAAGACAATTGCCAGTCGGTGGTCTTCGGGTTAAAGACTACGTCGAGGGCAAATTTCGACAGTCTGGCCTCGATGTATCGGGGAGCAGCTGCCCGGTCACCTGTCAGGATATTTCCCCAGTTCCCCTGTGTGTCAATGAGCAAGTCTTTCTGTCCTAACTGCACCAAGGCATCACCGATGGAAGCATCCCCATGCGGATGGAACTTCATGGTTTCGCCCACGATGTTCGCCACCTTGTTGTAGCGTCCGTCATCCATCCTTTTCATCGTATGGAGGATACGCCGTTGCACAGGTTTCAGTCCATCCTCTATATGAGGAACGGCACGTTCGAGAATCACGTATGAGGCATAATCCAGGAACCAATTCTGGTACATTCCGCTCAGGTGATGTACAGCTGAGGCATCAAACCGGTTGACGGGCTGATAGTCAGAATGCAGGTCGCTGGTTAATTCATCGTCATGAGTCTCGATGGAGTCGTTGTCTTTTCTTTCGTCGTCCATTATGTTATTAAATTCTTATTAGAAATGCCTAAATTACTCTATTTTAACGCAAAAATACAAAGAATTTTCGAAAAAGTGCCTATCTTTGCAGCATTATTTCAAATTTTGAACAAAATCATGGCACAAGAAGATGTATTCAAGAAGATTGTAAGTCATTGTAAGGAGTACGGCTTTGTCTTCCCAAGTAGTGAGATTTATGATGGACTCGCAGCTGTTTATGATTACGGGCAGAACGGTGTGATGCTGAAGAACAATATCAAGGAGTACTGGTGGAAGAGCATGGTGCTGCTACATGAGAATATCGTAGGTATTGACGCAGCTATATTCATGCACCCGACCGTATGGAAGGCATCTGGTCATGTGGATGCTTTCAATGACCCATTGATTGATAACCGTGATTCCAAGAAACGTTACCGTGCCGATAACCTGATTGAGGATCAGATTGCAAAATATGACGAGAAAATCAACAAGGAGGTAGCGAAAGCTGCCAAACGCTTTGGGGATGCTTTTGATGAGGCCAAGTTTCGGGCTACCAACCCGCGCGTGTTAGAGCATCAGCAGAAGCGGGATGCCCTGCATGAGCGTTATACCCAGGCCATGCAAGGACCTGACTTGGCGGAACTCAAGCAGATCATCCTTGACGAGGGGATCGTTGATCCTATCTCTGGGACAAAGAACTGGACGGATGTACGCCAGTTTAACTTGATGTTCTCTACGGAGATGGGCTCTACGGCTGAGGCTACGAGCAAGATCTACCTCCGTCCAGAGACCGCACAGGGTATCTTCGTCAACTACCTGAATGTACAGAAAACGGGCCGGATGAAATTGCCTTTCGGTATTGCGCAGATCGGCAAGGCTTTCCGTAATGAGATCGTGGCGCGCCAATTCGTCTTCCGGATGCGTGAGTTCGAACAGATGGAAATGCAGTTCTTCTGCAAGCCGGGCACGGAGATGGAGTGGTTCGAATATTGGAAGAAGCATCGTCTTGAGTGGCATGAGAACTTGGGCATGGGCAATGAGAACTACCGCTTCCATGACCATGAGAAACTGGCTCACTATGCCAATGCAGCAACGGATATCGAGTTCCGCATGCCGTTCGGCTTCAAGGAAGTGGAAGGTATCCACAGCCGTACGGATTTCGACCTCTCGCAGCATGAGAAGTTTAGCGGTCGTCAGATCAAGTACTTTGACCCGGAGACCAATACCAGTTATACTCCTTATGACGTGGAGACTTCTATTGGCGTTGACCGTATGTTCCTCTCTATCATGTGCCATAGCTACGTGGAGGAGAAATTGGAGAATGGAGAGACTCGTGTCGTGCTGATGTTGCCGCCCGCCATGGCTCCCGTGAAATTGGCTGTCATGCCGTTGGTGAAGAAAGACGGGCTGCCAGAGAAGGCGCGTGAGATCGTCAATAGCCTGAAGTTCAAGTTCAATACCCATTACGATGAAAAGGATACGATAGGCAAGCGTTACCGTCGCCAGGATGCTATCGGTACTCCGTATTGCGTCACAGTCGATTATGACACGCTCAAGGATAATACCGTTACCCTGCGCTTCCGTGATACGATGGAGCAAGAGCGCGTGCCTATTGACAACTTGGAGAGCATTATCGAGGATAAGGTGAGCATCACCAGTCTTCTTAAAAAATTGTCTGTATAATCAAGAATGAAGAAATATCAAGTACTATCTATCGTTGCCATGCTGTTGGCTGTTATGGGAATCTCGTCATGCAGTGAGACGGATGACTCGGCAGAGGAATTTGTCAACTGGCAGGAGAAAAATGACAGTTATTTCTCTACGGCATACAACACAGCCAAGGCGAATGCCGATGGCACTTACAAGCTGATCCACAACTGGTCGTTCAATGATTCTGTTGCCACGGACCCAACTAATTACATCGCGGTGAAGGTCTTGAACAAAGGTACGGGCAGCGGTTGCCCGTTCTACACGGATTCTGTCCGTGTGCATTATGAAGGCAGGTTGATCCCCAGCACCAGTTATCCGAGTGGATGGGTGTTCGACAGTTCCTGGTCGGGTGACTATAACCTGAAGACCATGGTACCTGTTGTCCTGAGTCCTTCCAATTGCGTGGATGGCTTTGCCACCGCCTTGCAGAACATGCACATTGGCGATCGCTGGCAGGTGACCATCCCGTATCAGTTGGGATATGGCACGAGTGATTACTCCTCATCTGGTTCGACCGTGACGATCCCGGGATGCAGTAACTTGATTTTCGATATTACTTTAGTAGCATACTACCGTGCCGGCGCGGAAATACCTTCCTGGAAGGCGAAAGGGCAGCGGGGCGTGGAATCCACATCCTCGACAGGCTACTGGGTAACAGAATAAGGAATACGATTCTTAAGAATCTGTAGGTAGATGGATAGGGGAGTGTGTTGTCAAGACATGCTCCCTTTTTCTGCGATTCGGTTCTTCCATACGATAACAACCTATCTTCCCTTTTATGTGGAACAAACAGCACAGTGATGCCCTGCTCACCTCCATTCGCGAGGGACGGGCAATGACAAATGGTGAGAAACTCAGTCTGATTATCGGATTGAGCATCCCTTCTATTCTTGCACAGGTGACGAATGTGCTGATGTTCTATATTGATGCGTCGATGGTAGGGTCATTGGGAACGGAGGCCAGCGCAGCGATCGGGCTTGTAGAGCCTGCCTCTTGGCTATTTGGCTCCCTCACCGCAGCTGCCTCAATGGGCTTTGCCGTGCAGGTGGCGCATTTTATTGGTGCCAACGACTTTGACCAGGCACGGCGAGTGATGAAGCATGGCTTCTTGTTCTGCTTTGTTTTTTCCTTATTGCTCATGGCAGTGGCGGCAGCGATCTCTGGTCAGCTCCCCCTTTGGTTAGGTGGTGGTGCTGACATCCAGAAGGATGCTTCCTCTTATTTCTTCATTTTCTCTATGGCTGCCCCGTTCTTCATGATGGAGAACCTGTCCTCCGCACTACTCAAGGCGAGTGGTGACATGAGAAGTCCCAGTGCGGTTGCCGTGTTGGCATGTGTGCTTGATGTAGTGTTCAATTTCCTTTTCATATTCCCTTCCCGTACCCTTTCTGTCTTCGGAATGGATGTCCCGGTGTTCGGCTTGGGCTTAGGCGTGGAAGGTGCGGCTATCGGCACTGCTTTGGCTTATGCCCTGACCTCATTGCTGCTCATCTATTTCACCGTGCGTCGCAATCCCATCTTGGCATGGCATCTCGACCGTTCCCCTTTCCAATGGCAACCTCTTTATGTGTGGGAGTCGGTTCGCATCAGTGCTCCGATGGCATTGCAATACGTGCTGATGAATGGAGCCCAGATCGTTTCCACGATGATTGTTGCGCCGTTGGGGAATGTTGCCATTGCTGCCAATTCCTTTGCCGTGACGGCAGAGAGCCTGTGTTACATGCCGGGCTATGGAATTGGTGATGCCGCCTCAACCTTGGTGGGACAGGCATTTGGGTCCGGTCGCAAGGAACTGTGTCGTAGCTTTGCATGGATGACAGTAGGTCTGGGCATGATCGTCATGGCGATCATGGGCGTGGTGATGTATGTCTTTGCCCCGGAGATGATCGGATTCCTGACCCCTGTACCCGAGGTACGCGACTTAGGATGCCATGTGTTGCGCATTGAGGCCTTTGCTGAGCCGTTCTTTGCTGCGTCGATCGTGGGATTCAGGGTGTGCATCGGAGCCGGGGATACCTTCAAGCCTGCCGTCATGAACCTGATGTCCATGTGGTGTGTACGACTTACATTGGCTTATATCCTGTCGAAGCAATATGGGCTTGTCGGTGTCTGGGTGGCGATGGCATTGGAGCTTACGTTCCGTGGCATTCTATTCCTGGTCCGCCTCTATCGTGGGAAATGGATGAAAGCTATTGGGAAAATGAAAAAAGAAGATCAGTAAAGATCTTCTTGAGCGGTAAGGACATAGAAAAATCTACTGGACCCGCGTACGAGCCCAGTAGTCTGATCAAGCTATCTATTCCCAGAGTCCATGGGATTGTGTGTCCGCCATTCCATCCTCGTCATCCAACCAATCGTCTTCATCATCGATAAACGGGTGGTTGGGCTTGGCATCTGCCCAGGGAGATTGTTCACTCCCAGCCATCATTTGTTTTTCTATCTCTATGCAATGCAGAACAGCCTGAGGGGCTGCATATTTCTTCTTGTTCATCATAATGATACTGTTAAGGGATAATTACTTTCTTTCCATTCACGATATAAAGACCAGCTCTTTTAACACGCCACTGGGCGTGAGGTCAGGTTTGTCGGATACGTGCAGCGTGAGAGGAAGCTGCTGATGTCGCCATAAGGCCGACCATCCGTTCTCAAACCCGACCTCATTCTCATAGGTCAGTGCCGCGATGAGGTTGCCTGACGAGGGCGAGATGGTCACGTTTTGCCCGAAAGCACTCAGTCCGTACAAGGATGCCAGGCACACCCACAGGAACCTCATGAAAGAGGGAATCCTGAGATGCCTGCTTCTTGTTTCTGTCGTAAAATGTTTCATTTTGTCGTTTTTTGGTGAATAGTTTTTTGTTTGCAAAGATAAGGACTGATCCGGTGTACCCCCTTATCACCATTCGTCAAAGGTCTATCCAGATCATGCAACTTGTATTTCAGGGTGTTATCATAATCGGTCATGGAGGGTTGGTAACTGATTTAACAACAGCGCGTTAGTAGTGATAGTCTTTTCAATTTCTCAGTTGTTAGCAAATGCCCATTCGGAATAAAAAAAGCCAAAAACAAACAGAAAATATTTTGAAGTATCGGGAAATATATTTATCTTTGCAATAAACAGTGAAACCAATCCATGAACAGACATTCATTATCAAATGATAAATATGAGATACGATAGAAACGATTGCAAATGTGGCTTTTCTCGCTATGAAAAGGATCCTGGTATAAAAGGGAATTCTCGTGCCCTTTTTCCCTTTCAGGTTGTCTGTGTCTTTCTTGTCGCCTCCGTTCTATTCGCTTCGTGTGGGAAAGGGGAGAGGCAACCCGTCAAGGCAGGTGACCGGCTGTCTTCATCCACCGTTGTGGGCGCAGACACGGCGGCGCACGGCAAGACGATGGAACAACTGTTAGACGACTATGACCGGCAATCGGGAAAACAGCGTCTTGCCACAGCCAATAAGGTGTTTGGTGTGCTCTATCGAATGGAGTTTACGGAGAGCCTGCTCACAGTCACGCCCAAGACCCATCCCGACAGTGTGGACTTGTTGGTATGGTACTGGGCAAGTGAGTATTACTATGACACGCAGGACTACGTCAAGGGACTGCGCTATGCCACGCAGGCATTGCCTTTGGCGTGGCACGGCCACGACTTGCTACTGCAAGGTGATTGCGAGAACATCGCAGGCTTACATTATTTCAGACTGTCGGATTATGCGCATGCCATCGAGCATGTGCGTAAGAGCCTTGCCATCGACCGCCAGATTGGTGATAAAAGTCGCATCAGTAGCTCGCTCAATACGTTGGCGGGCATCTGCTTAGTGGCGAAGCAACTGAAGGACGGTGAGCGTTATATCAAGGAGGCTTTGCGTTATAGCACAGCAGCGAAGGATTCGGATCGGATGCCTCGTAGTTATAGCCTTCCCATGTCATAAAGCCGATGAGCGCATTCTTGCCGAGCGAGATTTCTCCGTTCGATGTTGCGGGACCGTC
>CAJLYG010000081.1 GCA_905210845.1 uncultured Prevotella sp.
CCGGTCTGACCGGCTTCTCCTTGTTTGCCGACTTCGACTTGACCTGCTTCTGCCACTCAATGAGCTTTTGCAGCTCCGTCTCATCGTGTGTGCGGAAATCACGGCATAGCGCCTCAATGAGGTTGCTCAGTTGTCCCTTGTTGCCTCCACTTTCCGCCACGAGGTTGGCCATCATACCGCATGGCTCCTTGTAGGTGAGGTCGGGGTACTGAAACTCAGCGCCGCTCATGTGTGCGCCCAGTACAGGGAAAATCATCGGAACGAGTGGCTGTCGCATGTCTTTTGACACCTGTGTCAGCAGTAATTTCAAGAGCTCCGTGCCGTTTCCGAGTCTCGGCATCGTAGGAGCTGACGATAAAGTAATGTTGTATTGCATTGATTATTAACCTTTTAAAGAATTAAACTTGTTGTTGTCCGTCTCAGCGTCTCAGTGGTTTTTCAAGGGGTGTCACAGTCCTGCATTTATTATCTAACTATCTAATTATTAATTAGTTATAAGATATATAAGGAGGGGTATATGACACTCTTTTTTGATTGAGACGTTGAGACGCTTGCCGTGTCAGCCTTCCGGCTGTTTTCTCTCTACAAGGCCGGCTAAGTTGTAGAGCTCATCGCCTGCCTGTCGGCAGAACCGTGCCAGTTCATCGGCATCGCGGATACGCGGACGGTGAAAGGAGAGTCGGAATGCTGGGCTGTCTCCGATGATGTTGACGCACGTGCCTCTGTAGAGGTGCGGGTCGGCGGAGAGCTTAGCCCGTATGGGCTGATGGTGCTCTACAAAGGTGAAGTGGTATTCGCTGTCGCGCATGATGGCACCGTTGATGACTTTTCCCGAAGCGATACGTCCTGGTCTGCAAGTGAGCAGCTTCATGTTGATGGCCAACTCTGTGTTGGAGAATGAATGAGTAAAATCTTCCATGTTTAAAGATTTTAGGCAATGAGACCAGAGCTTTGCCACAACCACAATGGTCAAGACTTGAACGATTCAAATCTCGGTGGCAAAGGAAATAAGACATTATCAGACACTACCTCCAGATAGAAAAGACATTTTGTGACATTCCGGGACATTTGGGACATTCGGGGACACAGTTGCATATTGGTTAGTAAAACAGCTAAAGTTGTTTTCTGGGCTTTTTCATATGAGCGTCTCTTGTCATCTATAGATCAACAAATAATTATTATTTCGAAAGCATAAGTTAATAAAGGCGAAACATATTTTTATTACAGTATTTCGCAAATTCAACTAAAATCACTAAATTTGCATATTGAACAAAACCAGAGATAAATATGGCAGGATTTAATGAGAACACGCGAGTTAAGTTTCCAGCACTGATGCACCTTACGCGCATCGGATACACTTATCATGCGTTAAAGGAGTTAGACCTTGACCCGGAGACAAATATTGCCAAGGATATTTTCGCCAGACAGATAAGGAAATTCAATCCTCAGTTGACAGAAGAGTCCATCAGCCTACTGATCGGCGACATTCGTAATAAGCTGAACAATGAAGACTTGGGCCGTGAGTTCTACAGGATGATCTCGTCCAAAAGCGGTATTAAGTTTATTGACTTTGAGCATCCGGAGACTAACGACTGGACTTGTGTGACCGAAATGCCATGTATAAATGGCGGCGATGAGTTCCGCCCTGATATTACTCTGCTAATTAATGGCTTACCACTTGTCTTTATCGAGGTGAAGAAGCCCAACAACAAAGGAGGAATACTTGTTGAACTTTATCGCATGAATGACCAGCGTCTTCCTAATCCGAAGTTTCGCAGATTTATCAACCTTACACAGTTGATGATATTCTCTGACAACAAGGAGTATGACTTTACTACGTCCAAGCCTGTCCAAGGTGCATTCTACGGTTGTATAGATAAGAAGCGAATGCACTTCAATGTGTTTCGCGAAGAAAGCGCCGACTTCTATAAAGACTTCAATTACTTGACCTTGAAGGAAGAAGCTGAGAATTATATTCTAAAGGACAACAATAATATTGTGTTAAAATCCTCCCCTGAGTACGAAACGGACAAAAATCCAACGACACCAACAAATAGGATTATTACGTCCCTTTGCTCCAGGGATCGTCTTCTTTATTTACTACGCTATGGTTTTGTCTATCTCGATTATATTGATGAAGACACGCAAAAACATGTCCTCCAAAAGCATGTAATGCGCTATCCTCAATTATTCGGCACGCAGGCTATTCGCAAGACCATCGATGACGGTAAGCAAAGTGGAATTATATGGCATACTCAAGGCTCTGGAAAGACGGCACTCTCTTATTTTGCCACACGAGTGCTTACTGATTATTTTACAAAAAAACAAATCATTCCCAAATTCTACTTTTTCGTCGACCGTCTTGATTTGATGGAACAGGCGACGACAGAGTTCTCCAATCGTGGCCTGCATGTCATCAATGTGGAAAATCGTGACGAGCTGATGAATACTTTCAGCAACGAAAAGGCACAGGAAAACAACTCAGGCGAACATGAGATAATCGTCGTTAATATTCAGAAACTGAAAGATTCTGACGGTAAGATTAACGTCTCTAAATATGCCACGAACATCCAACGGGTATATTTCCTTGATGAAGCGCATCGTGACTACAACCCCAAAGGCTCTTTCCTCAGCCGCCTGTTTGAAAGTGACCCGAAGGCCATTCGTATCGCCTTGACCGGCACGCCGCTCATCGGTGAGGAACGAAAAACCACGGATGTCTTTGGCAACTACATCAGTACCTATTATTATAATCGCTCTATTGAGGATGGTTTTACAAAACGCATGATGCGTGAGGATATAGAGACCAGCTATCGGCTGCGATTACAAGAGATATGGTCCGACCTCGAAGAAACGATAAAGGTTAAGAAGGAGGATATCAAGAGGCAAACCATAATTGAGAATGAAAGGTATGTGGGAGCTTTGCTCGACTATATCGTCAATGACTTCAAACGCTTCCGCTTGCAAATGGACGATCCGTCGCTTGGCGGCATGATCGTATGTGAAACAAATAAACAGGCCCGCATGATGTTCCGTCTGTATAAGATGGGGGCACATAAGGATGAGACCGGTCATTACACATACGTACCCAAGGTTGGTGCAGTTATCCCGGAAGACGATGGCACATTGCCAAACCAAGATAACTCAGGACTTAAAGTAGAGCTGATATTGCACGATTATTATGACAAAGAGAAGCGTGCAAACATCTCTCTGCAATTTAGAAAGAAGGCAGAGCCTGATTTGCTGATAGTCAATAATATGCTCTTGACGGGTTTTGACGCGCCACGTCTGAAGCGATTGTACCTTGGCCGCAAATTGAAAGACCATAATCTTCTTCAGGCGCTCACACGTGTGAACAGGCCGTACAAGGACATTCGATTCGGATATGTAGTTGATTTCGCCGACATCAGGCAGAATTTCAACGACATCAACAACGCCTATGCGGCAGAACTTGGAAAGTTCGACACAGGACAGTCTGAGGATGCGAGCGTTGAGCACGTCATGGTTTCAGAAGATGAAATCAAGGAAACTATGAGAGATGTTCAGGAGGTTCTTTTTGACTACACTACCGACAATGCTGAGGAGTTTGCCCAGCAGATGGAAGATATTGATGATCACGACAAACTGATCATCATCCGGCATAAGCTTGAAGAAGCCAAAGCCACATGGAATGAAGTCCGTACTTTTGGCTCAGAAGAACTGAAGGCGAAAGTGAAGGCTATGCAACCCGGCAATATCAACAATCTGCTGAAAGTGGTCAACGACCGTATCAGCAACCTCAATCTGAAGGATGTTTTCAACCATGAGGCAGAAGTTGCCTCCATGGTCAATGAAGCTTTGGGTACGATTGAATTCAAGTTCCGTAAGAAAGGAAGCGGGGAACTGGTCATCAACGACAACTTGAAGAGCGAGTTGCAATATAAGAAGCGCGCACTCTCTGACGAATTGGCTGAAAATATCGACCAGGACGATGACGATTATGTCTCGCTTCTCGACGAGATAAAAAAATATTTCAGAAAGAAAGGCTTTGAGCCGTCCAATGTCGCAGAGGCAAAGGAAGACATCGGGTTTATGGACGACATGATGACGAAAATCAAGGAGATCAACAAGCGCAATGCTGCCCTGCAAAAGAAATACAAGGGCGATGCCAAGTTTGTCAGAGCCCACAAGCGTATTATCAGAGAACAAAAGTCGACAGGCAAGGTAATTATCTCTCCATCGGAAGTTGAAACATGCTTTGCTCTCAACACAATGAAAGACAAAATTGACACAATGTTGTTGAACAATTTGGACCTCATTAATAATGTACCGTTTTTCACTGACCAGGTGAAGAATTGCATTACGCAGATACTTCATAAGATGGAAGTCAAGGCAAAGCCAGCCGACCGTAGATATTTGGCAGGGATTATTACCAACGAGTACGAACATCAATATAAGAGATTTTAATGAGCACATCAGATATAATAAAGAAGACAGAAGATCTTATCGACGCACTTCGCGCCACTTGTGGAAATAACGGATTAAGCGGTGACGGCAATGAGTATAAAATTGTCGTACAGATGTTCCTTTATAAATTCCTTAACGATAAGTTCGGTTATGAGCTGAAGCACATTCAGAATGAAGAGTATCGCTCGCGTTTTAACGAGGCGGCTCATTGGGAGAGTGCTTATACTGCTATGACCGATGAGGAGCGCGAGGATGTTTGGGACTATCTGCCAGCCGATACGCCCAAACTCAAGCCCGAACATCTGATAGCCAATCTGTATAATCGCATGAACGAGGGAGATTTCTCCAGTGTCTTTGACAATACAATGGTATCACTCGGTCAGCTCAATGCCGATAAGTTCAGTGTTAAGACATCCGGAAAGAGCAGTGTTGCGTTGCTAGAGTCGTTGACAAACTATGTGACAGATCCCGACAAGCGCGATGACTTTGCCCGTGCGCTCATCAACAACCTGACCACCTTCAACTTTGAGGATATTTTCCATCAAAAGTACGATTTCTTCTCAACGGTATTTGAGTATCTTGTCAGCGATTACAATAAAGACAGTGGAAAATATGGAGAGTATTTCACACCCCATGCCGTGGCAACGATCATGGCTCGTCTACTTGTTTCGCCAGATGAGATTATCCGTAGTGCTGCAACATGCGACCCAACGGCAGGAACAGGTACGCTCGTGATGGCTTTGGCCCATCAGATAGGTGAGGGCAACTGTTCTATCTTCACGCAGGATCAGAGCCAGAAGTCAACGACGATGCTTCGCCTGAACCTGATCCTCAACAATCTCGTCTCATCATTACCAAATGTCATTCAAGGAGATTCACTGATAGACTGGGGACATGAGAGCAAGAATGGCACATTCGATAAGATGTTCGACTATGTTATCAGCAATCCTCCGTTCAAAGAGGACTTTAGTCAGACGGTTACAAACGCTGCATTCCAAAACACCGACCGCTTCTTTGCTGGCATCCCAAACGTGCCAAAGGGTGACAAGCAAAAGATGGAGATATATCTTGTCTTCATTCAGCATATTCTCTATATTCTGAAAGACACTGGTAAGGCGGCTGTTGTCGTCCCAACTGGTTTTCTCACCGCATCAGCAAAGATACCGTTGACCATCCGTAAGAAGTTGGTGGACAAGGGCTGGCTGCGTGGGGTAGTCTCCATGCCTTCCAATATCTTCGCCAACACGGGCACCAATGTCAGCGTGGTCTTTATTGATAAAGGTAAAAAGGATGACAAGGTCATTCTAATAGATGCTTCCAAGCTCGGAACGACAGAAAAGGTTGACAAGAACCAGCGGACAGTGCTCAGTACAGCCGACGAGGACAAGATTGTGAATACTTTTCGTAGTATGAAAAATGTCGATGATTTCTCTAAGGTGGTATCACTTGAAGAGATAAAAGAGAAGAAGTATAGCTTTTCTGCCGGACAATATTTCGACATCAAGATCGACTACGTTGATATCACCGAGGAAGAATTCAACCGACGAATGACTGAATACAAATCGACGCTTGCAAAGCAGTTTGAAGAAAGCCACAAGCTTGAGGAAGAGATCATGAAGCAACTGGCAAGTCTGAAATTCAACGAGGATGTAAAAGGAGAATAGAATGGAAAACGAGATACAGTTTCTGCTTTACAGCATGCCCGACGATCAGGGCAAGGTACAAGTCTTTGTAAAAGACGGCACTTTATGGTGTACCCAGAAGGCTATGGCGCAGCTCTTTGGGGTAGGAATACCCGCAATAAGTAAACATCTGAAGAATATTTTCGAGGAGGGAGAATTGCAGAAAGAAGTGGTTGTTTCCAAAATGGAAATAACCACTCAACATGGAGCTATAAAAGGGAAAACTCAAAAGTCTCAAGTAGATTTCTATTCTCTCGATGCTATTATCTCGGTCGGCTACCGTGTCAATTCCATAAAAGCAACGAAGTTCCGTCAGTGGGCAACGTTGGTATTGAAAGAATATATCACGAAGGGGTTTGCCCTTGACGATGAGCGACTCAAACAGGGAACTGCCGTATTCGGCAAAGACTATTTCCGCGAGCTCCTTGAGCGCGTCCGTTCCATCCGTGCAAGTGAGCGCCGTATATGGCAGCAGATTACGGACATTTATGCGGAATGCAGCACCGACTACGATAAGAGTTCCCCGACGACACGTGATTTCTATGCCATGATTCAAAATCGTTTCCATTATGCCATCACTGGTATGACGGCAGCTGAAATCATATACACGCGGGCGGATCATACCAAAGACCACATGGGGTTAACGACATGGAAGCATGCACCAGACGGCAGGGTCTTGAAGTCAGATGTCAGCATAGCAAAGAACTACTTGCAACCGGAACAGATCAAACGTTTGGAGCGTGCTGTGACTGGCTTCTTCGACTACATAGAGGATCTCATAGAGCGTGAGAATAGTTTCACAATGGATCAGTTTTCAGCCAGTGTTAACAAGTTCTTGGAATTCCGCAACTACCACATCTTGCCTGATAAAGGAAAGATTTCTGCGGCAGAAGCTAAAGCCAAAGCAGAACAAGAATACGATATATTCAACAAGACGCAGAAGATAGATTCGGATTTTGACAAGCAAATACGAAAGCTAAAGGGAGAATAAGCTACCAAAGATGAAATTCAAGAGATATAAAATGTCCGAAGTTGCTACAATAGCAATGAGTAATGTTGACAAGAAAACAAAAGAAGGAGAGACACCCATCAAGCTCTGCAATTTTGTTGATGTCTATAGAAATTGGGCTATTACCAAAGACCTTATCCCTACTCTTATGTTAGCAACAGCGAAACCTCAAGAAATAGAAAAGTTCACATTATCTAAGGGACAAGTTGCCCTTACAAAAGATAGTGAGACTCGTGACGATATAGGCATAGCAACCTACATAGCTGACAACATGGACAATGTCCTTCTTGGCTATCATTGTGCCGTTCTTACTCCCAATAGTGCTTTGGTGGATAGTAAATATTTGAATGCCTATATGCACTCAAATATTGTGCACAAATACTTTGAGAATAATGCTTCAGGTAGCGGACAAAGATACACGCTATCCTATGATGCATTACTCAACATACCCGTATTATTGCCTGATTTGGAGTTACAAAAGGAGATTGGGCAAATATTCTCTAATATTGATAGAAAAATTGCCCTTAATCGTCAGATAAATGATAATTTAGAGGCAATGGCTCGCCAGCTCTACGATTATTGGTTCGTGCAGTTCGACTTCCCCGATGAGAATGGCAGACCGTACAAGTCGAGCGGGGGTAAGATGGTGTGGAATAAAAAGTTGAAGCGAGAAATTCCAAAGGGTTGGTATGCTTCAAATATTGGTAAAGTAGCAGATATTCTAAGCGGAGGAACTCCAAGCAAGGCTATTCCTGAGTTTTGGGATAAAGGAACAATACCATTCTTTGGTCCAACAGATTGTAATGGCAATACTTTCCAATTACAAACTAAAGACCACATTACAGAAGATGGATTAAAACATTGCGCTTCTTCTTTGTATGAAGAAGGTGTCATTTTTATAACAGCCCGTGGGTCAATAGGGAAACTTGTAATTGTTGGAACTCCTATGGCTATGAATCAATCATGTTATGCTTTAAAATCGAAAACAGGAGAATATGAGTACCTGTTTTTTCTAACTTTGCAATTAATAGAATGGTTAAAAGCTAAGGGCAATGGCTCTGTGTTCAAGTCCATTATATCTTCTGATATAGAGGAATCTACTCTTTGTATAGGAGGGGAAGACATAATCGCTTTATATTGCGAAAGTGTAAAGCCAATATTTGAAAAAATAAAATCAAATTCTCAAGAGATAATAAATCTTATTAAGCAGCGCGACAAGCTTTTGCCGTTGTTGATGAACGGTCAAGTGTCGGTATAATTTTTATTTCTTATACAAGTCAGCGTGTGTCCCCGTGTCCATAAGATAAAGGGTCAACTCCTTGTCATTTTTGTCCCACAAAAGAATCCAGTCGGGTGTTATATGGCACTCCCATATTCCTCTTAACTTTCCGTGGAGTTGATGTGGGAGATATTTTTCAGGCAGACATCCATTGTCGACGAGCAAATTATAAACCTCGTCGAACAAGGACATATCATACCCCCGTCTCTTGCAAAGTTTATACGACTTTTTGAATGATGTAGTAAAACAGATCTTGTATTTCATTTATCAAGCCATTTCTTTGCATCCTCTAAGGAGTCAAATGAGTATGTTTTCTCCTTTCCACTTCTAACAGCCTTTATATGCTTTACCACATTATCTTTAAGTTCCTCTGAAGATTCTTCCTCTTTAAGTCTTTTAGTAAAGGCCTTGCGGATGGATTTAGGCTGGCTTTTAAAAAGGGACCAAAGGGCATCAAGAGGAGAAATTTGCTTGTCTGAAACTTTTAGTGTAACCATAACATCTTTGTTTTATGCTACAAAAATAATTATAATATCTGAAAATAGCAAGATGGAAGCGTTTTTTGTTTTGGTTTACACGTAAATTATCATTTATCTGACGATTGAGAGCTATCTTGGAATCTATATCATAAAGGAACTGACCAATTTGGGCCTGTTCCTCTAATGATGGAATCCATACCGTACAGTCTTTAATCTTATCAGGAGAAGTGTGCCGTATTTTTGTTTGTTGAGCAGCGGCACTAAGCTGTTGCTTAACAACTTTAGAGGATATTAAGTAATAGCAGAACTGCTTATCAAGGAGCTTCTCATTAGGAATAATCTTTGCAACATCCTGACTTTGAATATATTTCCCACTTTCTGGCACCCACGCAGTAGAGCCAAGCAATCCAATAGCTTGTTCCGTGAGTGGTGTGATGATGTCGCCTTTCTCCATCAGATACTCTTGGTTGAAGTTGCCAGTATAATAAAGATTGTCCTTGGATGTATTCGATTTAAAGCAATTATTCTGATAGTCAAAATTACCACAAGTTAGGCGCATATAATCCCCCTGAGTGGCAAAATACTCACCACTCAAACTTGTGCCCCTTGTAACTTCAAGAAGATCTCCTAATTTGTGCTTCGTCAACATCATTGCCTTAGTCTGTTTTTTGACCCTACAAAGTTAAGGAAATTAATGAAGACAAAGAAATATTCAACTCAATTTATGAATTTCCGATGCGCTATTTTTACGTTTTGCTGGTTAACCATCGCATAGTGCAGCGTAGTATCTATTCGCACATGCCCCAGAAGCTTTTGTACTTGCTCAATAGGCATGCCCCTGTCTATTGCCATTGTCGCTAATGTCCGGCGGAACTTGTGCGGATGAACTTTATCTATGTGAACATCCTTTCCCATTTTTCGCAATCGAACTTCAACGCCACTAATAGTTAAGCGCGTATGTGGCTTTGATAAGGTTACAAAGAGAGCTGGATTGTCATCCGTTCTACTCTCAAGATAACGTTGCAGGTGAATCTTGGTACGCGCATTGAAATAGACTTCTCGCTCTTTATTCCCTTTACCAAAAACCTTGCATTGCCGTTCTTGAAAGTCAATATCAGCTCGGTTCATCTTTACCAACTCCCCCACACGAACACCAGTGCTTAGCAACATGTCTATCATTGCTAGGTCACGAGACTCATTACAGCTGTCGCGCAAAGTTTCTATATTTTCATCACTGAGAACTTCTTTAACGAGTGTGTCGGTGCGAACTTTGTGAATTCGACGCACAGGGCTCTTGGCTATATAGTCTTCGTCCTCCAACCAAGAGAAGAAGCTGGAGAATATTCTTCGCAAGTTATCAATGGTTACCTTACTGAGACCGTTTTCCCCTTGTATTTCAGCCAAATAGCGACGGATGTCATTTGTACGAATCTCCTTGATAGATTTTGACAATCTTTTCAACAACTTGGTTATTGACGACTGATAATAGTGGATGGTTTTGTCGGAACAACCTTCTATCTTCTTAGCGGATAGAAAGGTCTCAAGCAACTCAGCATTTTCCTTCTCTCTTCGTTCCTCATTGCTTGATTTCTTGTTAATCTCATATTTTGCAAGCACATCCTTAATTGAAATACTCACCTGCTTCATTTGCTCATCGCTGAGCACATCTTTTATTCCGCTTACAATGTCATTTAGTATATCTTCTGTTGCCATATATATCTCATATTTTGACTATACAAGAACAAATATACGAATAAAAAGTCAAACGATAAATGATAATTTAGAGGCGATGGCCCGCCAGCTCTACGATTACTGGTTCGTTCAGTTCGACTTCCCGGATGAGAATGGCAAGCCGTATAAAACAAGCGGTGGTAGGATGGTATGGAATGAAAAACTGAAGCAGAACATACCAATGAACTGGAATATAGAAAATATTAGTAAAATTGCAGATGTGTACAATGGAGCCACACCTTCAACGAAAGAGGAACGGAACTATGGAGGTAATATAGTGTGGATTACTCCAAAAGATTTGTCAGACCAGCAATCAAAATTTGTATATTTTGGGGAACGCAATATTACCCAAGAAGGTTATAATTCATGTAGCACCCATATGCTTCCAGTAGGCACAGTATTAATGTCAAGTAGAGCTCCTATTGGTCTGTTGTCTATCGCCAAGTCGGAATTATGTACAAACCAGGGATTCAAAAGTTTTGTGCCTAAAAAAAAGACACTGAGTAGCTATCTATATTATTATATACGATTGCATATTAAGCAGATAGAACAGTTAGGGACTGGAACTACATTTAAAGAAGTCTCTCGTGATGACGTTATGGCGTATCCCATTTTAGTTCCTAAAGAGGAACTTTTGAATAAATGGGCAGAGTTCGTATTTCCAATAGATAATAACCAATTCGAAATTCAACAGGAGAATAACATTTTAATTAAGCAACGTGACGAACTTCTTCCACTGCTGATGAATGGCCAGGCAACGGTAAATTATCATTTAAAGGTCTTGCCAATTTACAGAAGTTGTCAGAACGTTAGCGAGAGGTCACGTCTTATCCTTTAAGTATATCGCCATACTCTTGCTCAACAGTCTTCTTATATTTCCATCCCATGAGTCTGTAAGTATCTTTTTTCTTATCGTTGGGATTGACATCCACTGACAGCCTGTAATGCTTGAAGGCTTGCCCAATTGCCATTCCCATTACGTATTTAGTGCACCACTTGTCGTACTCGCTTTTACTCCAATTCCCGTAATTCTCAGTCCTGGATTTAATATATTTACCCTTGGGTGCATATTGCATATT